>JAUHZT010000048.1 GCA_030425905.1 Gammaproteobacteria bacterium
GCGTGGACATGGCGGCGGCAAGCAGCACGACACTGATTATCGTGAACACCCACTCCGGGAACACGGACTTCAGGTACATCGTCATCACGAGGTCCTGGCGGAACTGCCCCGATGTCGCGTCAACAAGGGCGGCATCCGGCACTGCGAAGTGGGCAAAGAAGCCCACGGCACCCAGTAGCTGAAAAAGGAAAAAAACAACGGTAAAAACGCCAATATACCGTTTGACGTTTCGATCATCTTTTACGTACAGCGCATTGGTAAGGATGTGCGGCTGGCAAACAATGACGGCGCCAACGACAAAACCGGCGACGTAAATAGAGAAGGTATCGTTGAACAACTTGCTTGCAGTATTTACCGGCGCGATGAGACCAGGATCGATTGAGCGCAGCCCCTCCAGTATCGATACCGGTTGCTGCATCGCGATCCAGATGCACGATGCCAGCACGACAATCGTCACGAGAATCATCAGGCTGCCCTGCAGCATGTTCGTCAATACATGTGCGTAGGTACCGCCGATGAACACATAACCGGTGACAAACACCAGTGTGATCACCAGCGCCACGACATTTGAGACGCCAAGCAAGGACTGCATGACGATCGAAATGCCGCCGACAAGCAGTACTACGAATGCGAACGCAAGCAGGCTAATGAATGCAAAGTACAGTGAAAACCCGGCCGACTTGTAACGCTTGCCAATCCAGTCGGGAATGGTCAGTGCCTGATTCTCGGCGCCGATTCGCCGGAAGCGAAAGGAAAGCACCGACAACATCACGATAAAGCCAATGCCTACTCCAACCACCATGTGGAAGAATGCACTGAACCCGTCCACATAGACAAAGCCAGGATTAATGATAAAGGTTGCGGCGGACGACACGCTTGCCGCGAGCGTAATACCGACGATCAATGGGTGCATGTTGCGATCACCGACCGCGTAACTGCCAAAGCCGCTTGTGCGCCGGTAGCCGCGCCAGCCCAGCCAGCCGGTGCCCGCGAGGTACAGCAGGAACAAGGCCCATGCGAAACTCAAAGGGTTCTTCCTGCAAGCTTGTCCAGTAAGGATTTGATCGCGCGCACCTGAGCGCCGTTCTGGTTAGCGTAGTCTTCGCTCGTGTAGCCCCACCAATCCCAGCAGCCGAGCGGGTTCATGGGCATCAGTTTACTGCTGGCCACCTGCGGATAGAGAACCAGTAAATTATTTGACTCCGCCCATTCGTTGTAGCCAGCACCGCGTGCAAACGCGTCGCCGACTTTCTCGACGGACTGATTGCAGCCGTGCAACGCAACGTGCAGCCCACAACTTGCGCCGGTGCCGCAGGCGGTGGGTACGTATAGCAGCGCTTCTTCAAGCATCGAGGCCGACGCCGCGTCCGGTAGCGTGACTGGCACGAGTTGCCCGCTTGCCGCCACCCTGCCCTGCAGCTCGCCATACAGCGCGCGCAAAAGCTCGCCGGCTGCATCGTAGTCGCAGGCATTCAGAAATGGCGCAGCCATCGTGTCGCAGGCTACGCCTGTCTCAAGCGTCGGCATGCCATGCACCGCCGCGACATCGCTGACAACCACTATCGAATCGGCTGCCGTAAAATGGCTATAGAAAGAAGCAGCCGCCTGCGTCATTTCGGCGCTTACTACGGCGTCATTCGCAGCGTGGAATAACCAGACCGGATCATGTGCAAGGTTTTCCAGACTGTCGATTTGACCGGCGTCTGCCGCAGTACGTGCGTACTCGAGCAATCCCGGTTCATCGATATCGCCGCCCGAGATACACGCGCCGAGCGCTTTCTGGATATTACCCGCCGCACAGCGGTAAGGGCCGCCAGCAAGCAGCGCGGCGCCGCTGAACAGCGCCGAATGCGCTACATGCAGTTGCCCGGCCATATACGCACCTGATGAAACGCCGGATACCGTAATTCGCTGCGCATCAATATTGAATGCAGGTGCACTCGAAACTTCGACTTGCTCCGTGTTGCATGCGGCCAGTGCCAGCAGCGCGCCGAGCAGAATAGTATGTTTCATGGGACGTCCCTCAGGAGTTCGTCGATTGCGGTTACGCATTCGGGTTCATCGAGCAATGGTGTATGACCGCGATTCGCAACGGGCACCACTTTCAAGTTCGGCTTTCTCGCTTGCATCGATGCAATTATTTCGCTGCTCAGTATGTCCGACTCGACACCCCAAAGCAGTGTGACAGGCGTATCTATTAGCGCATCAAACAGTTGCCACGGATCGGCGCCTGCCGGCGGTAGCTCGCGAATTGCCCGGCCTATAGCAGGGTCGAAATCCAGCTCTGGCACACCACCAGCACCTTCACGGTACGCGCGCTGCGCCATCGACAGCCAGTCTGCTTCGTCCAGTCCCGGCAGCCACTTGCCGTAAACTTCACGCGTCTGTTGCACCGCTTCGTCCCAATTTCGCACGGGTGTAAGCCGGCCTGTATAGGACTGGATGCGCGCGACACCGGCCGGATTAATTTCCGGGCCGATATCGTTCATGACCACCGCACTGACCAACCCCGGGCGGGCGGCGGCCAGGCCCATCGCGCACAGGCCGCCAAGCGAGGTGCCAATCACAATGACGCGATCAATCTCCAAGGCGGCCAGTAACGCGAGCGTATCGGCAACGTAGGTTGCCGGATGATAGTTCTGCCATTCAGGGTCTCTTGCGGACTTGCCGCGACCGCGAAAATCCGGCGTTATCACACGTCGGCTCTTGCCGATTCGCGCAGCGATGCGTTCGAAGTCGCGGCTGTTGCGCGTCAGCCCTGGCAGGCAGATGACCGGAGTACCCGCATTGTTCGCGCCAAACTCACGGTAATAGAGCTGCAGTCCGTCGCTGCTGGTAAAAAAGTGCTCATCGAAGCTGGCAGTCACGTGTTGCTCCTAGAAAACGACATCGGCAAAGCGGTCACGAAGCTCCCGTTTGAGCACCTTACCGTTCGGGTTACGCGGCAACTCATCGACAAAAACGGTTGCGGCAATTCGTTGTTGTTTGCCGAGATGCTGATTCGCCCAGGCTGTCAGGGCGTCGGCATCAATTTCCTCGTTGTCAGCAAGCACCACCACGGCCAGCGGTGTCTCACCCCACTTGCGGCTATTGACGCCGATCACAGCCAGCTCCCTGACGGCATCGTGACGCAACAGCACTTCCTCGATATCTGCCGGGTAGATGTTTTGTCCGCCCGAAATGATCATGTCCTTTTTGCGGTCGACAAGATACAGGTAGCCCTCGTCATCGAGGCGACCTATATCGCCGGTGCGCAGCCAGCGTTGCCCGGACGGGTGCTGCCAGGTGGCCGCTTCGTTAGCTGCATCGTTGTCGAGGTAGCCCGCCATTATGAATCGGCTGAGCCCCACTATCTCGCCCACACCACCGGTTTCCAGTTGCACACCGTCGTCGTCCACAATTGCGATGGACTGTCCGGGGCATGGCAGGCCGACAGACTCTGTCTTGTGTTCGAGATCTTCCGGGTCAAGAATGGTCACCAGGCCCTCAGTCAAACCGTACAGCTCGATGAACTGGCCCGGCAGACGGTCACGAATGGCGCGCTTGGTCGCGCTGGCCAGCGGCGACCCACAGCACATGTAGGCATCGAGACTACTGAGGTCCTGCGTATTTTGCTCAAGCCCGTCGAGAATTTTCTGGAATTGCAGCGGTACCATGGCCGTGTGCGTGATGCGCTCGCGACTCACGATCTCGAACCACTCCGTAACCGAAAAACGCCGCTGCAGCACTATGGTTCCGCCAACCGCAATCGTCGCCAGCATCGCCACCCAGCTGATGTTTGAGAACAAACCCAGGCTGCACAGCGTTCTCGCCGCCGAGTGGTAGCGCAGGCTTATCGCCATTTCGCTGGCCCAGGCCGCGCGGCAGTAATGGTCGTGCACGATACCCTTGGGCAGACCGGTGGTGCCCGAGCTGTAAATAATATTGCATTCGTCGCCGGGCGCGATGTCGACAGGCGCGGCTGCACCCCGGCCGCTGTCGCGAAACGCAACGTAGTCCAGCCAGCCTGGGCGGGCAGCATCCGGGGCGAGGAACCGCGTCTCAATCTGCGACTCGATCTGTTCGCGAATCTGATCTACACGGTCCAGGTGCGGGTCGGAGGCGATGAGTGCCCGTGCGCGACTGTTCGCAATCATTGCGGCCACTGCGTCGTCGGTTATCGATACATTCAGCGGCACGGCCACCATACCCGCACACAACACACCGAACATGGCTTCGACCATTTCGAAACTGTTCTGCATCAGTACCACGACGCGATCACCCTTGCGCAGGCCCGCCGACCGCAAGGCATTGCCCAGTGCCCCTGTGCCCGCGGCAAACTCGGCCCAGTTGCACGACCGTTCGCCGTCGATTACAGCTGCCCTGCCCGGCCGGTGTGCCGCATTGAGGGCAATCATGTCCGGAACCAGCAAGGATGCTGGTGAAAACCACGCCATTTGGAACCCCCTCGGAAAAGGCAGCACGTACGGCCGCCTGGATTTCAACGATCGTTGAATACTAATTCAACAGTTGTTGAAATTCAAACCGTGCCTCGCTAACGTGTGTGGC
Organism: Gammaproteobacteria bacterium; assembly: GCA_030425905.1. GTDB lineage: Bacteria > Pseudomonadota > Gammaproteobacteria > Steroidobacterales > Woeseiaceae > UBA1847. Next base: position 4,549 of record JAUHZT010000048.1, read on the forward strand.
ACGGTGTAGTGCGGCATACGGCTGGATTGCGCGTTATGGACACCGTCATCCGGGCCTGCCACGCATGCCCTGACCTCAAGGAGAAAGCTGTTGAACACACCGAATCGGAGCACTGCCGAACCGCTCGCAAACGGTCACCCGACGCGTGAACGCATCCTTGATGCCGCCGAGGAACTGTTTGCAATCAAGACTTATGAAGGCGTATCTGTGCGCCAGATCATGAGTAAGGCAGAAGCCGACGTGTCGCTGGCTTATTACCACTTCAAGTCCAAGCGCGACCTGTTCGACCAGGTCATGTTGCGCCGGGCCGCCCATCTCAATGAGATCCGTCTGGATGCCCTGCGCGCTGTCGAACAGCGGCACCCGGACGATGCCCCGACGGTGGAAGAAATTATCGATGCGTTCACCCACCCGTTGCTGGAGCTCCTGCGCAATCAGCACGATGAGTGGCAGTATTATTTCCGGCTGGTCGCGAACATCAACAGTTCCGCCGAATGGGGCGGCGAGCTGATGACCCGCTACTTCGATCCGCTCGTCAGCCGCTTTATCGAAGCCTTGCGCAAGGCCCTGCCTGACAGTACGGATGAGGATCTGTACTGGAGCTATCACATCCTCTCCGGCGCCTTGACGCTGACCATCGCCGAGACCGGCCGGCTCGACAATCTCTCCGGCGGCATCTGCCACTCCGACGATATGGACGGCATCATCGAACGCATGCCGCGTTTCGTGGCGGCCGGATTCCGCGAGCTGTGCAGTAAAAAATCCCGCTAGGGCCCCGTGCGCCGCGTGACCGCGGGGTGGCCGCGGCGGCTATTGCCATTCAACGAACGTTGAACTAGTATCCCTTCAACGTTCGTTGAATAGCTGCGATGCGCTGCGCGTCCGGCTCTGTTGGGGGAATTCCATGCATATTCGAAGATTTCAGCTCTCTGTCGCCGTGCTTTCGCCGCTCGGCCTGTTTCTCGGCGCACCCGGCGCCGTGCTCGCCCAGTCCGGCGCGGCAGATGATCCATTTGAGGAAATTGTCGTTACCGCCCAGCGTCGCGAACAGGCGCTGCAGGACGTACCGATGGCAATTTCGGCCTTTAGCAGCGACGACCTCGCCGCATTACAGGCCGATAACCTGGACTCAATCCAGGGGGCCGTACCTAACCTGAACATTGCGCGCGGGCGCGGTTCGAACTCGAGTGTCAACGTTTTCATCCGCGGCGTTGGCCAGCCCGATGCATTGCAGACATTTGACCCGGCTGTCGGTGTCTACCTTGACGACGTTTTCATGACGCGTATCCAGGGCGCGCTGTTCAAACTGTTTGATGTCGAGCGCATTGAAGTGCTGCGCGGACCCCAAGGTACCTTGTACGGCAAAAACACCCCCGGAGGCGCCATTCGCCTGATCACCAAGTCACCCGGCGATGAATTTGAAATCGCAGCGGGCCTGCTCGTCGGCGACTATGAACGCGTCCAGGCGAAGGGCTATATTGCCGGACCGCTGACTGACAGCCTGTCACTCGGCGTCAGTGCGCTCGTTGACAAGCGCGACGGCTTTGTCGATGACCCGCTCAGCAACCAGAAATACAACGATGAAGACACCGCAGTGGGCCGCGTAAAGCTGCATTGGGATGCGAGCGACAACCTCGAATTTGAACTCGCAGTTGATTCGTCACGCGAAGACGTAGCGCTGTCAATGGGTCGCCCGCAGGCCGAGCTAACCTCCATCGACTTTCTGGCTGGCGTCGTTGAACGCATGCCAGCACCGACCGGTGACTGGGGTTTCGCGTCGACTTCATCATTCACCAATGGTGAAGGTCAGGTCGTCGACAATTCGGGTGCTCACCTCACCATGAACTGGGACGTGAGCGACAATGTACGTTTACGTTCTATCACGGCATACCGCGAACTCGATGCCGACCTGTACATTGATATCGATGCGACCGAACTCGAACTCGGCGACGTGCTCGTTGCGATCGACAAGGATCAGTTCAGCCAGGAATTCCAGCTACTTGGCAACAACGGCGGCAGACTGAACTGGGTTGCCGGCCTCTACTACCTCGACGAAGACATGCCTTCGCACCAGGAGGCTTACGCCGATGACTTTCTGCTGTTCGGCGGTTTCCCCGTCGACTTTCTGCGCACCATTGATGATCGCCTGCGCACCAAGAGCTACGCCGTTTTTGGTCAGGTTGACATCGCACTGTCAGATGCGTGGAACCTTGGCCTCGGCGTACGCTATACCGACGAAGAAAAGGAGTACGACCGTACTACGAGTACCTTCTCAGCCGTGCTGGGCAACGCAGACCCGGCATTTGCGTTCACTGCCAAGGAGAGCTGGGATGACGTAACACCGACAGTGACGCTCGACTATGCACTCTCGGACGACATCCGCTTCTACGGCCGCGTGGCCAATGGCTTCAAGAGTGGCGGTTTCAACGGTCGCGCAAACAGCGCCGCCGATGTCAGTACTTACGATCCCGAAACGGTATGGACCGCTGAGTTTGGCGCCAAGACCGTAGTGGCGGACGGCAAGCTGCGCGCCAACTACGCCATCTTTACGAGTAAGTACGACGACTTCCAGGCACGCGTTTCCGAGGGCGACGGTGTCGATTTCCGCTTCCCGGTTTTGAACGCGGCTGAGATGGATATCAGCGGTGCGGAATTCGAAGCACTCTGGTTCCCATCCGATGCATGGCAGTTTGCGGCACAGGTTGGCTACCTGGACACGAGCTACGGTGGCGCCGGATTCACAGGCGCCGACGGGCTGGCGGACGAACCGGCATTTGCGCCTGAATGGACCGGGCGCTTCGCCGGCACCTACACCGCCTCGCTACAAAGCGGCGCGACACTGGGCTTTACGGTTGATACCAACTACCGCGATGCAATGGAACTGAGTGTCGAAAACGTAGACGTACTGACTGAAGACAGCTACTGGCTCGTCAATGGCCTGGTCAAATACACGAGCGCCAGCAACCGCTGGTCGATCTTCGCCGGCATCAAGAATGCTACTGACGAAGAGTACCGGGTTGAAGGACAGGACTTCCGCAGCGTCGGCAATATTCTGACGGCCTACTACGGCGACCCGCGCACCTGGACGCTGGGCGTCGAATTCCGCAACAACTAGGCGGCGGCATCAATACATCCCGGGAACGGAGCACAGTTTCCGTTCCCGGGATCAACTTCGACAAACCCGCCCCTGCTAGCTGACCTTCCGGTTCGCCAGCAAAGTAGCAATCAATGCGAGCAAGGCCGGCACCGCCTGCACGAACAGGATGGAAGGTTTTGCGGTCAGCGCGCCGAACACCCCGGCTACGATCACGCACCCCAGGAAGAACAGCCGCAACGACTGGCCGCGTTCTCTGCTAAGCAGGGCCCAGACCAGGCCGGCTGCCAGAAAGCCGTTATAGAGCCCCTGGTTCGCCGCCAGCACCGCTGTTTGTGCCGCAAATTCGGGCGTCAGGCCAAACGCGTTGAGGCCGGCGGGTTTCGTCCAGAGAAACATCTCCAGAACCAGGATGTAGACGTGCTCGATTGCAACCACAGCGACCAGCACAGTAGCCAGCTTTTTCATGACATGCCCTCCCCCGGGAAATCAGCAACTCTAGCAGTTGCTGGCGGCAAGTTCGGGTTATGCGGGCCTGCGCGCGGCTTGGGGGCTGATTCTCCTAGCCGATTCTGCCGGTGATGTAGTCTTCAGTCAGCTTGTGCTGCGGGTTGGTGAATATCCTGTCGGTCTCATCGACCTCAACGAGCAAGCCCAGGTGGAAGTACGCAACGCGTTTTGAAACGCGTGCCGCCTGCTGCATGGAATGCGTGACAATAACGATCGCGTAGTCTTCCGACAGCTCATCCATCAGGTCTTCGATGCGCGCCGTGGCGATAGGATCCAGCGCCGAACAGGGCTCATCCATCAAGATAACTTCGGGGTTTACCGCGATGGTTCGCGCGATACACAAGCGCTGTTGCTGTCCGCCTGACAAGCCGGTACCGGGTTCGTCAAGCCGGTCTTTTACTTCCTGCAACAGGCCAGCGCGCTCAAGACTGGTATGCACAATATTGTCGAGTTCCGCACGATCCGCGGCGAGACCATGAATTCGCGGGCCATAGGCCACATTGTCGTAAATGCTCTTGGGGAACGGATTCGCTTTCTGAAAAACCATGCCAACGCGCGCACGCAAAGCAACCGGGTCGAGTTCCTTGCTGTAGATGTCCATACCGTCCAGCCGGATGTCGCCCGTCACGCGCGCCGTGTCGATAGAATCATTCATGCGATTCAGGCAGCGCAAAAAGGTTGACTTGCCACAGCCCGACGGACCGATCAGCGCAATAACTTCTTTTTTGCCAATTTCGAGATTCACGTTGCGAATAGCGTGGTTGTCGCCGTAGTACACGTTCACATCGCGCGCCGTCATAAACGGATCATCACAATGCACATTGCCCACGGTTTCATCGAGCAGTTCCGTCAGTTGCCCGGAAACCGGTCGATGCGGCGACCTGGCATCGGGCTTGCGCGTTGTATCAACCGGTTCTTCGACTGGCGCAGGCGACACAGGCGGTTCCTTGTTCACGTCGAGTTCACTCATGGCGGCCATTGTCATACAGGTCACTCCCGGTCTCAAATTTGCTAGTTACCATTTGCGTTCCATGCGTTTGCGGATAATTACGGCCGTAAGATTCATCAGCAACAGGAATCCCAGCAGCACGATAATTGCTGCCGAGGTACGTTCCGCGAAGGCTCTCTCGGGGCTGTCTGCCCACAAGAATACCTGCACGGGTAACGCTGTTGCCGGATCCGTGAAGCCCCCGGGCACGTCGACGATGAACGCTACCATGCCAATCATCAGCAACGGTGCCGATTCGCCCAGTGCGCGGCTCATGCCGATAATCGTCCCCGTGAGCATGCCAGGCAATGCCAGTGGCATGATGTGGTGAAACACCACCTGCATCCGCGACGCGCCAAGCCCGAAAGCCGCTTGCCGAATCGACGGTGGAACAGCCTGGATAGCTGCGCGTGATGCGATAATAATTACCGGCAGCGTCAACAGCGACAACACCAGCCCGCCAACCAGTGGCGCCGAACGTGGTAGCCCCATCCAGTTAATAAATACCGCCAGACCGAGCAGGCCAAAAACAATTGACGGCACCGCCGCGAGGTTGTTGATATTGACCTCAATGAGGTCGGCCCAGCGATTCTTGGGCGCAAACTCTTCGAGATAAATAGCGGCCGCCACGCCGATCGGAAACGCCAGCGCCACGGTAACGAGCAGCATGTATACGGAGCCCATCAGCGCCCCCTTGATGCCCGCAAGTTCAGGTTCGCGAGAATCACCGTTGGTGAACAGCGCTGTATTAAAACGCGTCTCGATGCGCCCTTCTGTTTCAAGTTGGTCAACCCAGCGAATCTGCTGATTAGAAACCGGCCGCATGGCCTCGTCGATGCCGGGGTCAATCTTGCCTTTGACGAGCATGTCGACATTGGCAGATGTCGGCACCCAGATCGTTGCCTTGCCACCCAGCAAGTCCGGGTCTTCAACCAGCATGTCGCGCACCTGGTAGCCTGCGGCGATGCTGACAAGCTGATTCAGTTCGCGCCGGTCACCGCGCCCCGTCACATCGGGAAACAGGTTGCGCAGCGCCGAGCGAATAACTCCGTCGAAGTCCGCGTAGATGAGGTCCAGCTCACCGTCCGGCGCTAGTGCTTCGCTACTCATTTCGACATCAAGCCGCACGTGCGTTTGTTCGAAGGCAGAGGCACCCTGCTTGATCAGGCTGAAAAAGAACACGCCCAGAAAAACGATACCAACCGCTGTCGCCAGCAGCCCGATCAACTGGAACACGCGTTCCTTGCGGCGCCGGCGTTGCAGGCCCGCCTCGACTTTCATGCGCGTCGAATTTGCATCCTTCACGTGCTTGCCTCTCGCTTAATCATATTGTTCACGGTACTTGCGCACGAATCGCAAGCCGAGAATATTCAGGCACAAGGTCACCAGGAATAACATCAGGCCGAGCGCGAAAGCTGCCAGTGTCTTTGCACTGTCAAATTCCTGATCGCCCACCAGCAAGGTAACGATTTGTACGGTGACGGTGGTAACCGCCTCAAACGGATTCGCAGTCAGGTTGGCGGCCAGCCCGGCCGCCATCACGACAATCATCGTTTCACCAATCGCCCGCGACACCGCCAGCAATACACCACCAACGATACCGGGCAATGCCGCCGGGAGAATAACCTTGGTCATCGTTTCAGAGCGCGTCGATCCGAGCCCCAGTGCACCATCACGCATCGCCGACGGCACCGCGTGGATGGCGTCATCAGCCAGTGATGAAACCAGCGGGATAATCATGATGCCCATGACGAGCCCGGCTGCCAATGCGCTTTCGGACGCCACTTCAAATCCAAGCCCCTCGCCTGCGCGACGCACCCAGGGCGCCACCGTGAGCGCAGCAAAGAACCCGTACACAACCGTCGGAATGCCCGCCAGGATTTCGAGCAAAGGTTTTGCAATCGCACGCATACGTGCGGACGAATACTCGGCAAGATAGATGGCCGTCATCAAACCGATTGGCACGGCTACCGACATGGCGATAGCTGTAATCAGCAAGGTGCCTGTAAACAGCGGCACAGCACCGAAACTGCCAGATGAGCCCACCTGATCTGCCCGGATCGCGGTTTGCGGACTCCAGTTCAGCCCAAACAGGAACTCCGTCAGGGGCACTTTCTGGAAAAAGCGGATGGCCTCAAACAGCACCGATAACACAATGCCGACAGTTGTCAGGATAGCTATGCTCGAGGCAGCGACAAGCAGGTACAGGATGACCTGCTCCACGCGATTGCGCGCGCGCAGGTCAGGCTGGATCCGACGCCAGGCGTAAGTCGCTCCCAGTCCGGCAATACCGAGCACCAGCACCGCGAGCAGCCGGCGACTCCATTGCGAGATTTCGTTGTAGCGATCAGCCGCCGCGCGCAACACGCTGTCAACCTCGCCACTGACCGCATCGCCGCTGGCCAGGTTCTGAATGTTGTTGACCAGCAGATTCAGCTCGCCGCCCGTCATCTGCCGCTCTGCATCCGGCAGGCCACTAACCACAAACGCGACCACCAACCGGGGTTCAAACAGTAACCACAGCAGCATCAGTGCCAACGCCGGCAACAGGCACCAGACGACCGTGAAATAGCCGTAATAGCCGGGCAAGGAATGCAATGCGGCACTTTTGGACGCGCCACCGACCAGCGCCAGCGACCGGCTGCGCCCGAAGTAGAAAGCAACAACTGCCATCGCACCGAGCAGCAGTATTAGCGTTGTGTTCTGCATCAATTAGCCCTGAAAAAAAGCAACGTGGACGACGCCATTACAAAGACATCGTCCACGCATAGCGATCAAAAATGGCCTTAATGGCTGGCTGCCGACAACGCATTCAGTTCGCGAACATCTTTGGCAATCTGCCGACGCTCATCGTCAGGCATCGGGATCAGCCCCCGGTCGGACAGGTATCCCTCTTCGCCCCAGGCTCTTTCGCTCGTAAATTCGCGCAAGTACTCCCTGAGGCCCGGGATTACGCCTACATGCGCTTTCTTTGCGTAGAAGTATAGCGGCCGCGCTACGGGATAGTCACCGTCGGCAATCGTTTCGAAGGTTGGAACTACGCCATCAATCGCAGCGCCTTTAACCTTCTCGGCATTCTGGTCCAGGAAACTGAAACCAAAAATACCGAAAGCAGAAGGATTTGCCTCGAGCTTTTGCACAATCAGGTTATCGTTCTCGCCGGCTTCGACGAAAACACCGTCTTCACGGATCGTGTGACATACTGACTTGAATCGATCACTGTCTGAATCTTTAAGTGCCTTGATCCAGGGCACAGTTTTGCAACCGCCTTCCATCGCGAGTTCGACGAAAGCGTCACGCGTGCCCGAGGTTGGCGGCGGACCGAGAACCTCGATCCGTATCGCGGGCAGATCCGGGTTTACATCAGCCCAGGTCCGGTTCGGGTTGTCGACAAGTTGCCCTTCCTGACCGCCTGGCACCTGCTTGGCGAGGGCCATGAAAAGGTCACGTCGGCTGAAGCTCATATCCGCGCTTGAGTTGGCGCTGGCAATAACGATACCGTCATAGCCAATCTTGACCTCAATCACATCGCTAATGCCGTTCGTTGCGCAAGCGTCGATCTCTGACTGCTTGATAGCGCGCGAGGAATTAGCGATATCCGGGAAGTCCACACCGATCCCGTCGCAAAATAATTTCAGGCCACCGCCAGAGCCCGTCGACTCGACCTTGGGCGTTTTGAATTCCGTACCGCGGCCGAAACGCTCAGCCACAACAGTCGCGAAGGGATAAACAGTCGAAGAACCGACGATATAAATGTAGTCTCTCGCTGACTGCGCAATTGCGTTGCTTGCCATAAAACCAGGCAGCAACAAAATTGCCAGCATCAGGCGCGCTTTGAATCTCGTTGTCACAGAATCTGCTCCAATCCGTAGTCCTTAAGTTCAGGCTGAAGCTTAACGATGTATTGTTACCAAATTGTTGCAGAAGGCGACTGAGACGCGCCGCGTGGAGAGTGCCTACCAAAGCATCTTTACCCTTATAAAATAATTACTTAGAGAGACTTCAGAGAACCAATGTCAGATACGGAAATGGACAATCACGCGCACCCTGCCGTCACACTGCTTAAGGACCTGGTGCGACGCCCTTCAGTGACCCCGCTGGACGAAGGTTGCCAGGCGCTGCTCGCAGAGCGACTTACAGAACTGGGATTCACCTGTGAAAACATGCCCTTCGGCGAGGTGACGAATCTGTGGGCCCGCCGCGGCAACAGCGAACCCGTATTCTGCTTTGCGGGTCACACCGACGTTGTGCCACCCGGAGCGCTCGAAGAATGGCGCACGGACCCGTTCGAACCCGTCGAAAAAGACGGTTTGCTGTACGGGCGTGGCACCGCCGACATGAAAAGTGGGCTTGCGGCGATGATTGCCGCGATCGAGGCGTTTGTTGCCCGCTGCCCCGAGCATAAGGGCAGCATCGCGTTGCTGATTACAAGTGACGAGGAAGGCCGCGCGCGTGACGGCACCTTGCGCGTCATGCAAGCCCTTGGCGAACGCGGCGAAAGCATTGACTGGTGTGTCATCGGTGAACCGTCCAGTGAACAACGACTCGGTGACATTGTACGTATCGGGCGTCGCGGCTCTTTAAGCGGCATGCTCACCGTCCACGGCATCCAGGGGCACGTCGCCTACCCACAACTCGCCGATAATCCGATTGCCCGTTTTGCGCCGGTTCTGGCCGAACTCTGCCGCATCGAATGGGACACCGGCAACGAATGGTTTCCGCCAACCAGCTTTCAGGTGGTCAATATCAAGGCAGGCGCAGGCGCGCCGAACGTGACGCCGGCCGATTTACACGCCCGCTTCAACTTCCGCTACTCCACGGTATGGACGCATGCGGCTCTCAAACAACGTGTCACGGAATTATTCGACCAGCACGAGATCAACTACACGCTGGACTGGCACCTGTCGGGCGAGCCGTTCCTGACCGAGCCCGGCCGCCTCATTGAAGCTGTCAGCAGCGCCGTGCATGCAGAAACGGGAACGTCGCCCGAACTTTCCACCGGTGGCGGCACTTCCGACGGACGTTTCATATCGCCTGCCGGCGTTGATGTTGTCGAGCTTGGGCCCGTCAACGCATCCATTCACAAGATTGACGAACATGTGCGCATCGACGATGTCGTCACCCTGGCGCGGATGTACGAAAGAATCCTCGACGAATTGCTTACCTGACAAACCTGCGAAAATCAGCGCCGCAAGTTATTCCAGATGCCGGTACCGCCCACGGCGATGACCGCAATCAGGACCCAGGCCGGCATCGATAGCCCGAGCAATTGCCAGTCGGTGCTCGCGCATTCACCGGAACCCCGGAACACCATGTCGATAACCTGCTGGAATGGAAAATTGTCGAGCATGTAGTCGAGGCCCGGACCGCAGGCCGGTACCCGATCCGGCGGCAGGCTCTGCAGCCAGACGTGACGCCCGGCCACGACGATGCCGCCCAGTGTCGCCAGCGATAACAAAACGGTGTACACGAAGCGCCCGCCGCCAGCCGGATTGTGCAAGGCTGCCAGCAGAAACACGATTCCCATCGCGATTACGGCGACGCGCTGCATGATGCACAGCGGGCACGGTTCCAGCATCAATTGATGTTCGGCATACAGGGCATAACCGATCATGGCCATGCATATCAGGAATCCAGCAATATTGAGTGTACGCTTACCCGGGATATTCATCGGCCCTCAATCTGTAATCAAGTCATCGTGCTCGGAGATTACAGTATGCCGCACGTCTTTTCCTTGCACCATATAGATAACGTATTCGCAGATGTTCTTGGCATGGTCACCGATACGCTCGAGGGAACGGGCCGCCCAGGTAACGTTCATAACGCGCTTGATGCTGCGCGGGTCTTCCATCATGAACGTGATGCACTGGCGCTGAATGAGTTCGTATTCGACGTCCACGCGTTCGTCCTCAAGCACGACCTCGGTTGCTTCATTGACGTCGAGGCGCGCAAACGCATTCATGGCATCGCGCAGCATATGCGATACATGTGTGCCGAGATTTTTTAGCTCACGGTAGGAATCGGCAGGTCGGTCCATGGCCGCAAGCTTGGAGGCCAGAAAACCTATTTTTTCGGCTTCGTCACCGATTCGCTCAAGGTCAGTAATCGTCTTGATAATCGCGACAATGAGCCGCAGGTCGCCGGCAGCCGGCGCACGGGTTGCGAGAATCCGGCTACACTCCTCGTCAATATTGACCTCAAACTTGTTGACCTTGTAGTCGTCGTTGGCCACCTGCAAGCCGAGCTCACTGTCGCCACTGACTATCGCGGCAATGGCTCGCGAGAGTTGTGTCTCGACCAGGCCGCCCATAGACAGCACCATGTTCCGAAGATCTTCAAGATCCTTGTTGAAACGTCGCGAAATATGATCAGTAAGGTCAGAAGCTTGCATACAGGGTTACCGGCAGGTTTGATAGTTGAGTAAAGCACGAAATCGATGTCATGTCTGTGACATCAATCGGCCAATAATTACTGAAATTTGAATTCAATATCCAGTTGCAGCCGCTGGTAATCACGTTCGTTCGCAGAAAAACCATCGACCTTGTTTAGCATCAGTGTGCCACCCAGCGATATACGGTCGCGCAACATGTAGCTGCCTTTCAGAATATGCCCATCGCTGTCGGTCCCGCCACCGCCAAAGTCTGAATCGTTGAATGCGGCAATAACCGAATCGGCCTCGACATCCTGGTAGGTCCACGAAAAACGGGTATCACCCTGCTTTTTGTTCGAGCCGAGCGTAACGCCGACGGCATACGCCGTGTCTTCACGCGCTATTTCGTGGTTCACGGTGTAGTGTGCGTAGACCTGCAAAGGCCACTGTCCGACGCGCGTATCCAGTTCTGCAAAATACTCGCTGTTCGCGTAATCGTAAATATACCGATTGTTGCCATCCACCGAATTGCCGCGCGCCGATGAAAAATGAAACGGCCGATTACCCATCGTGTTGGTATAAGTGAAATAGCCAGCGCCCGCCGTCAGCTCACTCGCGCCGCCAAGCGCCAGCCGGACTCCTGCCTGCGCATGCAGCAGGTGCGTATCATCTGCTGTGGAGCGCTCTTCGACAAAAAAAGCGCCCGCATTGACAAAAAAGCGATCGTTCGAAAAACGCGTACCGACCCCTTCGGGATTCAGGTCGCCGTCATAGACAAGCGGCGCACCACCGGCACGCAGCATCGGGTTTTTCATCTTGCCGGCAAAGAGTTGCCAATTATCGTTCACCTGCCAGTCAACATAGGCCAGCTCCAGCCCGAAGTCGTCGATACCAAAGCTGTCGCCGAACGTCACATTGCGGGAAACCGGGTTGTCCGCACCTGTTGCGAGCGAAAGAACAAAACGGATGTCGTCGTATACCTGTGCCTTAAGGCCGAGCCGCACACGATAGCGGCTACGGTCGCGGTCTGGCACTGCGTCCTGTTCGATGGATTCGTAGCGCAGGCGTATGTCGCCATTGAACGCGATCCTGTCTGCCCAGTTCGTTTCTTCGGCCATCGCTGGCAAAGAAAACAACACCAGGCACGCTAATAAGTAGCGGCGGCTCGTCATTGTTGTCATAGGATAGGATTGTTTCGGCTAGGTAAGCATTTTGTTACAGGCACGTTAATGCGCATCCGTGACGATACTGTTACGGCATTATTGCACTTTTGTGACATCGTGGGAGCGAGGCTGCGACCAGATTTTTGTGTGTCGCGCCCTGTTTATGTGCCAGCAGCGGGAGGCCGGCTGGAAGATTTTAAGGACTGGCTGGCGGCTGGCGTAACGGGACAGGCGCACTTACTGACAGGCGACCGGCAGGAAACCGGCAAATGAAACGACTCCCCTCGCCGCGCTCGCTTTCAATGTCGAGTTTCGCGTCGTGCCGGCCGAGCACGTGCTTGACGATCGCGAGGCCGAGTCCTACTCCGCCGTCTTCCCTTGCACGCCCCGGATCGACACGGAAAAAGCGCTCGGTGAGGCGCGGCAGGTGTTCGGCATTGATACCCTCACCATTATCGGCAACCGACAAAACACCGCCCGCCGGCGATGTTTCCCAGCGCAAGGTAATACGTCCATCAGCCGGAGTGTGCCTGATCGCATTCGACAACAAATTCGTAATCAGCGATTCAATTTCGCTGTTGTTGCCGCGCAATTGTGCGTCTGATGCCACCTCAAGCTCTATCTCGGGTGTTTCCCCGGCCTGGTACAGCGCGTTCCTGCAGATCGTAAGTAGCTTTGCGACATCTACGAGCTGCGTGTCATCGGCAGGCCCGGCACTTTCGAGGCGCGACAGTTCAAGTAACTCAGCGACAATTCTATTCATCCGCTGCGCCTGGTTGCGCATTTGCGCAATAGGCTGACCCCACTCCGCGATGACCGACGGATCGTCGGACATGCTATCCAGGTAGCCGCTGATCACTGTCAGGGGCGAGCGCAATTCATGCGATGCATTGCCGACAAAGTCGCGCCGCATGCGGGTCAATCGAATACGGTCTGTCACGTCTCGGAGGAATAGCATCTTCTGGTCCGCGCCATACGGTACTACACGGCAGTTCAACCAGCCGTCGTCCCTCACGGGCGAAGGAATGTCGATTTCTTGTGCGAATTCGTTACTGCGTAGCAAGCGGGTTAGCTCGGGGTCGCGCAAAATATTGTCAACGCGCTGCCCCCGGTCTTTTTTCGGTTTCAGCCCCGCTATCGTTTTCGCAGCGCGGTTGCACATTACAATTTCATTCGCCTCGTTCAGGATCACGGCGCCGTCGGGCATCGCATCCGTCGACTTGCGTATTTCGCGCAGCAGTTGCCGGTACTGGCGCTTGTAGCGTCCAGCACGCCCCTGCTGGTAGGAGAATGCAGAAAATATCTGCTGCCAGATGCCGTCACCCTGGCGAAACACAGAGAAATCGCCCGTACGGATCGCACGCACGAACGCCAGTAAATGACGAACCTGCCAGAATAACGCCAGCAAGGCTGCCACGAGGATACCGCGCTCCGCGTAGCCGTAAATCCAGCCGATCGCGCCGCCCGCGAGCAGGAGCAGGATCAAACCGACAAGGAATTGTCTGGACGCGCCGGGCATGGAATCAGGTTTCGGTCCGTGTCGAAAAACGATACCCGGCACCGCGCACCGTCTGAATGTAGTGATGCGCATTCGCGCCGGTCAATGCTTTGCGCAGCCGCCGCACATGCACATCAACCGTGCGCTCCTCGACGTACACATTCGCGCCCCAGACGCGATCGAGCAACTGTGTACGACTGTAGACGCGGTCCGCATGTGTCATCAGAAAGTGCAGCAAGCGGTATTCAGTTGGACCGAGTTTTACTTCTTTGCCATCCGCAATGACACGGTGACCTGCCGTGTCCAATTCCAGCACGCCGGCGGCGAGCACTTCTTCGTCGCTCGTGCTGGCGCGCCGCAGTACCGCCTGCACTCGCGCTATCAGCTCGCGTGGCGCAAAAGGTTTGGTCACGTAATCGTCGGCGCCGCCTTCGAGACCAGCGACCTTGTCGTATTCTTCAGCGCGCGCCGTCAACATGATAATGCCGAGGTCTTCATTGGCTTTGTCACGCTTTAACATACGCGTCAGCTCCAGCCCGCTCATATCCGGCAACATCCAGTCGATGAGCGCCAGCACGGGGCGCTCATCGGCAAGCAACTGGCGGGCGCTGCGACAGTCTGCCGCCTCCAGCGTTTCGTAGCCGGCGCGCACGAGATGAAAAGAGATCATTTCGCGAATCGGGGTCTCGTCTTCTACTATCAATATCTTGTTTGCGGTCATCGTCAGGTTGCTATCGCACTCACGGCAACGGCCCGATAATGGGCCCTTCGGGGTGGGATTACAGCACTGTCATATTACAGAACTGTTACGAAACGCTTGCTGCCGGTTTCTGCGCAACCGTCTGGCGCAGGTAAGCCGGCTCAATATCGGCGGGTGATATCTGTTGCCCTGCCGCGAAAGCAGCCGCCCCCAGCCGCAACAGCGCACTGGCGCGCGGGTAATACTGATCGCTGACGAAGACGAACTGATCAGCGTTCAGTTCCCGCAGTTCCGGGTAACGCTGCCAGCCGAAACCCGCCGCGATCCCCGGGGCGTAGTGCGCCAGCTCCGCAATCCGGGCCTGCCCCTGCAGGCATTCCTCCCGCAGCGGCCGGGCAAGCCCGCCGGCACTGCGTTCGTAGAGGCCGAGGTAGACTTCCTGCATATGGGCGTCCTGCGCCACACATACAATATCCCCGGTTTCACCCACATCGGCCGCCACCGCCGCCATCGAAGATACCGGCACCACCGGCAGCCCGGCACCGAACGCCAGGCCCTCAGTCACTGACGCCGCGATCCGCATACCAATGAATGACCCGGGCCCGTTGCCCAGCACGATCGCATCGAGTTCAGCCAGGGCAAGCCCCGCCTCATCCAGCGCCGCGCGGATCATCGGCACCAGCAAGCGCGTGTGAGCCCGTTCCTGCTCCTCATGCTGCTCGTAGACTGTACCGTCGCGCAACACTGCGACGGTACAGGCCAGCGACGAGGTATCCAGTGCGAGCAACTTCATTGTGCACTCTCGTGGGCACGCAGAAACGCTTCAACCTCCGCAATTGAACTCGTAACCGGCATGGGCTCCACCGCCTTGAGAAACATTTTTCCGTAACCCTTCGAACGTATACGCGGGTCACACAATACCACTACGCCATAGTCGTACTGGTCACGCAGCAAACGGCCCGCCCCCTGTTTCAGCGTTAACACAGCCTGTGGAACCTGGTGCTCTGAGAAACCATTGCCTCCCTTGCGGCGAATGTACTCCAGGCGCGCCATCATCAACGGGTCAGCAGGTGAGCCAAACGGCAATTTGTCGATGGCGACGATGGTGAGCGCTCGGCCCCTGACGTCAACGCCCTCCCAAAAGCTGCTCGTACCCAGCAAGACCGCATTGCCTTCGTTCCGAAAGCGACGCAGCAACTCATCGCGCGGCGACGTACCCTGCGCCAGCAAGCGACGACCGCGCAGCACGTTCTTGTGCGCACCGAACCACCGGCGCGCAACATTGAGGGCACGGTGGCTCGTGAACAGGAAGAATACCCCGCCCGATGTCATTTCAAACATCGGCGTAACGGTTTCCAGGACCTCTTCGGTATAGCCAAATTCGGCAGGTTGCGGTAGCCCGCCCGGCAAAAAAACGAGGCCGTGCTTGTCCGCCGCATAGGGACTTGGAAAACTCAGGGACCGTACATCCCCGAGTCCCATGCGCGACGTGAAGTGCGAAAAATCGTCGCCGACCGCGAGCGTTGCCGAGGTGAATATCCACGCCTGGTGAGGATTACTCATCATGCTTGCGAGCGTCGTCGACACATCGAGTGGCGTGAGATTGAGCCGGATACTGCGCGGGTTCACTTCAAGCCAGCGCAGCCCATCCCAGGAATCTTCGCTGACAAGGTACGCGAGCCTCTCACCGCCGGAAACAAGCTGCAGGTGCAGTTTTTCAATGAGCGGCGACGTCTCGGTGTAATCCTGCAAGGCATTCGCCAATGCCGCCATCGACAGGCGCAGTTCGTCCAGCGGTTCCGCAAGCGTTGGCGCAAGATCGGCAAGTTCGTGCCTGCCCTCCTTGTGCGGTGCGTCGGCGCGCAATACCCGAATGGCCTGCTGCATGCGCTCGATCCGCCGCAGCATTTCC
>JAUHZT010000190.1 GCA_030425905.1 Gammaproteobacteria bacterium
CCGGGCGGCGACCTGTTCAGCGTAGTCGTCTGCGTCGGACGTAATCGTCAAAACCTTGATTTGTGTCGGCGCCAGCCAGAGAGGCAGATTGCCGGCATGATGCTCGATCAGGATGCCCATGAAGCGTTCGAGCGAACCGAAAATCGCGCGATGCAGCATAACGGGTGTGTGCTTGTTGCCATCTTCGCCAATGTAGCTCGCGCCCAGGCGGCCCGGCATGTTGAGGTCGACTTGCAACGTGCCACACTGCCAGTCCCGGCCAATCGCGTCACGCAGCACAAACTCGAGTTTTGGTCCGTAGAAGGCACCTTCGCCGGGGTTATGTGTGTACTCAAGCCCGGCTGACTCGAGTGCGGTCAGCAGGGCGGCTTCCGCCTGATCCCACACGGCGTCGTCGCCGACCCGTACTTCGGGCCGGTCAGCAAACTTGATCCGCACGTCCTCAAAGCCAAAGCCCCGATAAATGCCCAGGATCAGCTTGCAGACGGCGATGGACTCGTCGGTGATCTGGTCCGCAGTACAGAAAACGTGTGCGTCATCCTGCGTGAACGCCCGCACCCGCATCATGCCGTGCAGTGCGCCGGACGGCTCGTAGCGATGGCACTTGCCAAACTCGGCCAGGCGCACCGGCAGGTCGCGGTAGCTTGTGATGCCTTGCTTGAATACCTGGATATGGCAGGGGCAATTCATCGGCTTGATGGCATACAGGCGACCGTCTTTGGTTTCGGTCGTAAACATATTGTCGCCAAAAGCATCCCAGTGCCCGGAGGCTTCCCACAAGGACCGGTCGACGACTTCCGGTGTATTGATTTCCTGGTAGCCCGCGGCGTTCTGTTGCGAACGCATAAAGCCGATCAGGTTCTGGAACAGGCTCCATCCTTTCGGGTGCCAGAAGACGGCGCCGGGTGATTCTTCCTGGAAGTGGAACAAATCCATGATGCGGCCCAGTCGGCGGTGATCCCGCTTTTCGGCTTCTTCAAGCATCCGCAGGTATTGCCGGAGCTGCTTGTCATTCGGCCAGGCTGTGCCGTACACCCGCTGCAGCATTTCGTTGTTTGAGTCACCGCGCCAGTAGGCGCCGGAGACGCGGGTAAGCTTGAACGCCTTGCCGAGCTTGCCGGTTGATGGCAGGTGCGGGCCACGGCACAAGTCGATGAAATCGCCTTGCCGATAGAGCGTCAGGGTTTCGCCCGAGGGGATGGATTCAATGATCTCTGCTTTGTAGTCTTCGCCCAGATCGCGGAAAAATGCGACGGCGTCGTCGCGGTCCCACACTTCACGCACGATAGGTTCGTCGCGGTCGACGATCTCGGCCATGCGTTTTTCGATGGTGGCAAGGTCTTCTTCTGTGAAAGGTTCCGAGCGCGCGAAATCGTAATAGAAGCCATTCTCGATCGCCGGGCCGATGGTCACCTGCGTATCGGGCCAGAGCTCCTTGACGGCTTCGGCCAGCACGTGCGCGGCATCATGGCGCAGCAATTCGGTACCGTCCTCGGAGTCTCGGGTGACAATTTCAATGCTGGCATCATTGTCGATGTCCCGCGTCAGATCCCAGAGTTCGTCGTTGACGCGGATAGCGACAGCGCTCTTTGCGAGGCCCTGGCCAATGCTGGCGGCAATCTCGGCACCTCGGGTAACAGCATTGTAGTCCCGCACGGAGCCGTCGGGCAGCGTAATTTTCGGCATTGCTTGTACTGCTTCTATTTCAAGGAGTGGGCTGAACAGGCTGGTCTAAAGCTTGCCCGCCAGCGGTTTCGGCGCATTATAGTACAGGACGCGCGGCCTTCTGTGCCTTATTCTCATTGGCTATCGGGCTGCGGGTCACTACAATAGCGCCCTCGTAGCGCGCTTCGGAGCGCAGCGGCAGGGCGTTTCGCCCCTTAAAATATTCATCCGAACCCGACCCGAGCAAGAGAAAGCCGCAAACTATGACTGACGATACGCCGCGCGATTTTATCCGCCAGATCATCCATGACGACCTCGAATCGGGCAAACACGATCAGATTGTGACGCGTTTTCCGCCTGAGCCCAATGGCTACCTGCACGTGGGCCACGTAATGTCGATCTGCCTTAATTTCGGCGTCACCGAGGAGACCGGTGGCCAGACCTACCTGCGTTTCGACGACACGAACCCCGGGAAGGAAGATGTCGAGTATGTGCAGGCCATCGAAGAGGATGTGCGCTGGCTCGGATTCGACTGGGGCCAGCGGCTCACCCATGCATCGGATTACTTCGAGAGAATTTATGCCGCGGCCGAACAACTGGTTGAGCGCGGTCTCGCTTATGTCGACAGCCTGAGCGCTGAGGAGATTCGCGAGTACCGCGGCACCCTGACAGAACCCGGCAAGAACAGTCCGTATCGCGAGCGCAGCGTCGAGGAGAACCTTGATCTGTTGCGACGCATGCGGGCAGGTGAGTTTGCCGATGGCGAGCAGGTGTTGCGTGCGAAAATCGATATGGCTTCGCCGAATATAAATTTGCGTGACCCGGCCCTGTACCGGGTCCGCCACGTCGCGCACCAGGCGACCGGTGATCAGTGGTGCATCTACCCGATGTACGATTTCGCGCACACGATGTCCGATGCTTTCGAGGGCATTACGCATTCGCTGTGCACGCTCGAATTTGAAGATCATCGGCCACTCTACAACTGGTTCCTCGACCAGTTGCAGCCGCAACACCGGCCGCGCCAGATTGAGTTCTCCCGACTGAACCTTGCTTACACTTTGACCAGCAAGCGCAAGCTGAACGCGTTGGTCGCGGAAAATATCGTATCGGGCTGGAATGACCCGCGCATGCCCACCATTGCGGGCATGCGTCGACGTGGCTACCCGGCATCGGCTTTGCGCGACTTTGTAACGCGGGCGGGCGTGACCAAGAAAGACAAGCTGATCGAAATGGGCATGCTGGAGAACAGCGTGCGTGAATCGCTCGGTGACACCGCCATGCGGCGCATGGCGGTGTTGCGACCGCTCAAGGTCATACTCAGCAACTATCCGGAAGGCCAGGTTGAGATGATGACGGCGATGAACCACCCGAATGACCCGGATATGGGCACACGGGACGTGCCGTTTACGCGGGAGCTGTGGATTGAGCAGGACGACTTTATGGAAGAGGCGCCGCGCAAGTTCTTCCGCCTCAAGCCGGGTGGCGAAGTGCGCCTGCGGTCGGCTTACATCATTCAGTGCGACGAGGTCATCAAGGACGAGCAGGGCAATGTCGTCGAACTGCATTGCAGCTATGACCCGGATACGCGCAGCGGCACGGGCAGCAGCGACCGCAAGGTAAAAGGTACGATCCACTGGGTGTCGGCTGCGCAGGCTGTCGATGCCGAGGTGCGCCTTTATGACCGGTTGTTCACGGCCGTAAATCCAAATAAAGCTGACGATTTCCGGACCGTGCTGAATCCTGATTCGCTGGTAACGGCCAACGCAAAACTGGAACCGGCTCTGGCCGAGCTTGCGCCGGGTACACCCGTGCAGTTTGAGCGCCTAGGCTATTTCTGCGTTGATACGCAGGATGATGCGGCGTCCGCACGTGTCTTTAATCGCATCGTGACCTTACGCGACTCGTGGGCCAAGCTCGAACGCCAGGCGCTGGAGAGTGAGAATCAGGCAGGTACCAGCCCGTCGCGGAAGTAGCGTCGGGCCCAGTATAAAAAGACCGTATCGATCAGTGCGATTGCGAGTTTGAAGATGTACTTGGCACCGCCGAGCGCGAGCGCTGTCGCGAGATCAACCGTTCCCCACCAGACCACCAGCGAATAAATCACGGTATCCAGCGCCTGTGAGGCCATCGTTGAGCCGTTGTTGCGCAGCCACAAGTGACGCTCGCCAGTCATCGACTTGATCTTGTGAAATGCCCAGACGTCGAAGCGCTGAGAGATCAGATACGCTGCAAGTGAGCCCAGCACGAAGCGCGGCGAAAAGTTGAGTATGGTCGAAAATGCTTGCTGGATGTCGGCCGAGAAACCGGCGGTCCTGGGATTGGTGCTTGGCTGAAAGAGCAGCCCGAGACTCATCATGACGAGCACAATAACGCTGACGACAAAGCCCATCCACACGGCCTTCGCGGCCGCTTGTCTGCCGTAATTCTCAGACAGGACGTCGGTGGCGAAGAAAATACTCGAATAGAAGATGACGCCGAGACTGGTTTCCAGGCCAAAAATTATGGTCAGTTTTGGTCCCTGCAGGTTTGCAAGAATGATGGCGGTTGCAATGGC
>JAUHZT010000049.1 GCA_030425905.1 Gammaproteobacteria bacterium
CATAAGCAACTTTCACCAGAGCTAATAAATCGCTTGGGTGAATTGGGTTACAGGGTCTTCTCAACGGCAGCTACAAACATAGATAACGATACGTTAGGGCGTGGATATTTCGACCGTAATGTTTTTGCCGACGAAGGCTGCACTGATGAAGTTATTGAGGAATTCGATCGAGTTATTCGTGGTAGAGGACAGCAGTTTCTTGAGGAACTGGATATTTGGTTGGCGGCAAATAATAGACCGGGGCGCAAAGGCGAAGAAAAAAAGAATACTGGTTTGTACATGTTTCACTATGTAGAAAAGCCAAGCGAGAGTCAGACGCTGCGAGATCTGTTGTTAGAGAATGAAATTGATTCGGGTGAGTAGCTTGATAATCGATTTTTGGCAGTAAACTGTTTTTTTTGCATTGCTTGTGAGCGACGAGTAATGCACATAGGTGCATTTTTTAGGTGCGCTACGTAGAGAGAGTGTTGGAGAACGACAAAACTTAAGGAGCGAAAAAATGGATGTGACAAATGGCGCCAAGACCTTGCTGGTCTTGGGAGCGACGCTTGTATTCGTCACTGCACCAATTGATGTGTTTGCTAGCATCGAGGGTGCAAATATCAAAGGGATCGAAGGTGCGAATGTTCTCGGAATCGAGGGCGCTAATACACGTGGCATTGAAGGCGCAAACGTAGCTGGAATCGAAGGTGCAAACGTACTGGGTATAGAAGGTGCGAATGTTCTCGGAATTGAAGGCGCTAATTTGTTGGTTGGCCCTGTCAGTGCTATAGATCGTCGGAACGGCACTTTTTCTGCGTTAGGCCAAGTCGTCTTGGCGTCCAGTCAAGACCTGGAGAGGATACAACTCGGGAGACTCGTTAGCGTCGTTGGCACAATCGCAGGCCCAGGTGTTATCTACGCTGACAAAGTAAGTGTATCGGATTTCCCGTATGTCGCTGGGGCTACTGAAGTGTTGGTAATTGGGATGCCGTCCAAGGTGGATACCTTGTCAGGCCGCGCTACACTTGGCGGACTTGTAGTTGATTTTACTGCAGGTATGCATGGGGGTAATAACGTAGCTGGCCGAACATGGGGGTTCAAAGGCACCCAACCAAACGCGCGAGGACTAATGGTGGCAGATAAATTCGTGGCCAGCGATTAGGAGTGCTGTTCACATCGCCGATTTCGCTCATCGGCAACGCAACGCTGGCATCAATCGTAATTGGGAGCTAGCGAAGAAAAGGCCGCATCGAGATTGCGGCCTTTTTTTCAGCCAAAAAAAAGTCGGCGTCCCTGCCGACTTAGATCTCGTATCAACCGTTAGGAGATGCGAGGGTTGGAGGAGTCGGCCCCGAGCGATTAGGGACGACTCGCGAGCAATGTTAGGCGTGACTTGGTTTGGATGATGTGACCATGATCACAATTCAAATTTGGAATGGAAAAAGGGCGCCTTTCGGCGCCCTTTTTTTTAACAATAGTTTGGATTAAGTAAAGTCGCGACTACTTCTTGTTAAGTTCCCGCAAGTCAGTCAGGTAATCCTGCAGCTTGCGTTGCTCTATCTGCTGCTTGATCACATCACGGACACCATCAAGAGTTGGTGCTTCAGCGGCACGCGATTCTTCTCGAAGAATGACATGCCAACCGAATTGAGTTTGCACAGGCGATTTTGTGTAGTTGCCATCTTCCATCGCTGCAACAGCTTCAGAAAAGGGAGCGACCATTTGGTTCGGCGAGAACCAGCCCAGGTCACCACCGTTCGGTCCGGAAGGGCCGGTTGAATTTGACTTGGCTAGTTCCGCGAAGTCCGCACCGTCGTCGAGTTCTTTAATCAAATCAATCGCAGCTGTTTGGGTTTCAACAAGAATATGACGAGCTTTGAACTGCAGCGGCGGAGCAAGCTCGACCTGCTGCGTGTATTCAGCAAGAATTTCCTCGTCAGTTGCCTGGTTTTGTGTCAGGAAGTCAGTTGCCGCTACTTGTGCCAGCGTGCCGCGCTTTTGCAGTTCAAGCTGTGCTTTAACACGAGTCTCGTTGGCCAGTTCTTTAGTGCGAGCCTGCGTCGTCAACAGATAGATGTCGGTTAATTCTTCAATAAGAATTTCGCGTTCTTCTGCGGTAGCTTGTAGCGCAGGCTTTTGCAGCCTGGATTCGATGTAAATGTCTACAACCGAGCTATCTACGTCGATACCATTAATAGTGAACGCAGTCTCGGCATCAGCAGTTGCATGCATGGTGACTGAGATCAGAGCGGTTGCTGCAATCAGTCCGGCGCGGGCCGAAGCTGCATAGTGTCCCATTTTTGTGTCCTCAAGCGAAAGAGGCGTAATAATAAACTATTCGGTCGAAGACTTTCTGATTTCAGATGTAGAAAAGGCCTTGATTTTCACGGCGTGAATGTCTGTTTCAAGCAGGGTTCCCAGGGCTTCGTAAATAGCGCGATGGCGTGCAATGGATGGCATGCCGGTGAAATGGTCGGAAACGATATGGACAGCATAGTGCCCCATACCGCCTTCAGCGCCAGCATGGCCCGCATGCAAATGGCTTTGATCTTTGACTTGCAGCTCCGTGGGATCAAAAGCCTCAGTAAGGCGGCGCTCTATCGTTGAGACTCGTTCTTCGGTCATGGCAGAACTAGCTTGAATGGCTTTACTTTGACTTTTTCGTACACGCCGGCGTCGATGTACGGGTCTTCCGATGCCCATGATTGGGCATCCTCGAGCGAAGGGAAGTCCGCTACCACCAGGCTTCCTGAGAAGCCAGCACTGCCGGGGTCAGGGGTATCTATTGCCGGATGAGGCCCCGCGATTAGTAATCGTCCTTCTGACATCAACTGTTCCAACCTTGCCAGATGTGCCGGCCGAGCTTGGGCGCGCCCGGCACTACTGTCTTTAACGTCCGTACTCATTATTGCGTACCACATCAGGACGACTCCTCCGATTCTTTTTCGCTGGATGCTTCAAGCTTGGAGAACAGCCAAAAGCTTTGTGCGAGCATGAAGACCATTGTTATGCCGGTTAGACCGAATACCTTGAAATTGACCCAGAATTTCTCAGAAAACGAATAGGCGACGTAGATGTTCGCAAGCCCCATCGCAACGAAAAATGCAGCCCAAATAAGGTTTAGCTTTTTCCACTGTGTATCACTGATTCCCGTTGTAGACAGCTCACCGACCGTGTCGAAGAAGCGCCGTACCAAGGGACGCTTGCCAACCCAGGTGCTGATCGCGAAGGCGATAGCCACGACCCAGTAGAAAGCGGTTGGCTTCCAGTAAATAAACTCGGGATTATCAAAGTAGAACGTAGCCGTTCCCGCCACCAACAAAAGAATGGTGGACCACATATACATGCGATCCAGCTTCTTGGTCTTTACATACTTGAGGGCCAGCCCGATAGGCATCGCAACCATCAGAACACCCAGCGCGAAATATATGTCCTTTAGAAAGTAGGCAACCAGGAACAGGATCAGGGGCAGGAATTCGAACAATACATGCATTGCTATTTCAGTCTCTACAGGCGTGGACCGGGGATAATAGCCTGATCGCGGCGAAAATACCTCGCGCGAAAAATGACTTGCATGCCCCAAGTCCTGCCCTACAATCCGCGCGTGGCCAGACGTATCGAAATTCATCCTACGCATCCGCAGCCGCGCCTGATCAGCGCTGTGGTTGAAGCTTTGCGGGGCGGGGCGCTAATTGCCTATCCCACGGACTCCAGTTACGCCTTTGGGTGCCATATTGGCGATAAACGCGCTATGGATAGAATTCGAAGGATTCGCAAGACTGACAAGCACCATAACTTCACCCTTGTGTGCAGTGACTTGTCGGAAATCAGCGTCTATGCCCGCGTAGATAATTGGGCATACCGGCTGATCAAGGGGCTAACGCCAGGCCCTTATACCTTCATATTGCAGGCATCGCGCGAAGTCCCCAAGCGGCTGCAGAACCCGAAACGCCGTACGATCGGTCTGCGCGTGCCGGATCACCCGGTAGTCCATGCCATGCTCGAGAGCCTTGGTGAGCCAATTATGAGTTCGACATTAAGTTTGCCGGGGGATGACATGCCAATGACGGACGCACTTGAGATTGAGGAGCGGATCGGTCATGAGGTGGATGTGATTATCGAAGCGGGGCCCACGGGCATCGCGCCGACCACGGTGATTGACCTGACTCAGGGTTCGCCAGAAATACTGCGGCAGGGCCTTGGGGACGTAAGTTCGCTGCTCTGATCGGCTTGCGGTCACTTTTGAGCTAGAATGCGCGGAAATCCCCCGGAATCACTTAATGAAGCCTGAACTCACCGTCCTGAGCAAGGATGACGCCCAAAAGCCACCGCAGGAGCCCGAGCAATCACCGGCTCAGAGCGAGATGCCATTTGCGGTTGTCGACGGCGAACCCGTCACCACTTTGCCGCAGGACCTCTATATTCCGCCGTATGCGCTGCAGGTGTTCCTTGAGGCTTTCGAGGGCCCACTCGATCTGCTGCTCTACCTGATCCGGCGGCAGAATATCGACATCCTGAATATCCCGATAGCCGAGATTACCCGGCAATACGTGCAGTACATCGAGCTGATGAGTGAAATGCAGCTTGAGCTGGCAGGCGAGTACCTTGTCATGGCGGCAATGTTGGCTGAGATCAAATCCCGCATGTTGTTGCCGCGGCCCGAGGCGGAGGAAGAAGAGGAGGAGGATCCGCGAGCCGAACTCGTACGTCGCTTGCAAGAGTACGAACGGTTCAAGAAAGCGGCGCAGGACATATCCGACTTGCCGCGCCTCGAGCGTGACGTTTACGTGGCGAGTGCCGATGTTCCTGAAAGAACGGTGGTTACCAAGCTGCCGGATGTCACAATGAAAGAATTACTGCTGGCGTTTCATGATGTGTTGAAACGGGCGCAGATGTTTTCCAACCTCCACCTGCAGCGTGAGCCGCTGTCAGTTCGACAGAGAATGTCAGAAATCCTGTCGCGAATTAAGGCGGGAACATTTACCGGTTTTGCCGATCTCTTCGACCCGGAAGAGGGGCGCATGGGCGTCGCGGTTACCTTTATCGCTGTGCTGGAGCTGCTAAAGGAGTCCGTTGTCGAAGTTGTGCAGGCCAACGAGTATGCGCCATTGCATGTCAGGGCTGCCTCGAAAGTGAGGCTTGTTGAAAACGACGCTGGCGATGCGGTCGAAGAATCCTGAACCAAATCCTAAATCAAGCAGGAATTAATGGACGAACGAGAAATAAAAATCTTTATTGAAGCAGCATTGCTCGCCGCCGGGCGGCCGCTGAATGTGGACCAGTTGCAGAATCTGTTTGATGGCCGATCCGTGCCGGAGAAGGCTGAGATTCGTAATGCGGTCAATGCGTTGAATGAAGAGTACGAGGACCGCGGACTTGAGATCGCCGAGGTTGCTTCTGGATACCGTATGCAGGTGAAAGCTTCAATGGCCGACCGCCTGCAAAAACTATGGGAGGAGCGTCCTCCGCGGTATTCCCGGGCACTGTTCGAGACGTTGGCGCTGGTTGCTTACAGGCAACCCATCACGCGTGGTGAGATCGAAGAGATACGGGGCGTTTCGGTAAGCAGTAATATCATGCGTTCCCTGCTTGAGCGCGACTGGGTACGCGTGGTTGGTCATCGGGATGTTCCCGGCCGCCCCGCCATGTTTGGCACGACCAAGGCATTTCTGGATTACTTCAGCCTCAAGCGGCTGGAGGATTTGCCTGAGCTGGCTGATCTGTCCGACTGGGAAAGTCTCCGCGTACAGCTTGATTTGCCGGATGTAAACGAAGACGACGTAGCTGAAGACGCTGACGTGAAGGCACTGCCAATCCTGTTACCCGAAGCGGGTGATGATGATATCTCGGACGAAGCCGGCTCCGAGGTTGCGGCGGAAGCTGAGCCAGAAGCCGACGACATCCCGGAACTGGTGCCGGAGCCGGAAGACGCAGACGTGCCCGAAGCCGAAGGCGAGGACGACGCTGAGCCTGAGATAGCGGCTGAAGCTGAAGAAGTGGCCGCAGCCGGTGACGTCCCTGCGAGCACAGAGCCTTCCGCTGAAGAAGAAAGCAACGAGGAAGAGCTGGTTGTTTCCGAATGGCCGGACCCTGCCAAGACCGGGCAAGGCTGAGTATTGTTTGGCTGATCGAATCCAAAAGGTACTGGCCGCCGCCGGGCACGGGTCGCGACGTGAAGTGGAACGCTGGATCCGTGACGGGCGACTTCGGGTTGACGGCAAAACGGCGCAGCTAGGCGACGCGCTTGAGGGCAACGAAGAAGTATTCCTCGATACCCGCCGCCTGTTTTTGCCGGTAACAGAGCGCGCGCACCGCCACCTCATGTACCACAAGCCCCCTGGAGAGGTTACCAGCCGAAGTGATCCTGAGGGCCGTGCGCTGGTTTTCGATTCCCTGCCGAAATTGACGGGATTGCGCTGGATCGCCGTGGGGCGCCTGGATATTGCAACCAGCGGTCTGCTCCTCTTCACCACTGACGGTGAGTTGGCCAATGCCCTGATGCACCCTTCGAATGAAGTTGTTCGGACCTACGCTGTGCGAGTGCACGGAAATCCGACCCTGGAAGATCTCAATACGCTGAAGAAAGGGGTCATGCTGGAGGATGGAATGGCCAGCTTCGACACAATTACGCCGGTTGGCGGCGATGCATCGAACCGTTGGTAGAACGTGACGCTGCGTGAAGGGCGCAACCGGGAAGTTCGCAGGCTATGGGAGTCTATGGGGCATGAGGTCAGCCGACTGATGCGGATTGGCTATGGCCCACTGGAGTTGCCGCGGTCGATCAAGCGCGGCAAATTCGAGGCACTGACACCCGGGCAAACCCGCCTGATTTATCGCGCGGGCGGTCTGCAGCCACCACTTGCGATGTACAAGAATAAGAGAAGAAAAAACATTAAAAAGTAATAAGTTACGTTATATATTTCACGTATTTTATTACTGCGCGTCGAGGCTCTCGCCCGTCACCCCCTTGCTGTCCGGTCCCAACAGGTAGATGTACGCCGCGAGTATTTCGTCGGGTGTCTTCAGGGCGTTGCGGTCTTCGGCCGGGTAGGCGGCCAGCCGCATGCCGGTCCGCGTGGCTCCAGGGTTGATGCAGTTAACCCGCAGCTTGCCCTGGCGATGTTCATCGGCGAGCACCTGTGACAGGCCTTCTGTGGCAAATTTCGACACAGCATAAGCGCCCCAGAATGCTTTGCCTTTTCGGCCAACACCGCTGCTGGTGAAGATAATGGATGGGTCTTCAGCGGCCTGTAACAGCGGCATGCAAACCTGCGTCAGAGCAAACGCAGCCGTCACATTAACGTGCATGACTTGCTGCCAGAGCACGGCGTCGTACTGCTCAATCGAAAATCGTTCGCCCAGAATGCCCGCATTGTGCACGAGACCATCCAGGCGGCCGAATTCCTCGGTGAGGCTGCTGGCCAGAGACTGGTAGGACTCGGCATTTGCGCTGGCCAGGTCCATGAGTGCGATTGACGGCCGCAAGTTGCTGCTGACGCTCTCTATTTCGTCGTAAACCGCTTCGAGCTTGGTCACGTTTCGCCCATGCAGGATGACCTGGGCACCGAGGCTGGCAGCGCGCAAGGTAAGCGCACGACCGATACCGTCGCTGGCCCCGGTGATAAGAATCACGCGATTTTCGAGAATATTGTCCGGGTAGCTGTAATCTTTCGCATTCATGGTCTAGTCAGGGCCATCCTGTTTGGGCGGGACCGTCTTATCGCCGGTCATGTTGTCGTCGATGAGCAGGTCATCATTGCTGTCGATCATGGTGCGTGGCACCGGGTCAAGGGTTTGCAGTTTCTCGATTTCTCGTTTCTCGTGCACGCCCAGTTCCACAAACTTGCGTGCCCCGGGCAGTACGCTGCGCTCGAGTGAGCCAACGGCCTTGTTGTAGGTCTCAACACTGCTGCCAAGCTGGCGCCCCATGCGGTTCATGTGCGAGACAAACGTACCGAGTCGGCCGTAGAGGTCTTCGGCAAGGATGCGGATCTCCTTGGCATTTTCAGTCAATGCCAGTTGTCTCCAGCCATAGGCTACTGCCTTGAGCAATGCAACGAAGCTTGTCGGTGTAGCGAGGATTATCTGCTTGGACAGGGCGTACTCGATCAAATCGGACTGCTCATTCAGCGCCGCGCTAAGAAACTGATCACCCGGAATGAAGAGGATTACAAACTCCGGGCTTTCGTCAAACTGCTCCCAGTAACTCTTGGATGCCAACATGCGAATGTGCGAGCGCACATTCTTGGCGTGTCTCTCCAGCGAAACCTTCCTGTCCGCATCGCTGGCAGCCTCCGCGGCCTCGAGGTAGGCATCAAGTGGTGTCTTGACGTCTACGACCAATTCACGACGGTCAGGCATGCGTACGATCATGTCGGGCCGGATATTCTGTACTTCGCCCGGCGTATGCACCTGCTCCTGAAAATCGCAGTGCTCAACCATGCCTGCGAGTTCGACCAGGCGACGCAACGTGATCTCACCCCAGCGACCGCGGACTTCAGGACGCCGCAATGCATTGACGAGATTCTTGGTTTCCTGCTGCAGCGACTGCTGATTGAGCTGCATCGTTTCAAGCTGCGTCCGGATGCTGCCATAGGCTTCGCTACGGGACTTCTCAAGTGCGTCAATCTGCTTTCTGGCCGCGTCCAGCGCTTCACGAATCGGCTTTACCAGGTTCTCAACGGCTTTTTCGCGGTCGCCGAGTTCGCGTTTTGCCCTTTCGTTTTGCACGCCAAGGCGCTGTTCTGCGAGTTCGAGAAAATTCTGGCTGTTGTCACGCAGCGAACGAGCGCTGAGCTCCGAGAAAGATTGAGTCAGGCGTGCATTGGCTAACTCAAATGCCTGGTCGCGCTCACGCTGAATCGCATCCTGCGTCTTGATCCGATCGAGCAGTTCCTGCCGCCCCCGCCGTGTGACAAGCCACGTGAGCAGGATGCCGATGAGCAGACCAATGCCCAGGGCTGGCAGCCCGTAGAGCAGGTAATCCGGATTGATGGAGATTTCGTTCACCCGTGCCTAGTCGCTCGCCGGACGCTGGAAATACTGCAGGTAGTTGACGTCCAGGCCCGGTCCCAGCGAGTACTCGCGCGTCAGCGGGTTGTAGTGCATCCCGGTGCTTGCGCGCAGTTCGAGACGCGCATGCCGCGACCACTCTTCCAGTTCCGAGGGACGGATAAACTTCTGGTACTCATGCGTGCCGGCTGGCAGCATTTTCAACAAATATTCAGCGCCCACAATCGCGAACATGAATGACTTCGGGGTTCGATTGATGGTTGAGAAGAACACGTGCCCGTCCGGTTTCACCAGCTCCGCGCATGAACGAATGACGGCAGCCGGGTCGGGGACATGCTCCAGCATCTCAAGGCAGGTGACAACGTCAAACTCTGCTGGATGCTCCGCTGCAAAGGCCTCCGCGGTGGACTGGCAATAGGTCACATCCACACCGGTTTCCTGCTGGTGAAGCCTGGCAACGGCGAGCGGACCGGGCGCCATGTCTATGCCTGTTACCGTTGCGCCGGCACTGGCCATCGATTCACTCAAGATACCGCCGCCGCAGCCAATGTCGAGTACCGACTTGCCGCGCAGGTCGACCTGCTGCCGAATCCAGTCCAGCCGCAGCGGGTTGATTTGATGCAATGGTCGAAAATCGCCGTCGGGGTCCCACCAGCGGGACGCCAGGGCATCAAACTTGGCGACTTCGGCCGGGTCGACATTCAGGGTACTTTCGTTATTCATTCGGGCGTCCGGTTTGCGTGGCGATTCGATTCCGCCACTCGTGGCTTCGAGCCAATATGCGCGCCACATTCATATGGGTCAATTCGCCATTTTCCAGCAAATGGCGGCCTGCAATCCACACATCGCGCACCTGGTCAGCGCGCGCGGCAAAAGCGATGGCTGATATCGGATCATAAACGGGTTGTGTATTGATCTGTGCGAGGTCAATGCTGATCAGGTCAGCCGCTTTGCCCGTCTCAATTGAACCGATTTCATTCTCAAGCCCCAACGCCGCGGCGCCGTCCAGCGTACCGAGACGCAGCGCATCGGCGGCGGTCAGCGCATCGGCACTATTGCTGCGGGCACGCGCGAGCAGGGCGGCCGTCTGTATTTCAGAGAGCATGTCCAGCGAGTTATTGCTGGCAGCGCTGTCAGTTCCAATGGCCACATGCACCCCGGCGTCGCGATACGAGGTGACTGGCGCAATACCGCTTGCCAGCTTCAGGTTGGATTTGGGGCAATGCGCAACAGAAACACCTCTGTCCGCCATGAGTGCGATTTCCTCGTCATTCATGTGCACAGCGTGCACGGCGATCAAGGACCGGTTCACGAGACCGAGGTCAGCGAGCCGGGCAAACGGCCGCTTGCCGGTTTCCGCGACAGCGCGCTCAATTTCACCCAGCGTTTCGTGCAGGTGTATCTGGACCCGGATATCGAGCTGGTCCGCAATGACGCGCAAATCGCGAAACGAGTCATCGGTGAGCGCGGCGCTGGAATGCGGCGCGAACGAGGTGCTGATTAGCGGATGGTCCGCGAAGCGATCGTGGACGAGATCCGACGCCTTGCTGAGGTATTCGCTGACATTATTTGCCCATGCGGTCGGAAATTCGATAATTGGCGTGCCGATATTGGCCCGCATGTGCGCATCATTCGCTGTCGCGGCCACAACTTCAGGGAAGAAATACTGATCACAAAAGCAGGTGGTGCCGCCTCGCAGCATCTCGGCGATGGCGAGTTCAGTGCCATCGCGGACCATTTCGGCGCTGACCCAGCGCTTTTCCACCGGCCAGATACCCTCGGTGAGCCAGCGCTGCAACGGCAGATCGTCGCTGATACCGCGCAATAGCGTCATCGCGGCATGCGTGTGCGTGTTCACGAAGCCTGGCAATAGGGCGTGATCGGGGCGTTCGACGGTGACGCTGGGCTGGTATTTTTGCAGCGCGTCGGCGCGCGGCAGGATATCGATGATGCGGCCGTCGTCGAGCGCCACGGCGTGTTCTTCGAGAACCCTGCCTGCGGGCTGAACCGGTACGCACCAGCGCGGCGCTATCAGGGTGTCACAGTGCTTCATTTGAGAGCGCAGTATACGCACCTATGGTATGATTGCACCCCAGTTTTAGGGCTGTCGGGACTGTTTCCCAGCCGGCAATTCAGGCAGGACAGGCTCGCGAGAAACAACCAGTAAATCTGAACTGATTCCGGGACTATCCAGGAGTATTTCCAGTCTTCGGGCGCCGCTTTTCAGGCGGGGCCGCGCTGGGACTTTGAGTTCAGGTTCTGCACAAATAAAGTAGGAAATTAATGTCTGAAGTAGCTCAGGAATTGCTGTCCATAAGCCTCGAAGAGGAGATGCAGCAGTCTTACCTCGACTATGCCATGAGCGTCATCGTCGGGCGTGCCTTGCCCGATGTCCGTGATGGCCTCAAGCCAGTGCATCGGCGGGTTCTGCACGCCATGCGCGAACTTGGCAATGACTACAACAAGCCCTACAAGAAGTCCGCACGCGTGGTCGGTGATGTCATTGGTAAATATCACCCACATGGCGATTCCGCAGTGTACGACACCATCGTGCGCATGGCGCAGCCGTTCTCATTGCGCTATTTGCTGGTCGACGGCCAGGGTAACTTCGGTTCGGTCGACGGCGATCGCGCCGCTGCCATGCGTTACACTGAAGTGCGCATGTCGCGCCTGGCGCATGAGTTGCTGGCGGACATCGAAAAAGAAACCGTTGATTTCGTGGAAAATTACGATGGCTCGGAAAGTGAGCCCTCGGTCATGCCAACGCGGGTGCCGAATCTGCTCGTTAACGGCTCATCCGGCATCGCAGTTGGCATGGCGACCAATATTCCGCCACACAACCTCACGGAAATCATTAACGGGTGTCTTGCACTGATCGAAGACCCGATGATCGAGCTGCGTGATCTCATGGAGCATATTCCAGGCCCGGATTTCCCGACCGCCGGCATTATCAGCGGTGCCGCGGGCATTTATTCGGCGTACAGAACCGGCCGCGGTCGGGTCATCATGCGGGCGCGCACCGAAATCGAAGAGTATAAGAACGGCCGCGAGCGCATTGTTGTGACCGAGCTGCCGTACCAGGTGAACAAAGCGCGCCTGATCGAAAAAATCGCTGACCTGGTGCGGGAAAAGAAGCTGGACGGCATCGCATCAGACGGCCTTCGGGACGAGTCCGATAAGGACGGAATGCGCATCGTTGTGGAGCTAAAGCGTGGCGAGTCCAGCGACGTCATCCTGAACAATCTGTACAAGCAGACGCCGATGCAGAGCGTATTCGGCATCAACATGGTTGCGTTGCACGAAGGCCAGCCGAAGTTGATGAACCTGAAGCAGGTGCTCGAAGCCTTTCTGTCGCATCGCCGCGAAGTGGTTACCCGCCGGACAATCTTCGATTTACGCAAAGCGCGCGACAGGGCGCACGTTCTCGAGGGCCTGACGGTTGCGCTGACCAACATTGACGAAGTCATCGCGCTGATCAAGAAATCGCCGTCACCGGCCGAGGCGAAGGAGGCACTGATCTCCCGAAGTTGGGCGCCGGGTGCAGTTACCGGCATGCTTGATCGGGCGACGGATATGGATACGCGCCCCGACGGGCTCGAAGATGGATTCGGTCTCGTCGATGGACAATACCGCCTGTCGCCTGTTCAGGCGCAGGCAATTCTGGACTTGCGCCTGCACCGACTGACGGGGCTTGAGCAGGAAAAAATCGTTAATGAATACAAAGATATACTGGATAAAATTAAAGAGCTTTCGGATATCCTGGCTGATCCGGAAAAGCTCTTGCAGGTCATCCGTGATGAGCTGACGCAGTTGCGTGATGCGTACGGCGACGAACGCCGTACCGAGATCGTACAGGACCATTCTGATCTCAGCGCCGAAGACCTGATTCCAGAAGAAGAGGTCGTTGTCACGCTGTCTCACGGCGGCTATGCGAAGTCGCAACCGCTCGATATGTACCAGGCGCAACGGCGTGGCGGACGTGGTCGCTCAGCAACCAAAGTCAAAGACGAAGACTTCATTGACAAACTGCTGGTCGCCAACACACACGATACCATTCTGTGTTTCTCAAGCCGCGGCAAAATGTACTGGTTGAAGGTGTACCAGGTGCCGCAGGCGAGCCGCGGTTCGCGGGGCAAACCCATTATTAACCTGCTGCCTCTTGAAGAAGGCGAACGCATCAATGCCGTGTTGCCTATCCGTGAGTATGACGACAGCAGTTTTGTATTCATGGCCACTTCGGCGGGTACGGTCAAGAAAACTCCGCTCAGTCAGTTCTCGCGCCCGCGCACGAGCGGCATCATCGCGATTGATTTGCGTGATGGTGACAAGCTGGTGAATGCTGCTATTACAGACGGCGATCAAGACATTCTCCTCGTGGCGAGCTCGGGCAAGAGCATCCGCTTCAACGAGTCCGATGTGCGACCAATGGGGCGTGGCGCGGCCGGTGTTCGTGGTATCAAGCTCGCCGATGGCCATGAGGTCATCAGTCTTTCTATTGTTGAGGAAGGACTGGTGCTAACAGCAACAGAGAACGGTTACGGCAAGCGCACGCCGATTGAAGATTTCCCGATCCAGGGACGTGGCGGGCAGGGCGTTATCGCGATCCAGACGTCTGAGCGCAATGGTCGAACTGTCGGCGCGCTGCAGGTACGTGAAGACGACGAAATCATGTTGATCAGCTCGAACGGCACGCTTGTCAGAACGCCCGTCGATGATATTTCAATCGTTGGTCGTAACACGCAGGGTGTGCGCCTGATACGAGTCGAGTCCGGTCAGCGTCTCGTTGGGCTTGCTCGCATCGAGCCATTTGGCGACGACGATGAGGATGCGGGCTAGACCAGTAAGTCCTTAATCAGCATTTCATATGAACTAATTCAAATCGCGTAGTGCAATTGCGTCGACAAAACGTAACAATGCGCGCCTTATAGTGTACTGATTAAGTAACAACTGAATTCATTTCCAACCTAAGGACCCCTGCGACATGTCTCGCGTCTACAATTTCAGCGCCGGTCCGGCCGCGCTGCCCCTCGAAGTACTTGAAAACATTCGTAACGATATTCCCGACTGGCAGGGCACTGGCATGTCGGTCATGGAGGTTAGCCATCGCAGTGCCGAGTTTGTCGAACTGGCTGCAAGGTCAGAAGCAAATTTACGGGAACTCCTGAATATTCCGGAGGATTACAGCGTATTGTTCCCGCAAGGCGGCGCGACGCTGCAGATGGCAATGATACCCATGAATCTCGCGCAAGCCGGCGAAACGGCAGACTACGTCGTCACGGGTAGCTGGGGCAAAAAAGCGGCAAGCGAAGCGACCAAATTTTGTAACGCGACTGTCGTCGCGGATGCATCTGATAAAAACTTCACCTACATTCCGGATGAATCGTCATGGCAACGCAATGACAATGCGGCGTATCTGCATTACGTTCCGAATGAAACTATCGCAGGCGTCGAATTTCATTTTGTGCCGGGTGGCGATACACCGCTCGTCGCTGATATGTCGAGTACGATTTTGTCGCGTCCTGTCGATGTCACCAAGTTCGGCGTAATTTATGCGGGTGCGCAAAAGAATATCGGCCCGGCGGGTATCACGCTGGTGATCGTGCGCAATGACCTCCTTGATCGCGCCCCCAAGAATTTGCCCCACCTTATGACCTGGCGTTCGTACGCCGAATCCGACTCGATGACCAACACGCCGCCGACATTTGCGTGGTATGTCGCCGACCAGGTGTTCCAGTGGCTCAAGCGCCAGGGTGGACTTGAAGCGATGGCAGTCATTAATAAACGTAAGGCCGACAAGTTATATTCGGCCATCGATGCCTCATCGTTTTATTCGAATCCGGTAGCAAAAGATTTTCGGTCCTGGATGAACGTGCCTTTTATTCTTGCGGATGCTTCTCTCGACAAGAAGTTTCTTGAGCAGGCCAATGCGGCGGGCTTGACGAACCTCAAGGGTCACCGCTCAGTGGGCGGCATGCGAGCGTCTATTTACAACGCCGTTCCGGAACAGGCCGTGGATGCACTGATCGAATTTATGAGTGAGTTTGAAAAAAATGTTTAAAGTATTGACGTTGAACAACATCGCTGTCGCTGGGTTGCGGCGTTTGCCACGCGAACGGTTTGAGGTGGCATCAGACATTTCCAGCCCGGATGCGATCATCCTGCGGTCGCACAACATGCACGACATGGATGTGCCAGCATCGGTCGCTGCAATAGGTCGAGCTGGCGCCGGCACCAATAACATCCCGGTTGCCGCTATGAGCCAGCGCGGCGTGCCTGTCTTTAATGCGCCGGGTGCAAATGCCAATGCCGTAAAAGAGTTGGCAATTGCCGGGTTGCTGATCGGTGCACGAAACATATGCGCCGCGAGTGACTACGTAAAATCTTTGCAAGACAGTGGCGACGAACTCAACAAGAAAGTGGAGGCTGGCAAGAAACAGTTTGTGGGTTTCGAACTGCCGGGTCGAACTTTGGGTGTTATCGGACTTGGTGCAATTGGTGTTGAGGTCGCGAATGCGGCATTGAGTCTCGGCATGAAAGTCATCGGCTTTGATCCGAAAATGACAGTCAGGAATGCGTGGCAACTTTCATCGGGTGTGCAGCAAGCTGAAACACTCGACCAGCTTTTCCAGAATGCCGATGCAGTTAGCTGCCACGTGCCACTTGTTGAAGCAACCAAAGGCCTGGTGAATCGGGACCGCCTGGCGCTCATGAATAATGGCGCCGTTCTGATTAACTTTGCACGCGGTGGAGTAGTTGACAATGATGCTGCTATCGCCGCTCTCGACAGTGGCAAACTGCATGCCTACGTCTGTGATTTTCCGACACCGGAACTAATCGCTCATCCTAAAGTTGTCGCACTGCCGCATCTTGGTGCATCGACAGGCGAAGCCGAAGAGAACTGCGCGATCATGGTGGCCGAAAACGTCAAGGACTATCTTGAGAATGGCAACATTCGTCACTCGGTTAATTTCCCCGAATGCCGTTTGCCGCGGACCAAGTCCTATCGCATCACCATCGCCAATGCGAACGTGCCCAACATGGTGGGGCAGATTTCAACCTGCCTGGCCGAAGCGGGCCTCAATATCGAAGACTTGTTAAACAAGTCGGCCGGTGAGGTTGCGTACACAATCGTGGACGTGAATGATGCGGTTTCGGACGCAACGATGGACAAGATTCGTTCGATCGAGGGCGTGCTGACGATGCGAAATCTTGGTAAGCCTGTATCCTGATTGCGCACAGGGGCTAGCCAGACTGCCCCGGTTTGCAGAAACTTGGGTTAAACGGCAGCAGGAAGTTAAGCATGGGTGACAAGCGCAAAGACAAGACGCCGGATCTCGCTACAATCCGGCAGCACATTGACGACATTGATGAGCGTATTCAAAAGCTCATCAGTGAACGTGCGCGCGTAGCTCATGATGTCGGCGTGTCCAAGGGTAAGCTGGCTTCTGCCGTTGACTATTATCGGCCGGAACGTGAGGCTGACGTTCTGCGTCGCGTGCAGCAGCGCAACGAAGGCCCCTTACGCGATGAAGAAATGCTACGGCTGTTTCGCGAGATCATGTCGGCGTGCCTGGCTCAGCAAGAGCCACTGAAAATTGGCTTTCTCGGGCCGGAAGGAACCTTTACCCAAACCGCTGTATTTAAGCACTTCGGGCATTCGGTCAGGGCGCTGCCGTTCCACACCATTGACGAGATCTTCCAGGAAGTGGAAAGCGGGGCTGCGGATTTCGGCGTTGTACCGATAGAAAATTCGACCGAAGGTTCAGTCAATAATACCCTCGATATGTTTTTGACCTCTCC
The DNA here is from genome assembly GCA_030425905.1 of Gammaproteobacteria bacterium. Lineage (GTDB taxonomy): Bacteria > Pseudomonadota > Gammaproteobacteria > Steroidobacterales > Woeseiaceae > UBA1847. The sequence goes on from JAUHZT010000049.1 coordinate 16,795, forward strand.
GCTAAAGATAAGCGGTGAAATCGAGTTGCGTATCGAACAGCACTTGCTGGGCAGCGAGAAAGGTCTCGATAAGATCGAACGCATTTGCGCGCATGAACAGTCGCTGGCGCAATGCCGCGGCTGGTTGCGGGAGAATCTTCCGCATGTCGAATTGATCGGCGTATCGAGTAACGCGGCTGGCGCACGGCGAGCGCGGGACGAGCAGGGCACGGCGGCGATAGGCCCCGATGTTGCCGCTGACGTTTATGAGCTCGAGATTCTGGTTAGCAATATCGAGGATCGCCCGGACAATGCCACCCGTTTCCTCGTTGTTGGCCGGCGCCTGTTAACGCCCAGCGGCAACGATAAAACGACGTTGCTGGTATCAACCAGCGACACAGCGAGCGGTTCCGGTGTGTTGTTCAGTTTGCTGTCGCCCCTCGCGGAGCACGGCATCAGCATGACACGCATTGAGTCACGGCCGTCGCGGCGTAAGAATTGGGACTACGTGTTCTTTATAGACCTCGACGGGCACGCAGAAGAAGCACCGCTGCGGGATGCGCTCAAGGAAATCGAAGCGCGCAGCTCGTTGTTCAAGGTGCTCGGCGCCTACCCGCAGGCGCTGGCTTAGCGCGCAGGACATCGATGGATTTTCACCTACAAGCGTCTGCCGTGCGCGGCGGGACTGTCACCGTACCGGGAGACAAGTCAATTTCGCATCGGGCACTGATGCTTGGCAGCCTCGCTGAAGGAACTTCGTCGATCACAGGGTTCCTGGCGGGTGAAGACTGCCTGAGTACATTGCAGGCGTTGCGTGATCTCGGGGTGCGAATCGAGCAGCACGACGTAACCAGCCTGACCGTGCACGGTGTCGGGTTACGCGGTCTGAACGCCCCACGAGGCGATCTGGATATGGGTAATTCCGGCACTGCCATGCGGCTCTTTTGCGGTGTGCTGGCGGGACAAGGCTTCGACAGTCGCCTGGTTGGCGACGAGTCATTGAGCGGCCGACCGATGAATCGCGTCATTTTGCCGCTAGCGGCCATGGGCGCACGGATCGAAAGCCAGGATGGCAAGCCTCCGCTTAGCGTGCACGGGCAAGCGAGTTTGCGCGGCATAGACTATGAAATGCCCGTCGCGAGCGCCCAGGTAAAGTCCTGCGTGTTGCTGGCGGGGCTGTATGCCGAGCAGCCGACGAGTGTGTTCGAGCCGGCCGTCACCCGGGACCACACTGAGCGCATGTTCGGCACGATGGGGGTCGAAGTGACAGCCACCGAGGGCTGGATCGGCATCGAACCCGGGCAGACATTGACGGCAACCGATATCGAAGTGCCGGGCGACCTGTCGTCGGCGGCGTTCATCATTCTGGCGGTCTTGCTGGCCGAGTCTGCGGAAGCCAGCATCACCGGCGTCGGAATCAATCCTACGCGCACGGGTGTCATCGACATATTGCGCGCGATGGGCGCCGACATCAGCCTCGAGAACCCGCGTGAACTTGGGCGCGAACCGGTTGCGGATTTACGCGTTCGCTCGTCCAGGCTCCGTGGTATTGAAGTCGACCCGGCGCTGGTTTCGCTGGCCATTGATGAATTTCCGGTGCTTTTCGTGGCGGCGGCGGCGGCGCAGGGGCGCACCGTCTTTACCGGCATCGGCGAGCTGCGCGTGAAAGAAAGCGACCGAATTGGGGCGATGGCCGCCGGCCTGCGCACCCTCGGCGTACTGGTTGACGAATCGCCGGACGGCGCCATCGTGCATGGCGGGGCGTTTACCGGCGGCGAAATTCAGTGTTTCTCGGATCACCGTATTGCAATGGCTTTCGCAGTGGCGGGGACAATTGCCAGTGCCGACGTTGTCATTCGCAATGTTGACGCTGTGGACACGTCATTTCCCGGCTTCGCCGATTTGCTGTCCCGGCTCGGGGCGCGGATCAGCGTGCGAGTTGGCGAGCCCTCGACGTGAGCCAGGCGGTCCCGGTGATCGCTATCGACGGGCCCAGCGGCTCGGGCAAGGGTACGATTGCCCGTCGCGTTGCGGCGGCGCTGGGTTACCACTTGCTGGATAGTGGCGCGTTGTACCGGCTGACGGCGTTGGCGGCACAGAAGGAGGGTGTTTGTCTCGACGATACCCGCGCCCTCGCCAGGATAGCTGCCGGCCTCGATATCCAGTTTGGCAGCGACGCCAGCGGCGATGAGCTGATTCTGCTCAACGGTGCCGACGTTACCGAGCAGGTGCGAACCGAACAGACGGGGGCAGGCGCTTCCCGGGTGGCGGCTTTGCAGCCGGTACGCGACGCTCTGCTTGGCCTGCAAAGGACCTTTCGCAAGCCGCCGGGGCTGGTTGCGGATGGCCGTGATATGGGCACGCACGTCTTTGCTGATGCGGCCCTGAAGGTCTTTCTCACAGCCAGCGCTGAAGAGCGCGCCCAAAGGCGCTATAAGCAGTTGAAAGGCAAGGGTATTGATGTTAGCCTTGCCGCCCTTTCGCGGGACATAGAGGCCCGTGACCGGCGCGATTCGGAACGATCGGTAGCGCCACTGAGGCCAGCAGAGGATGCGAGGATGCTGGATTCCTCGGGCCAGAGTATCGAGGCGGTAACGAATACCGTTCTTGACTGGGCCAGAGGCATTTAGAGTTCCCCCTTTTTACTCTTGAGTGTTTCCTTAGGAAGAGAATTTGGTGGAATCGGACATGGAGTCCGGTTCTTTTTTGTAATGACCGTCAGCTACAGGACGTAGTGCGACGATTTTGGGTGAAGGCCCGGGGTGGACAGCCGCGGAGTCTTTTGGGTTCTTAAACATGTCTGAAAGTTTTGCTGATTTATTTGAAGAAAGTTTTGCGAGTCAACAAATCAAGCCTGGAGCTATCATCTCCGGCACGGTTGTCGCAATTAATGACGATGTAGTGCTCGTCAGTGCCGGTCTCAAGTCCGAGGCCGTTATTCCAATCGAACAGTTCAAGGGTGATCTGGCCAACGGCGAAATAGCTGTCGGTGACACGGTCGAGGTTGCACTGGATGCCGTTGAAGACGGCTTCGGTGAGACCAAGCTGTCACGCGAAAAAGCGATTCGCGCGCGTACCTGGATCGACCTTGAGAAAGCCTTCGAGAATTCTGAAGTCGTAGAGGGCGTGATCAACGGTCGCGTCAAGGGTGGCTTTACGGTCGAAATCGACAGCGTTCGGGCGTTCCTGCCGGGCTCGCTGGTCGACGTGCGGCCGGTTCGCGACCCTGCGTATCTCGAGGGCAAGAGCCTTGAGTTCAAGGTTATCAAGCTGGATCAACGTCGCAACAACGTCGTTGTTTCCCGGCGTGCCGTCGTGGAGCAGGAATACTCGGCAGAGCGCGAGCAGTTGCTCGAAGAGCTGCAGGAAGGCAATACCGTGAAAGGTATCGTCAAGAACCTTACCGACTACGGTGCGTTTGTTGATCTTGGCGGCATTGACGGCCTGCTGCACATAACCGATATGGCCTGGAAGCGTGTTAAGCATCCTTCTGAAGTGGTCAACGTTGGTGATGAAATCGACGTCAAGATCCTCAAGTTTGATCGTGAACGGCAGCGCGTCTCGCTGGGCATGAAGCAACTTGGCGATGATCCGTGGAAGGATCTCGCGCGTCGCTATCCGCCACAGACCCGCATGTTTGGCAAG
>JAUHZT010000050.1 GCA_030425905.1 Gammaproteobacteria bacterium
CATAGAAGTAGTGTGCACCGACAAAGCTTGTCCGCTTGTCGCCAGCCGAAATGCGCTTGACGAGGTCCAGCCCCGGCAGGTACAGCCAGCGGTCATCGTCGCGCTCAAGATGCTTGTCGACGCGGAAGACCGTGCCCCGGACATCTGCAGGCTGGCTGAACACAACCAGGAACTGCTGGTCACCGCCCTCTTCCACGTTTCGTCGCAGCACGGTGAACTGTCGCCGCTGTTGGCGACCCTGCGCGTCTGCGATAATCATGCGTACTTCGGAACGGCCGTCGCTGCCCGCGTAGTAGGACGCGATGTTGGCTTTCTCGACGATCGCTTCGGCATCGGTCAGCGCATCATCTGCCAGGGTGCTGCTCGCGAGAGCCAGCATGGCAACCAGGTAAACGACTTTTTGCATTTCTCTCTCCTTCGAATCAGGCGTCCGCTGCCCGAATATTGAATGCTCCGGCCCGGCGAGCCGCCGGGAACAACCATGGCCCCGCCCAGGACAGGATCGCCGGAAGCAACAGCAGCGTTGTGATGCCGGACAGAGCCATGATTGCGGCCATAAACGCACCGACTGTGATGTACGGGACGAGCGGCGCAAAAAACAGTGGCGTAAATCCGATGGCGATCACAATTGCATTGCGCGCGATTGCCCGGGCCGGCTCTTCGAACATGCCCTGCATCGCTGTGCGAAACGAGCCGTCCGCATGCAGCATAGTGCGGGCACGTTCGATGAAATGAATAGCGAAGTCGACTGACAGGCCCAGTGTCAGCGACGACAACACGGCGATCGGCATGTCGTAGTCCTTGCCGATCCAGCCAATGATTCCGTAGACGCCGAGTATCGTCACCGTGAGCGGTACCATTGCGAGCAAGCCAAGCCGCACGCTGCGAAACAGCAAAGACATCATGATAAACACGGCCACGAAAGCGCCCGCCAGGCTGTACAGCATCCCGTTTACCATCGCGTCCTGCCAGACGACGTTGATGTAGGTCTTGCCGGCCCAGCGTGCATCGATGCCCTGCGGCAGCGGGTTCGCTGCAAGATAGCTTTCCAGCACTTCGGTCACCCGGCTCATGTCCTGGTTGTCACCGCTCTTGAGCTGCAGCCAGATCGCTGTTGACGAGAAATCCGGCGTTACCATGTGCCACAGGTCTTGCGGCCGGTGCGAAGACTGGTATTGCAACAACGTCTGTGCAACACCACCAGTGGTGTCCGGAATCCGGTAGTCGGACGCTTCACCGGCATGCAATTCGCGGTTGACGATCTTTACAACGTCCGGGAGTGCATTGGTCTTGCCCACCTCCCCTGATTCCATCAGGGCAGCCTGCAGGTCCTCGACTCGTTCCAGCAAATCCGGCCGCTGGAAAGGACGTGAACGGGATTGAGCCGCCTCGGCCGATGCCATCAGTTCTGCCAGTGCATCACTCGTTGCGGCGTCGACTGCCTCGAACATCCCGTCATCGATAGCCGCAATCAGGTTACCAAACCAGGCGTTGGCATCAGCCGCGTCCGCTGCCAGTGCTGCCTCGATCGGCGCGGTAGTTGCATCGCCCGGCACTTGCAGTTGTGCCTTCGCCGCAGCCCGGAAGTCCGAGATCACCGCGCTGGTGTCGGCGGTTAATACGACGAACGCGTCATAGGTGCCTGCGAAGTGTTCGTTCAGAGTTGCATCGGCAACCCGGATCGGGTGGTTGGACTTGAACCACCGCACCGGATTGTCGTTGATCTCGATTCGAAGCACGCCGAGTATGCTGACCGCAACAAATACAGCCGCTGCTGCGCTGATGAGCTTGCCGCGGCGAATGCTGAAACTGCCGGCGCGCCGCAGCAGGCGTGCCAGCGGTGTGTCGGTCCGCGGCTGGTCACTGTGCAGTCGAAGTTTTGCCAAAGCATCCGGTGACATGCGGACGACGTACGCCGGAATCAGCACGATTGTCAGCAAAAAAGCGAGCAGGATGCCGAAGGCAACGAAGGCGCCGAATATCTGGACCGGCGGAATCGGCGTGAGCAGAAGTGATGCAAATCCGACCGCCGACGTCAGCGACGTAAACAACATCGGCTGGAAGAGATGTTCGAGGACCTTGCGGATCGTGCCTTTCGCGTCCGCTTGCCCGTGATAGGTGTCCGCGAACTCGGACATGATATGTACCGAGTCGACGACAGCAATCGGCATCAGGAAGATCGGAATCATCGAACTCATGATGTGCACGGTGAAGCCCATACCAATCAAGAGCCCCATCGTGATAATGACTGTCGCCATCGCCACCAGCATCGGCGCGACTACCAGTGCCGTACTGCGGAAAAAATACAGCATCAGAAGAAAGATCATCAAGCCCGCGAGCGGCGCGGAAATACCCATCTGCACGAACATGTCATGGCCGAACGTATCCTCCGCAACCGGCAGGCCAGTGATATGCCAGCTGTCGTCGCCCGGCAGCGCGTCGATCAATTCGCGAATCTCGGTTGCGATGGCATAGCTCAGGTCCTTGCTTTCAATCGGCACATAAATCGCTGCTGCTTTGCCGTCGCCGGAGACCAGTGTATCCAGCAGCAGCGGCAAACGTTCAACTTTGGCCCGGATCGCCTGTGCCTGTGCTTCGGTTATCGGCGCATCGCGCATCATCCATTCGAAGCGGATCGTCCCCGGGCCTTCCTGCGCAATGTTGTCGGCTACCGACAGCGACATCAGGTCGGGTGGAATGACTCCCTCAATGTTGAGAATCGACTGGCCAAGCGCGTGTAGTGCCCCGAGTGACTGCACGGTGTAGATACCTTCCGCGCGAGACTCGTTGACGACGCCGACAACGATCGCATCATGCAACACAAAGCGGTCCTCAATCGCATTGTGGAAGACCCGATCTGCCTGGCTTGCCGGCAGCATGTTTTCCGGATCCGTATCGATGTGAATGCCCGGCATAAGGGCAGCCGTCGCCAGCGTCACCAGCAGCACCAGTGTGTAGATTGTGCGTGGTCGCTCGGTAACGAATCGGGTCAGGGCGTCGCGCATCAGTTTTGCTCCCGCAGGCGACTTGTGCCAAGCATTTTCAGCACTGCTTTTTCGTAATACGGCTCGGTTTTGCCGGTTTTGGCCTTGTGCAGGAAGTATTTCTCGTAGGCAGCCTTCGCGAGATGTACCCACTTGCCCTTCGCTGCCCAGTTGGTATTGCGCGGCGGAATCTGTGGCAACGCCACGAATGCGACGCCACTATCGCCGAAATCGGCAAGGCAGACCGCGTTCCAGCTGCCGCGCGCCGCTCCCTGTTGGCCTTCGATCGCGGCTCGGATGTTTTGCGTTGTCGCCGACACCATCGACTCGATCATATAACCGGTCTTGGGCGCGCCTGTCGGTACCGGGGTTGGCCCTACCGGGGGAATTGCCACACAGACACCCACTGCGTAAACATTTGGGTAAGCAGGGTTGCGCTGATACTCATCGATCAGGATGAAGTCGCGCGGGTTCGTCAGCCCTTCGATGCCGGCAACTGCATCGACACCCTTGAACGCCGGCAGAATCATCGCGTGGGCAAACGGCAGGTCAAACGACATCTTGTCATTGCCGTCGTCGTCAACACTCGTTGCATGAAGCACGCCGTCTTCAACCGAAGTAATTTTGGCATTTGTCGTCCACTTGATATGCCGGTCGCGGAGCTCGGACTCAAGGAGACTCTTCGTGTCACCCACGCCGTCGAGGCCGAGGTGGCCGATGTACGGTTCCGGCGTAACAAAATGCATTGGCACGCGATCACGGATTTTGCGGCGCTTGAGTTCCGTGTCCAGGATGAAAGCATACTCGTAGGCCGGTCCGAAGCACGACGCCCCTGGCGCCGCACCGACGACAACCGGTCCCGGGTTTTCGACCAGTTTTTCGAAGTCCGTACACGCCACGGTGGCGTGCGGCGTCTTGCAGATCGACTGGGTAAATCCACCGTCCGGCCCCAGCCCAGGTACTTCGTCAAATGCCAGTTTCGGCCCGGTTGCGATTACCAGGTAGTCGTAGGATTCCCTGCTGCCGTCGTTGAGTTCGATCTCGCTGGTTACCGGATGAACGCGCTTCGCACCCTGGCCGATGAAGTCAATTCCGTGCCGGCTCATCAGTTCGGCGAGGTCCAGCACGATTTGCTGTTCTTTTCGCCAGCCGACGGCAACCCAGGGGTTGGAAGGTGTGAATTCAAAACGGTCCGAATCACTGATGAGCAGGATCCGGTGGGATTTCGGGAGTTCCTTGCGCAGTTCGTAGGCCTGGGTGATGCCACCGATACCGCCGCCGAGGATTGCTGTTGTCGTCATGATCTGCCCCTGTCTATGTCATTGTTGAACTTTATATTCCTTTCTGCTAAATTAGTCAACTCTAATTTATGGCTTTCGCATGTATTGGCGTGTAGAGTGATGAACGGGCGCGCGAGCAAGCGATGAAATGGAGATATCCATGGCAGGACCGATGACAGCAGACCAGATACCGACACCCACACCTGTCGCTATGAAACGGATGCGCGAACATGCAACAGATGCAGCCAGGCTCATGAAAGCATTGGGCAATGAAAACCGCTTGATGATCCTGTGTGCGCTCGCCGAAGGCGAGTATTCGGTCGGCGAACTCAACGAGCGCATACCGCTCAGCCAGTCCGCATTATCGCAACAGCTGGCACGTCTGAGGAACGAGGGTCTCGTGACGACGCGGCGCGAGTCGCAAACCATTTTCTATGCCCTGGCGCCCGGCCCTGCCGACAAGGTCATCCACCTGCTGCACGACATGTATTGTGGCAGCTGACAGCCAATGGAGCACGACATGAATTCCAGTTTCGGCTTTGGTAAGCGCGTCGGCGTCAACTTTGATGCTGCAATCGAGAAAGTAACTACGGCACTGGCCGAGGAAGGCTTTGGCGTGTTGACGGACATTGACGTGACAACAACAATGAAGAAAAAAATTGACAGGGATATGCCGCGATACCGGATCCTCGGCGCGTGCAATCCATCGCTCGCCTACGAGGCAATCAACCGCATGCCGGAGATCGGTCTGCTGTTGCCGTGTAACGTCGTTGTGCGGGAAGATGAGGAGAAACAGGTACACGTGAGTTTTCTTGACCCGGAAAGGATGCTGGGCCTGGCTAACGCAGACGACCTGAAGCCGTTTGCTGCCGACGTCAAAGCGCGACTGCAACGGGTTGCCGCTCAACTCTAGCTGTCGGGAAACGCTTGACGCTAACGTGGCTTTAGAACTTCAATTCCTGGGGGCAACCGAGCGAGTTACCGGCTCGCTCTACCTGATTACGGCCGGGTCCTCGCAGATATTGCTGGAGTGCGGGCTCGTCCAGGGCAACCGGGACGAGGAGGCACGCAACCGGCAACCATTCCCATTCGATATCAACAAGATCGATGCGGTTGTAATCAGCCACTCACACATCGACCACTCCGGCCGCGTTCCGTTGCTGGTCAAGCAAGGCTACACCGGCACCGTCTATACTCATCACGCGAGCAAGGCGCTGTGCCAGGTGATGCTGCCCGACTCCGGCTACCTCAATGAGAAAGAAGCCGAGTGGGAGAACAAAAAGCACAAGAATCGTGGCAAGGCGCGCGTATTGCCACTCTATACGCGCGAAGAAGCGGAAGCCTGCATGGATCAGTTCCAGGGCCTGGAATACGAAGCACCAACCGAAATCGCACCCGGTGTCACATTGACGCTGTTCGATGCCGGCCACATTCTCGGTTCATCGATAGTGCAACTCGAGTACCTGGACAAGGGTGAGCGGCGAACACTGGTATTCAGTGGCGACCTCGGATATCGCGATGCACCATTGATGGATCCGCCACACCGCCTTCAGCATGCCGACGCCGTGTTGCTGGAAAGTACCTACGGCGATCGCAACCACCGACCTATCGAAGAAACGCTGAAGGAACTCACTGACGTATTCACTTCGGCGCGGGCTGCCCAGGGCAATATCCTGATTCCTGCATTCACCGTCGGCCGCACGCAAGATCTCCTGTACCTGATGGCTGAGCAATTCGACGCATGGAATCTTGGTCGCTGGAAAATCTTCCTCGACAGTCCGATGGGCATCAGCGCCACACAGATTTACTCGCGGTACCGCCACCTGTTCGGTGCCAGGTTGTTCCAGCCGAAAACCGACTACCCCGAGTTGCCCAACCTGTTCGAAACGCGTTCCGTCGAGGAGTCGATGGTGATCAACCAGGTCGAGTCCGGCGCTATCATCATCGCCGGCAGCGGCATGTGCACCGGCGGCCGGATTCTGCATCACCTCAAGAACAATATCTGGCGGCCCCAATGCCATGTGGTTATTGTCGGCTACCAGGCCGAAGGCACGCTGGGCAGGAAACTCGTCGACGGTGCCGAGGAAATTTCCCTGTGGGGCGACACCTACCGCGTTCGTGCGCAGCGTCACCTGATTGGCGGATTATCGGCACATGCCGATCAGACTGACCTTCTGGACTGGTACCGGTCCTTCACCGATCGTCCACCGGTGTACCTTGTCCATGGCGAAGAGCGTGGCCAAAAACCACTGCTCGACAAGCTCCGGTCGGAGCTCGATGCAACGGCTGAAATTGCGCGCTATCAACAGAAGATACAAGTCTGAGTGCCCCGTCCGCTACGGATACGTGCCGCGAATCGGGTAGTTGTTCTCGGGATCGCGTATCCACACGAGCCCGGACACCAGCTGCCCGAGCTCCGGCCGCACAAACGGATTGTTTGACAGGTCAACGACCTGCACCTGGCCCTGGTCATTGATAACAAACAAGCCGGGTTCGGCGAACGGATGGTCGGTTTCCTGCGGTGAACGCGGGTGCGAAATGTAAACACCGAGCTGTTGCATCTGCTCGACCGTCAGCCCGTACAAGAGCGGGAAACTGACATCGAGCTTTTCCTTGTGCGATTCAAGCTGCGCGCGGCTGTCGGCGGAGACCGCTACCAGGTCGATTCCGAGCGTCTGCAATTGTTCCCTGAATCCTTCCAGTATGTTCAGGTACTTGGTGCAGAGTGGGCAGTGCTTGCCGCGATAGACAACAACCATCTTCCAGTCCGCACTGCCTGATGTCGCACGGAGGTCGACGCTGCTTCCGTCCAGGCTGTGTGCTTCGATGCCCGGAAATTCGGCACCGGCAGTAATCTTTATGCCCGTCATTGTTTCATCCTTAGACAGTTTTAATGCGACATGCGGCAAGACTGGTGGCTCGCCTGCATAAAACGATGCTCCAACGCTATTTGAGCATATCAACAATCACGATTTGGAATTCAACTGCAGCCGCATTGCACATACTATGCAAATGGCAGCGCACTTGGAGATCGATATGTTCTGGAAACTGTTCTTGAGTTGGAGCTTCGTACTGGCGACGTTTGCCGGTACGGCGCAGGCGCAACCAAACATCCTTCTTATTTATGTCGATGACCTCGGCTATGGTGATCTCGGCAGCTATGGCCATCCCGTCATTCAAACGCCGAATATCGACGCGTTGGCAGCGGATGGTATGCGCTTTTCCAGCTACTATGCGCCGTCTGCTATTTGCTCTCCTTCTCGGGCTGGGTTGCTGACCGGTCGGACCCCTTACCGTACGGGAATCAAGAGCTGGATACCGAATAACAGTGGCGTGTATCTAAGAGACCACGAGCTAACACTGGCCGAACTGTTAAAAGAATCCGGTTATGCAACCGGCCATATCGGCAAATGGCACCTCAACTCCGATCTGGGTACAGACACGGAACCACAACCGAGAGACCAGGGCTTTGACTATTATTATGGCCACAATGCGTTTCAGCTGCCGCACAACCACAACCCGACAAACCTGTTTCGGAATGAAACAGCGCTTCCTCCACAAGAAGGTTATACGGCTGAGTTGTATGCTGGCGAGGCTATACGCTGGCTCGATTCGGTCGATGACGATCGTCCATTTTTCCTGTATCTCAGCATGGCAGAGCCGCATACTTCTTTCGCTAACCCGCCCGAATTCAATCGCTTGTACCGACAGTTCACTAATGGAGAAATCGTACCGATCGTAAATGGCGGTTCCGTCCCACCGAAAGAATCGCTGATACCCCGGGGCCCGGGAGAGTACTATGCCAACGTAACGTACATGGATGCTCAGATCGGGCGGGTACTCGCCTGGCTCGACGACAATGACCACTACGATGACACGGTCGTTGTGTTTGCCAGCGACAACGGTGCCGTAACGTCCAACTGGTTTAATTGGTGGGAAACCAATGCCTACGGCAGTACCGGGGGGCTTCGTGGCCGTAAGCACCTGCTGTACGAAGGTGGCATCCGTGTACCGGCCATCATTCGGTACCCGCAGGTTGTCGAGGCCGGCGTGGTCAACGACACGCCCATTATTGGCATGGACTGGTTCGCAACCCTGGCACGCCTGGGTGGTGCTGATATCCCGACCGACCGCGCGATTGATGGCATTGATATCAGCCCACTTTTTGCGGGGCAGGCTTTGCCGGACCGAACTCTGTTTTGGGCGATGTTTGCAGCTGAGGATGGCGTCACGGAAATAGAGTACGTCGTACGCGCTGGCCCCTGGAAACTCATGTTGGATGTCAGCGGTCAGCCGCGAGAGCTGTACAACCTGGAAACAGATGCGCTTGAATTTTTCGACGAGCTGGATGAACGCCCTGATGTCGTCGAGCAACTTGCGCGCAAAGCGCAGTCAATACTGGAGTCGATCGAGAACGATCCATTACGGCCCAGGTAGATCGGCCGACATCGAAACGAGCAATAGCCGGTTAAGGCGCCCTCGGTGATCGACTCCTGAATCGCAACAACTGAAGCGAGATCAACAGGCCGGCGAACACGTAACCCGGCAACGGGTCAAATGACGCCAGCCACCAATGCACGAACATCAGGATCGCCGATGCATAGGCCAAGCGGTGCAGGCGTTTCCAGTTTCTGCCCAGCGCCCGCACGGACCGATCGTTGCTGGTTACAGCAAGGACTACAAAGATTGCAAATGCCAGCCAGCCCGTCGCCAGGGAAGGTTTTAGCCCCTCCGTCAGGATCAGGCCCACACCCCATTTGCGCTCGAGATACACACCGGTGTGCAGTGCCGCGTACGCGAAGCTGGCGACGCCGAGCGCGCGACGGTGGTAGGCAAGAAGCATCAACCACCGGGCACCATTAAACACCCTTCTCAGCGGTGTAACGGCCAGCGCTGCAATTAACAGGCCGGCACTCCAAAGGCCTGTTTGATGAATGACCTCGCCATAGCTGATCGAGTCATTGCCGAAACGCAGGCAGATGGCGATAAACGGCACAGACAGGAACAGCCAGAACCAGTATTTCGAGCGTTTCGGATTCAAGAATCGAAAGAACTTTGCTGCAGGAAACGTTGTGCTAGGATGCCTCGAAACTTTCGGTCAAATCAATCCAGGACAATATCGATGACAAATTCCCGCTCCGCATTCGCACTTTCCTTGCTGGCCATGCTCGCCCTCGCCGCCGCCTGCGGTGGAGAATCAGCGAGTGAAACGGCGCCGAAGGCCCAACCCGAAACGCAAAGCAATGCGGCGCCTGCTAATACAACGCCGTCGGCGTTTCCGACAGCAGTCCTGGTTGACCCGAACACTGCTTCCGAAGCAGACCTCGCTGCGGTACCCGGCATGTCGGAGGCAGCCGTCGCTGCAATCCTGAATGGACGCCCGTTTGCCACGCCGACTGAAATGAACGACGCCATCGGCGATGCATTGGATGATGATGCCCGAGCGACCGTATACGCACGCGTTTTCATACCGGTTGGCCTGAACACCGGTGCCGAGGATGATTACAAGCTCATTCCGTCGACGATGTCTGCCGGAAAACTGGCTCATGAATTCGAGGAGTATCGGCCGTACGAATCGATGGAGCAGTTCAGCCGGGAAATGTCCAAGTACGTCAGCGCGGAAGAAGTCGCCTACCTGGCGCGCTTCGTAACACTGGACTAGGCCTGGATTTTCGGCCAGCGCCCCAACCACCTGGTGTGCCTTGACGTCAATAATAAAGAGCTCGGGAAAACCGGCTTTTCAATGGACTCACCGGAGTTAGTGTGAAACATGCGCGTCGCAGTTTTCTGAAGTCGCTGGCTGTCGCCGGCGGCGTAATGTCGCTGCCGCATATCGGCTTGCGCAGCGCACTGGCCAGTACCACCGGCTATCCCCGACTGCTGAACGGACCGATGGTCGGCGCGATGGGAACAAGCAGTTCGCTCTTGTGGATGCGGGCCAGTGGCCGCTATCCGGTCGGCGTGCAGTACGGCCGACTTCCTGATCTTTCGGACGCCAGGCGCAGTGAACCGGTTGACGCTGTTCCCGAGAACGACTTTGTCGTACGGGCGAGCCTGTCCGGATTGCAACCGGACAGCACCTACTATTATCGGCCGCTGGTCGAAGGCAAGGTCGCAAAGTACCTGGACAATATTCCCCCATTCCGCTTCAAGACGGCCCCGGAGGGACCAGGCCGATTTCGGGTTGGCTTCGGATCCTGTGCCCGATGGCAGGAGTATCCGGACCAGCCAATATGGCCGGCGCTGGAACAATGGGCGCCGGACCTGTTCTTCTGGTTGGGCGATAACATATACGCCGACACTATCGAACCGTCGATCATGTCTGATCTCTACAAGATTCAGCGCGCGGTACCTGAGTACCAGCGACTCGGCACGACTGTTCCGCAACTGGCTACCTGGGATGACCACGACTATGGCCTGAACAACAGCGATCAGAGCAACCCCATGCGCGAAGGCAGCCTGCAGCTGTTCAAGAGATTCTGGGCGAATCCGGCCTACGGCACCAACGCAACGCCGGGTGTGTTCTTCAAGTATCGCTACGGGGGCGTGGACTTTTTCTTCCTTGACAACCGTTACCACCGCGACCCGAATGACAAACCCGATGGCCCGGACAAGACGCACCTCGGCGCCGGCCAGCTCAAGTGGTTGCAGGATGAACTCAAGGGCAGTGACGCGCCTTTCAAAGTGCTGATCGCGGGCGGCGGCTGGAGCCACAATCCGGCAGCGGAAGCTGAAGGTGAAGACAACTGGGCCAGCTATCGCCATGAGCGTGACAAGCTGTTCGACTTTATTCGCGACGAGAGTATTGAAGGCGTGCTCCTGATGTCAGGCGACGTGCACCGAGCCGAGGCCAACTGCATTCCCTGGTCTGCAGAGGGTGGCTATGACTTCTACGAGTTCGTTAGTTCCGGCCTCGCCCAGGACACGCCTGTTCCGGAATGGCTCGAAGTTCCCGAAATTCGACTCCGCGAACCGTTCACTGGCGGGCACAATGCCGGGATAATTGACTTCGACCTGACCCTGGAGGACCCGGTCGTTCGCTTCAATGTCATCAACTTTGGCGCACAGACCGCCTGGGACGAGCCGGTTACGGTGCGTGCCAGCGAGCTACGCAATGGAACAGCAAGTTGGCAACAGAAGGTCGATCCCGAGCTTCCGGAACCCAGGCGTCGCGATGTAAAGGCCTGAATCCCGCGCGCAATAATTCAGAATAAAAAAGGAGCGTCGTTCTTCGTGGAAAGGGAAAAATTTTCGTCGAAATTTGCTTCGACACTGACTTTTATCGGTGTCGCTGTCGGCCTCGGAAACGTCTGGCGGTTTCCTTACATGATGGGCGAGTACGGCGGGTCGGCTTTCCTGATCGTCTATCTGCTGTTCACGGTCTTCCTGGCGATTCCGGGATTGACTGCCGAATGGACACTGGGCAGGACCACGGGCAAAGGGCCAATTGGGGCGCTATCCGCTGTTCTGGGCAACACCTGGGGACGTCGAATTGGCGGTCTGATCGTTTTCACGATGGTCGTGTCGACGTCCTACTACCTCGTTGTTATTGGCAATATTGCCTTCACGGCATCTTTCTCGATTCTCAGCGGCTTTTCGGAATCGACGATCCCGGTCTTCGATGAGCAGATGTCGAACGGCTGGTTGCAGTACGTTTTCGGGCTGGTCGTGTTGGGTTTCGCGATGCTGGTGCTGCACCTGGGTGTCAATAGGGGCATCGAATCGGTCAGCCGCCTGTTCGTTCCGTTTTTTGCGCTTGTCATTCTTTACCTGGTCGTAAATGCCTTGTTCCTGCCGGGCGCGCTCGCCAGGGTCGCCGACTTCCTCAAGCCGGACTTTTCGGTGTTGACCGCGGAACATATTTTCGCTGCACTGGGCCAGGCGTTTTTCTCTATCGGTCTTGCCGGAACGATCATGGTGATCTACGGCTCCTATATGCCGGCCAATCAGAAGATGTTGCCCACAGCTTCGTTAACAGCGCTGGGAGACGTCGGCGCAGCAATCCTGGCGTCGCTGTTTCTCGTGCCAACGATACTGGTCTTCAACCTTGATCTGTCACAAGGACCAACACTGGTGTTCTCTACATTGCCAAAATTGTTCAGCGTGATGGCGGGTGGTCGAATCCTCGGCAGCGGTTTCCTGTTGGCGCTTTGCCTGATCGCATTTCTTTCGGCAATCGGCGCGCTCGAAGCCATCGTTGGCAGCATCAGCGAGGAGCTGAAACTGCGATCCAGTCGCAGCATTGTCATCCTGATCATCCTGCTGATCGAGGCGGCAATCATGCTGCCAAGCTCATTGGAACCCGATGTCATTGGCGTGCTGGACTTGATTTTTGGTTCCGGAATGCAAATGCTCGGCAGCGCGATCGCTGTGACTACGGTGGCATGGGGTCTTGGACGCATAGCCACCAAGGCACAGATTTTCGGATCCGAGGATAAACCCTGGCACGACACCTACTTTGCGTGGTTGAAGTGGGTCGTACCTGGCGTGATGTTCATCGTACTGGCCAGCTATCTAATTAGTAATCTGTAATTCAGGAATCAAAATGACGCGAAATTTTTCAACAAGGGCGATCCATGAAGGTGAAGGCAGGGATGCCACGACGGGCGCGCACAATACGCCGATCTATCAAACGGCCACCTTTTCTTATGAGCGAGCGGAGGAATTTGCTGCGGCCATAGAGCTTGCAGTTGATCCGGATCGACAAAGCCCCCTGGACAATTATTTTTATTCCCGAACGTCCAACCCGACCAATGCCGCCCTGGAGAAGAAACTGGCTTCGCTCGAAGGCGCAGAAGCCGCCCTGGTGACCGCGTCAGGCATGGCCGCCGTTGCCATCTCGATCATGATCTCGGCCAAAGCGGGCGATCACGTCATTGTGACGAATGACCTGTTCGTCATCAGCCGGCAATTTTTCGAGCAGGACTGTCCGGCAATGGGAATCGAAGTGTCGATGTTCGATGTTCGCGATATTGAGCAGGCGCGAGCCGCCCTGAAACCGAATACGACCGCTATCTTCGTCGAGACTGTAACCAACCCGAATATTTACATCGCAGATCTCGCTGCCTACAAAAAACTGGCTGACGAACACGGGCTGACACTTATCGCCGACAATACCTTCCTGAGCCCGTATCTATGCAGACCCGTCGAGCAGGGAGCCGACATTGTTCTGCACTCCGCGACCAAGTACATCAGCGGCCACGGCGATACGATTGCCGGCGTGCTCGCGGGCACCCGGGACACTATTGACCTTGCCCGCACGAAGATGGATGCCTTTGGTCAGTGTCTCAGTCCGATCGCATCCTGGCTTGTCATGCGCGGTGTCAGGACATTGCCTTTGCGGATGCGCCAGCATTGTGCGAACGCCCAGGCGCTGGCGGAATACCTTGAAGCACACCCGAAGGTCGACTGGGTCAAATACCCCGGTTTGCCAGCTCACCCGCAGTACGAACTGGCGAAAACGTCTTTGCCGAATGGCAGCGGGGGGATAGTGAGCTTCAGGATCAAAGGAGGAACCGACGAAATGAACCGGTTCGCAAACAGTCACGAACTGTTTGGCATTGGCGTAAGCCTCGGTGACGTGACAACACTGATCTATCCGCAGCCGTGGCGGGACAACCTGATTCGTGTTTCCGTCGGCTGTGAGGATGCCAATGACATCATCGGCGAGTTCGAAGCCGCTCTATCGAAGTCGTAATTTTCCCCGATACGTCAGTCCGGGGCGTATGCCCAGACAAAATTTTCACGATTGGGCATACGGACTTCCGGTAAGGTCTCTGCATCCAGCCTGTCATCCTCCCCGACAATGTCGTTGAGATACAGGATGTAGGCGGTCACCGCATAGACGTCGTCGTCGGACAGGCTTCCTGGCGCCTGGTAGGGCATTGCCCGGCGCACGTAGTCGAACAGTGTCGTCGCATAAGGCCAGTAACTGCCAACGGTCTTCTGCGGCTGTTCGGTAACCAGGGAACCGATCCCACCAACCAGCGAGTCGTTTGGCCCGTCCTTGCCGGCTGTACCGTGACAGGCCAGGCAATTCTGCTGGTAGACCAGTGCGCCTGCTGCCGCGGTTCCGGAACCGCCGGGAAGCCCGTCGCCGTTCGGCAGTACCGTGAAATCCATGCGGGCAATTTCGGCCGAACTGACGGCCTCGCCGAGTCTCGGGTTGTCATCAGCGACAATCGAACCGGTTGCCAGCAAGCACGAAGCGGCAATTACCATGAACACGGCATTACGCGTAAACATTGCTGATCTCCCCGTCCGCACCGACACGCCAGGCCTGGATTCCGTTGTAATGATAGAAAGCTCCGTTCGCCCTGCCCTCGAGCACGGCATCCCGGGTTGGCTGGACATTTCCGGCTTCGTCTGTCGCTCGACTGAGAATGACCGCCGGACTGCCATCCCACCGCCAGGCCGAGCGAAAACGCGTCAGGCATTTCGACATGATGTGCTCATCGAGAGCGGCATCCGCCCAGGACTTGCCACCATCCGCGGATACTTCGACGCGCCGGATCCTGCCGGCGCCGCTCCAGGCGATGCCAGAAACCTGGTAGATGCCGGCCTCACCCATCGTCAGGCCGGGCGACGGACTGGTGATAACGGACTTTACGCCAATGGGAAACGTGAACAGCCTGGCAACGCCGTCGGCCTGCAGATCGGAATACTTGGAGGTCTCGTCCTTGGTCATCGCCGGCTGATCGACAACTTTCAGCGTACGCAGCCATTTCACACTCATGTTGCCTTCCCAGCCCGGCAGGAATAACCGCATCGGGTAACCATTCGACGGCCGCAATCGTTCACCGTTCTGGTACAGCGCGACGATTGCGTCATCCAGTGCTTTTTCCACAGGCACACTGCGACTCATCGCCGCGGCGTCGGCACCGGCTGCGATTATCCATTTCCCGCTGGCCTTGATGCCGGCCTCCTGCAGCAGGACGGAAAGCGGCACGCCGCCCCACTCGCTTGCCGAGACAAGACCGTGGATCGCGCCGCAGGAAGCCTGTACGGGTTCAGGCGCAATTGAAGCGCCGCTGTTACCAGTGCATTCCAGGAACTGAATTCGGGATACATGTTGATAGCGTGACAGCGCCTCAAGACTGAAAGACAGTGGTCGATCTACAAGACCATGGATAACCAACCGATGTTCATCCGGATCGATCGCAGGAATGCCGCTGTGGTGGCGTTCAAAATGCAGCCGGCTCGGCGTGATAACACCGTCCAGCAACTCCAGCGGCGTACGCGCTGCGCCTGTTCCGGTCGTGCCCGGATGCGAACCGATGGGCCTCCGCTGCACGTGAGCTTCATGCTCGGACGGTTCCCCACTTGGGCTCATTGGGGCACCCGGCGCACGCATCCATGCCGGCCGTTCAGCCGGGCTGGCCGCAGCGCTCATCAATGTCGCGCTACCGGCAACGCCCGCTTTCAGAAAGAATCGTCGGTCAAAGAGACCGTTGCCCGCGACCGGGCTTTTGTCATGCGCCATGTTAATTCCCGAGTTTCATTTTGTGCAGAAATTCCTCTTTGCCGGCGTATCAGCATCGGTGCCCGTCGCGGTACCCGGCAGAATAATTTGCAGACTGTGCACAAGCTACGATAGAGTGAATGAAATCGTTTACACGTCGAACAGATATTATAAACATACTTTGCGGTGATGCTGGAAGGCACCTGTTTTTCGGCGATCTGACAGCAAACGTGGTCATTACTTTCACGCTGATGACACCGAAAGTGCATAACCGGGACGAGGGGTACCAAGATGAACAGAAATCAACGCGTCGTTGCATTGATATCCGCCTGCTCAGTGCTAACCGTCAGCGCACAGGCCGATGACTATGTTATTCGTGAATTCCAGAAACAGGAAATGACACCCATTTACTGGTCCGAAGGCGCCGCGATAGGTGACTTCAACAATGACGGCCACCAGGATATCGTCAGTGGGCCGAACATATTCCTGGGGCCGGATTTCGATCGCAAAACGGGGTTTCGCCACGAGTATTATCCGGCGGTTGCGCCGACCCGGCGGAACCCGAATGATTTTTCGTACTACGCGAACGACAATTTCTTTTCGTACGTCTACGATATTAACGAGGACGGCTGGCTGGATGTCCTGGTAGTCGGACTTCCCAATACCCCTGCCTACTGGTACCAGAACCCGGGCGAGCCGTTCGGCGGACCGGCGCCGGAAGAACCCGTGCATTGGGAGAAGCACTTTGTCACCGACGCCGTCAAGAACGAAGCACCGGATTTCAAAGACCTTACCGGCGATGGCAAGCCCGAACTGTTGACGGCCTACGACAAGCACTACGGGTATGTCTCGCCAAACCCGGTCGCGCCTACACTGCCCTGGATTTTTCACCCGGTATCGACCCATGACGAAGTGATTCATCACTACACCCACGGCATGGGCATCGGCGACATTGACGGTGACGGACGCAAAGACTACCTGACCGGGGATGGATGGATGCGTCAACCGGCCACGCTGAAATTCGGCGAGGACTGGGAGTATCACCCGTTCCAGTTCGTCAACCGGAAAACCAACCCCGTATTCTGCTGTTTCACCGGGGGCGGCAATATGTATGCCTATGACGTGAATGGCGACGGGTTGAACGACGTTATTACCAGCCTGGACGCGCACGGTTGGGGACTGAGCTGGTTTGAACAGGTCCGGAACGGCGACGAGATCACCTTTAAAGAGCATGTCATCATGAGCAAGCAGGAGGAGAATACCGATAACCCTTACGGGGTCCAGTTCTCGCAACTCCATGCTGTTGAGCTCGTCGACATCGATGGCGACGGCCTGAAGGACATTTTGACCGGTAAAACCTACCGGGCTCACGATTTCGGCGATGAAGGATCTCGCCAGGCCCCGGTCATTTACTATTTTCGCCTGACGCGCCAGGAGGATGGCCAGGTCGAATACATTCCTTACCAGATCGATGACAAGGCCGGCATCGGACGGCAGTTGGTCAGCGGAGACCTCAATGGCGATGGCCTGGTCGATTTCGTGGTCGGCAACAAGAATGGTGCCTATGCATTCACCCAAAAGGTTCGAAAGGTGGATCAGGAAGAATGGGAAAAGGCTCAGCCTGTCCGCATCGAGGGTTTCGGCGAGTAGTCGATTACAACACTGGCCGAACAAGAATGTTTGAAGAACAGCTCCTGAGGCACAAAGCCGGGATGAGGTACTAAGATGAACAGAAACCAACATATTGCAGCATTGATTGTCGGCTGCTCTTGCCTGACCGTCGTCGCGCAAGCCGACGAGTTCGTGATTCGTGATTTTGAAAAACAGCAGCTGACTGCGGTCTATTGGTCAGAAGGTGCGAGTTACGGCGACTTCAACAAGGACGGTCATATGGATGTCGTCAGTGGACCGCATATGTGGCTGGGACCGGACTTCGAACATCGTTACGAGTACTATCCGCCCGAGGCGCCAACCAAGCGGCTGCCCTATGACCGCGGGTATTACTCGAACGACAATTTCTTTTCATTCGTCTACGATATCAATGGCGACGGCTGGCAGGACGTTTTGACGGTGGGGCTGCCCAATACGCCTGCCTACTGGTACCGGAATCCGGGCAAATCCTTCAGTGGTCCCGGTCCGGAGCGGCCGGAGCACTGGGAACGTTTTTTTGTCACCAATGCGGTCAAGAACGAAGCACCGACATTCGGAGACATCACCGGTGATGGCGTGCCCGAACTGATCATGGCTTATGGCAAACATTACGGATATGTCTCGCCGAATCCGGTAGAGCCTACGCTGCCGTGGATCTTTCACCCCGTAATGACCTACGAAGAAGAAATTCATCACTACACGCACGGCATGGGAATCGGCGACATCGACGGCGATGGGCGCGTCGACCTGATGGAAGGGAACGGATGGTTGCAACAACCTGCCTCACTCGAAGGCGATCCGGACTGGACCTTTCACCGCTACCCTTTCATCGATCGATCGGGTTCCGAAATGTGGGACAGCTTGAAAGGTGGCGGCGATATGTATGCCTATGATGTGAACGGCGACGGGCTCAACGATGTCATAACCAGCATTGATGCACATGGGTGGGGCCTGAGCTGGTTTGAACAGGTCCGCAAAGGTGACGAGATTACGTTTCAGGAGCACCCCATCATGAGCAAGCAGGCGGAGAACACCGACAACCCGTACGGGGTTCAGTTCTCCCAGCTCCACGCAGTTGAACTTGTCGACATCGACGGCGACGGCCTGAAGGACATTGTGACCGGAAAAACCTTCCGGGCTCACGACTTCGCGGACCCCGGAGCCCGGCAGGATCCGGTGGTCTACTATTTCCGGCTGACGCGCCAGGATGGTGAGGTGGAATACATTCCTCACCAGATCGATAATGAGGCCGGCATTGGGCGGCAACTGGTCAGTGGCGACCTCAATGGAGACGGCCTGCCCGACGTGGTGGTCGGCAACAAGAAAGGCACCTTTGTCTTTATCCAGAAGGTTCGCAGCGTCGACCAGGAAGAATGGGAAAAGGCTCAGCCCGTGCGCATCGAAGGTTTTTGAAGCCAGTAGTTCGTGCTGCGGGCGGCTATCTAGCTGGTCGGTTTGGCAACTGACTGCCTGATGACCAGTTTGTGCGGCACGATTTCAGGCGTGCTGGATGCGCCGTTGCCCGCCTCGATGCGGCGACATAGCCGGTACATGACCCGCTCACCGATTTCTTCAGCAGGCTGGCTGATCGTCGTGAGCGGGGGGGCGGTGACTTCGGCGTAGCGAATGTCGTCAAAGCCGACGATCGATATGTCGCGCGGAACCCGAAGCCCGGCAGACTTGATCTCGTGCAGGCAACCAATAGCCATTTCGTCGTTCGCACAAAAAATCGCTGTCGGCCGGTTGCCGTGATTTATCAGTATGCGAGTGGCTTTGCGCGCGCCCGCGATGGTCAGGTCGCCCTCAACCACCCAGCCCTCTTCAATCGGCAGTCCGGCTTGCTTCATTGCAGCTCGGTAGCCGAGTTCCCTGTCCTTGGTCAGCAGAGATGACGCCTGTCCGCAAACCATGGCGATACGTCGGTGCCCTTGCGAAATCAGGTAGTTGGTTGCTTCTTTCGCGGCAGCAATATTGTCTATGTGCACGCTTGGAAAGTCAGCCAGCTCAGGCGAAACCGTTTCGCAGCCGATGACAATGGGCAGCCTGCGCTTGCTCTTCGTCGACAGAACTTCATTGCCAAAGGGCGACATGCTCGCCAGCAAGATGATGCCGTCTGTCTGGTTTGAAACGAGCATCGCACCGATCTCATCGGCGGTCATTTTGTTGAGCTGGGTTTCCTCGATCAGGACCGAGTAACCTTTGGCCCGCGCCGCCACTCGAATACCACTCATCACGGCTGTAAAAAACGGGTCGCCAACTGACGGCAACACCACCATTACGATATTTGTTCGACCTCGCCTGAAACTCTGCGCCAGCGTATTCGGCGAATAGCCTGTCTGGCGAATCGCGTCCTGAACCTTGAGTCGCGTTTTCGAAGTAACCTTTTCAGGCTTGTTGATGCACCGCGATACCGTGGCAATCGAGACACCCGCCAGTTGAGCAACTTCTTTAATGGATACGTCCGGGCGCTCCTCTGCAGCAGCAGCTTCTTGTTGCAAAGCGGTATCGGTTGACGCTTGCTTCAAAGGTTGTCCCTGGAAGTAGACAGCGGGTTTTACCGTTAGCAGGGTATACGTTTACAATTGCTCGATCAATCGACTTACACCAAAGGATTAGCCAGTGCCGTCTCCCGATTCCAAGAAATCGATCGAAGCATTCACGCTGAGGTCGCCTGCAGGTATGGAGGTGACGCTATTGAATCTCGGCGCGACCATTCAGTCCATACGGGTCCCAACTGATGCCGGGATTATCGACGCCGTGCTCGGCTACGCGAACCCCGACGACTACCTGCGTGACAACTTTTACATGGGCACAACGGCTGGACGTTTCGCGAACCGTATCGCCGCCGCACGCTTCCCGATAGGCGACAAGATTTATTCAGTTGATCTGA
>JAUHZT010000051.1 GCA_030425905.1 Gammaproteobacteria bacterium
ATCTGGGCAGACCGTCTATCATCTTTCGATGTCTACGAAATTCCTGTTTGTCTCCTATGACGGCCTTATCAGCGACATCGCCTGGCGTGTGGCGTCTGAGGGCAATGATGTCCGCTATTACATCAATACCCCCAGCGAGCGCGATATCGGCGACGGTTTCGTGCCGAAGGTCGACGCCTGGGAGTCGCATGTCGACTGGGCCGATGTCATCGTCTTTGATGACGTGCTCGGACACGGCGATCACGCGCACCGGCTGCGTGAGCAGGGCAAGATTGTCGTCGGCGGCACGCCCTACACCGACCGCCTTGAGGATGACCGGACATTTGGCCAGGAAGAGCTGAAAAAGCACGGCGTGTCCATTATCCCGTTCCAGGAATTCACCGACTTTGATTCGGCGATTGAATACGTCAAAGCGCATCCGGCCGCCTACGTGATCAAGCCCAGTGGCGAAGCGCAGAATATCAAGCGACTGCTGTTTGTTGGCCAGGAAGATGACGGCATGGACGTTATTCATGTGCTTGCGTCGTACAAGGCGGTCTACTCGGACACGGTAAAAGTATTCCAGCTACAGCGGCGTGTACGCGGCGTCGAGATTGCCGTCGGAGCGTTTTTTAACGGCAACAACTTCATGATGCCGATCAACGTCAATTTCGAACATAAGCCCCTGTTCCCGGGCAACCTTGGCCCTGCAACCGGCGAGATGGGCACGTGCATGTACTGGAGCGGACCCAACCGGGTTTATGCCGCCACGCTCGCGAAACTTGAGAATCGCCTGCGCGAGGAAAAGTACGTTGGTTATATCGACGTTAACTGCATCGTCAACGGCCAGGGCATTTACCCGCTCGAGTTCACCGCGCGCTTTGGCTATCCGACCATCTGCATACAGTCCGACGGCATCGCCATGCCGATGGGTGAGTTCCTCCAGGGCATGGCCAACGGTTCGCTCAGCACTTTCAAGACGCGCAAAGGGTTTCAAATTGGCCTGCGCATCGTGGTGCCACCCTTTCCCTACCATGACCCCAAGACTTTCGAAGCCAACTCCAAGGACCGGGTTATTATTTTCCGCAAACCCGTTTACGACGGTATTCATATAGAAGACGTGCGCCTTGTGAACGGTGAGTGGCTCATTACGGGCAAATCCGGCGTCGTGCTGGTAGTGACGGGCCAGGGTATTTCAGTGAAGCAGGCCCAGGCGCAAGCCTACCAGCGGGTTAAGAATATTCTTATCCCGAACATGTATTACCGCACCGACATTGGCGACCGCTGGTTCGAAGATCACGACAAACTGCACTCCTGGGGCTACCTGCGCGAGTCGTAGTGGCCGAGCTCGACAACAACGCTCGTTTTGAACAGTCGGTCCGTCCGCATTTCGCCAGGCTATATCGCCTCGCCTGGCGGCTAACCGGCAACAAAGACAGCAGCGAAGACCTGTTCCAGGAGGTCATGATCAAGGCTTTTTCGAGCCTTGATAAAATTGAGAGCCTTGACCGCCCGGGGCCGTGGCTGGCGCGCGTCATGTACAACCTGTTTGTTGACCAGCACCGTCGCTTTGCCCGCCAACGCATGCTGCTGGTCGAGGAGGGCCAGTTGAGCGGCGAGGGCCTTGCCGGGTTTGCGGGCAATGACAGCCCGGAACAGGACAGCCTGCAGGCCGAACACACCCGCCGGCTCGAGGCGGCACTCGCGCAAATCAGCGAGGAGCACCGGATTGTTGTCCTGCTGCACGATGCCGACGGTCACAAAATAAAAGAAATTCATGAACTTATGGGAATTCCGGTCGGCACTGTCAAGTCCCGGCTGCACCGTGCGCGCGCCCACCTGCGGCAAATTCTCGAACAGGATGGAACCCTTTCGCGCAATTCTGCGTGTAAGCCCGGTATGAACCCGGATTCTGCACAAAAAAAGCGAGACGCGGCTGCCGATGAATGACAAGCAACTACCGCAGGATGAAGCCGCTGACCTCGAGTTGGCGGCGTGGCTAAAAGCAATGCCGGTGCCCGATCCGGCACCCGGTTTTTTTGCGCAGGCAACAGCCGCAGCAGCCAGCGAACACGCGCGACGACAGGAGCTTCGTGCGCTGAAAACGCGCTGGCTGTTCAGCGGCGTCGCGGCGACTCTTGTCCTGGCCTTTCTCGTCAGCATCTTTCTCGACGTACCTGCAGGCGGTCCTCCAACGGAGGATGCGATTCCGGCGATTGCGATGACAGTGGCCGAGCCGCAAACCGTGAACCTGTTATTCGCTTCGGCTGAAACACTCGACCATGCTGTACTGACCTTGCAGCTACCACCGGGTGTTGAACTCGAAGGATTCCCGGGGCAACGGGAAATTAGCTGGGAAACCAGCCTTGCGAGCGGCCGCAACCTGCTGCCGCTGCGTTTGCTGGCAGTTGCGCCGGCGCACGGCGAGTTGCTCGCACGGCTCGAACACGATTCGCGTGACCGGGTATTCCGGTTGCAACTCAGTACGGGCTGATGCCCGGCTCGTTAAGCCATTTGATTTTGGAGACAACAATGCAGCAGTCCGTTAATTCCCGGGTGTCCGTTCTCGGTATAACTGTGGCGCTCGGGGCGCTTCTGGCGGCCCCGCTGCCCGCGTTGGCCGAGAACGAACTGGACGATCTCGATGTCACGATGGAGGTTGTGGGCGATGAAAACGAGCTGCGCGAATTTGTGTCTGAAATGCGCGGCCCCGATGCCAGGGGCATTGACGATACGCTCGCCGATTCGGACAGCGACCCCGGTGCCAGCGTGGAGATGGAAACACCGGCGGCCACGGCAGAGAGTCCGTTCGCAGATGAAGAGGCCGCCGGGGACGGATTTGACCACGATATAGTGCTGCCGGAAGAACGTCTGCCGTACGAGGATGACTTCGCGCACGACGAGGGTGAGGACCTGGATCTCGACAAGCTGCCCGAAGACGAGTATTTCCCGGCCGGCGACGAGGATAACCTTTAGGGAATTTCTTGCGCCACGTCATAGTTTTCCGGTCCGATTTGGGTAATCCTGCCACCTGACATAACGCACTTCCCTGGGGCCGCCAAGATTCGCACGCCATCCCGACATCCCGTATCGCGTTTCCGCACCGGTGCCGCGAGCCTGCTAACTGCGCTGTTGTGCCTGGCGCTGGCGCCATCGGCGTTCGCCATGACGGCGGGCGAGTACTTTGACGACGGCAATCGCCTGTTTCGTGACGACCTGTACTGGGCGGCGCTCCTGCGCTACCGGCAGGCCAGCGACGCCGGCATGGCGACGCCGTTGCTGCACTACAATACCGGCGTAGCGCACTACCGTGCCGGGCAGCACCTGCGAGCCCGTGACGAACTGCTGCGGGCGCTCGATGCTCCGGGACTGCGCGTTGCGGCGCAATACAACCTGGGACTGAACGCTTACAAGCTCGGCCAGACAGACGAAGCGCTGCGCTGGTTCCGCCTCGCGCGCGACCAGCAACAGAGCCCGAAGATCGCGGCCTATGCACGCGTTGCCGTCGCACGCATTCTCGGCCAGCAACAACTGGAAGACCCGGTTCTGCTGGAGCAGGAAAAAGAACGCAAGCAGAGCGACTTTGCGCGCCTTGAATTGCGTGCTCGCGTGAGCTTTGGCACCGACAGTAACGTGTTCCGCGCGCCCGGCGACGACTACATCGACTTTAGCGATCCCGCTTTGCCCGTGATTCGCCCGGAGGCCGTTACGGGTGCGTTCATGCCGTTTACCTTGAGCGCCAAGTACAAGATTAACGCCTACGAAAACGAAGGGTTTTTTGGCGCCTACCGGCTGGCAGGTCGTTACTACCAGGACGAAGAACTCGACAACGCCAACCAGTACAGTCACGAAGCCAGTTTTGGCAGTGACTACAGCTTTTTGCATGAGGAAAAAGGTCGTGAGCGCCGGCTGTATAGCGCCTTTACCGTTGCACAACACGACGAAGTCTATTTCGACCCGGACGATGGCGCCGCGTATGCCGTTGACGGCGAACTCATCGACGAGCGCATGAACTACCTGCGCTACGGCCCGGAACTGACGTTTCGCCAGTCCTACGACAAGCTGGCGTTCGGCCTGAACATCAAGGGGCAGCTCTGGAACTACGAAGACACTGAGCTGGTTCCCGAATACGATCACGAGTTCTTCGAATTTGGCCTGCTCGGCCAGTACCGTTTTACATCAACCTCGCTGCTTAGAATCACCGCCGAAAAGTCCAGCCGACGCTACGGCGAACGGCGCGCCTATAACCGCGACGGCGAACAACTGGCAGCGAACCAGACACTGCGCTACGACTTTCTTGAGCTGGGCATCACGGCAAGGCAGCGCATCACGCGCAAGATGTGGTTCGGCGTCGACTACAAGCGTACTGACCGCAGCGACAAGTTTGAAGGCTACAACGACTACATTCGCGACAGCTACGGTGTGCGCTTTCACTGGGATATCGGCCAGCGCTTCAGCTTCGAGGCAAACGGCGCCTACATGCTATACAACTTTCCGCGCGCCTATGCATTTAATGACCCGGCATTGCCGCGCAAGACACTCGAACGGGTCAATGTTTCTTTTGAAGCCAGCTTTCGCATGACGCGCCACCTGTACCTGGTGCTCGACGGCCACCATACCGAGAAAGTCTCGAACGACACGCGCATCTCTTACGAGCGCGACCAATACACGCTCGGCGTTCGCTGGGCACAATAAGAGACGCCGCGCTTCAGTACGGCGCCAGGCGCTGGCCCAGCGTCGGTCGGAACCTCTAAACCTGTTAGAATCGCGCCCTTTCCCGAGGCATCTCGCGCGACACATGGACGTTACCCCGATTCTGGATTCACTCAATGACGCTCAGCGTCAGGCGGTTACGGCGCCAGCCGAGCCGACGCTGGTCATTGCGGGCGCGGGCAGCGGCAAAACGCGCGTGCTCGTACATCGTGCGGCCTGGCTCATTGATGTTGAAGGCGTGTCGCCGCAAAGTCTGCTGGCCGTCACGTTCACAAACAAGGCGGCCGCAGAAATGCGCAGCCGCGTTGAGAGCCTGCTCAATATCCCGGTAAACCACCTCTGGATCGGGACCTTTCATGGGCTTGCCCACCGCCTGCTGCGACGACACTGGCGCGAAGCGGGCTTGCCGCAAAACTTCCAGATCATCGACTCGGATGATCAGCTCCGGCTAATCAAGCGCCTGCTGAAGAACCTGGAGGTTGATGACAGTCGCTGGGTACCGCGCGAAGTGCAGTACTTCATCAACGAACAAAAAGACGAAGGCCTGCGCTCTAAACACCTCGATGATGACGGTGACCCGCACCGGCGGCAGATGATTTCGCTGTACAAGGAATACGAAATTATTTGCGATCGCGGCGGGTTGGTCGATTTCGCGGAGCTCTTGCTGCGCGCGCACGAACTATGGCGCGACAACGCCGAGCTGCTTGCGCACTACCAGCGTCGCTTCAAACACCTGCTGGTGGACGAATTTCAGGACACCAACGCCATTCAGTACGGCTGGCTGCGCTTGCTCGCGGGCAAGACAGGCGTGCCGTTCGTAGTGGGTGACGATGACCAGTCGATCTACCGCTGGCGCGGCGCCCGTGTTGAGCACATTCATCAGTTTCAGCGGGACTTCCCCAAGACCACGGTCGTCAAGCTGGAGCAAAACTATCGCTCAACGGCCACCATCCTGAATGCCGCTAACGCCGTGATTGCCAACAACAGTTCGCGCATGGGCAAGAACCTCTGGACCGAGGGGGCCGAGGGCGAGGCGATCCGTGTGTATTCGGCCTACAACGAACGCGACGAAGCCGACTTCGTGATCGGCCGGCTGCGCGACTGGATAGACCAGGGCAACCTGCGCGCCGACGCGGCGATTCTGTATCGCTCCAACGCGCAGTCACGCGTGCTGGAAGAAGGCCTTATCAACGCGCGCATTCCCTACCGGGTGTACGGGGGCCTGCGCTTCTTCGAACGCGCAGAGATCAAGGATGCACTGGCCTATCTGCGCCTGATGTCGAACCGCGATGACGATTCGTCATTCGAACGGGTCGTTAACAAGCCGACACGCGGCATCGGCGCCCGAACCATCGAGATCATGCGCCAGTATGCGCGCGCGAATAGCTGCTCCATGTGGCGCGCGGCTGGTGCAATCGCCAGCGACGAGCTATCGAGCCGCGCAGCCAACGCCGTACTCGCATTCCTGAACCTGATTGAACGCATGGCCCGCGACACGGCGGAGCTCGACTTGCAGGACAAGGTCGACCATGCGATTCATAGCAGTGGGCTGATCGATTTTTTCAAAAAGGACAAGGGCGAGAAGGGCGAAACGCGGGTAGAGAACCTGCTGGAACTCGTGAGCGCGGCCAAGAGCTTCGAGCCGGGCATGAGCGAGGAAGAAATGTCGCCGCTGGACGAGTTTCTGTCACACGCGGCACTCGAGGCGGGTGAAGGTCAGGCCAGCGCCTGGGAAGACTGCGTGCAGCTTATGACGATGCACTCGGCCAAGGGGCTCGAATTCCCACTCGTGTTCATGTGCGGCATGGAGGATGGCCTGTTTCCCCACCAGCGCTCTGTTGCGGACCCAAATGGCCTTGAAGAGGAGCGCCGCCTTTGCTACGTCGGCATCACACGGGCCAAGGAAACATTGTACATAACGCATGCTGAGCAGCGGCGCCTGCACGGCATGGACAGCTTCGCCCAACCCTCACGCTTCATCGCCGAGATACCGGCGGAACACATTGAGGAAGTTCGTCCGCGCGTCCAGGTTTCTCGGCCCCTGCATACGCCAAGGAGCAGTCCTGTCACGCGTACCATGGTCACCACGGGTGCCGAAATGGGTATCCGCCTGGGGCAGCGCGTACGGCACGGCAAATTTGGCGACGGCGTTATCCTGAACTGTGAAGGCCAGGGCGCCCACGCCCGGGTCGAAGTGAATTTTGAGAACGCGGGCACCAAATGGCTCGTTCTGAACTACGCCAATCTCGAACTGATGTAGACTAAACTTCCTGAGGCAGGCAAAACGCTGCACTCTGAAGGCCTTACAAGAACAATGAAAATTCTCATACTCGGCGCCGGACAGGTGGGCTCATCAGCCGCTTATCACCTGTCTCGCGAAGAAGCCAATGAAGTAACCGTTGTCGACATGCGGGCCGACGTTCTGCGCGAACTGCAGGACCGGCTCGATATCCGCACGGTTGTGGGTCACGCGGCCTATCCGGACGTCCTGAATCGCGCCGGCGCAAATGACGCCGATATCGTCGTAGCGCTCACCGACAGCGATGAAACCAACATGATTTCCTGCCAGGTCGCGTACACGATGTTCCACACGCCGACCAAGATAGCGCGTATCCGTGCCGCCGAGTACATGAGTGCGAATAAACTGTTCACCCAGGATGCGATCCCGATCGATGTGCGGATCAGCCCAGAGCAGCTCGTGTGTGAGTACGTGGAGCAATTGATTCTGTATCCGGGCGCGACGCAGGTACTCGATTTCGCTGACGGCCGGGTGCGGCTTGTAGGTGTGATGGCGGGGCGCGACGGGCTGCTGGTAGGCCAGCGTATTGCCACGCTGAAAGAGCACATTCCGAACACCGAAGGGCGCATAGCGGCCATTTACCGCGGTGGCGAAGCCATGCTGCCCGACGGCGACACCGTCATCCAGGAAGGCGACGAAGTATTTTTTATTGCCGATCGCAAAGACATACGTGTGTTCATGAGCGAAATTCGGCGACTCGAGGACCCGGTACGTCGCGTGGTCATTGCGGGTGGCGGCAATATCGGGGTACGGCTTGCGATGGCACTCGAGCAGACCAACCAGGTCAAGATTATCGAGCGCGACAGCAAGCGCGCGCGGCATATATCCGAACAGGTCAACAAGGCGATTGTGCTGGTGGGCGACGCCGCCGATGAAGAATTGCTGCTAGAGGAGAACGTTGACAGCGTCGATGTGTTCGCCGCACTCACCAACTCTGAGGAAGCCAATATCCTGAGCTCCATGCTGGCCAAACGGCTCGGCGCACACAAGGTGATGGCGTTGATCAATCGCCCGTCGTACGTCGACCTGGTCGAGTCCGGCAGTATCGATATCGCGATATCACCGCAACAGGTCACCATCGGCTCCTTGCTCGCTCATGTTCGGCGCGGGGATGTGGTTAAAGTGCACTCGCTGCGGCGCGGCGCCGCCGAAGCGATCGAAGCCATCGCACACGGCAGCCGGGAAACCTCGAAGGTTGTCGGCCGGCGAATTGAGGAAATCGAACTGCCGAAAGGTTCCGCCATCGTTGCGCTTGTGCGCAATGACCAGGTCATCATTGCGCATCACGACACTGATATAGAATCGGACGACCACGTAATTCTGTTCATGACTGACCGGCGCAAGATCGACAAAATCGAGCAGCTTTTCCAGGTCGACGTGTCGTTTGTCTGACTTATGAACTGGACGGTAGTACAGCGCATACTCGGACTGTTGCTGATGATGTTCAGCCTGACCATGCTGCCGCCAATCGCCGTCAGCCTGATCTACGGCGAACAGTCCTGGCTCGGTTTCGTTGAAGGCTTCTTCCTGACCCTGATCGCCGGGTTGCTCTGCTGGGCGCCGGTACACCGCTCGAAAAAGGATCTACGACTGCGCGATGGCTTCCTCATTGTGGCGGCGTTCTGGACAGTACTGGGCACCTTCGGTGCGGCACCGTTTTATTTTGACGACGCCATATCGCTGTCGGTGACCGACGCGGTCTTCGAGTCCATGTCGGGGCTCACAACAACGGGCGCCACGATTCTTACCGGGCTCGATGAGCTACCGAAATCCATTCTCTATTACCGTCAGCAACTCCAGTGGCTGGGCGGCATGGGTATTATCGTGCTGGCGGTTGCGGTGCTGCCAATGCTCGGCGTTGGCGGCATGCAGTTATACCGTGCCGAAACGCCAGGCCCCGTTAAGGACACGAAGCTTACGCCGCGCATCACCGAGACTGCCAAAGCGCTCTGGTATGTATATCTCGCGTTCACGATCGCCTGCACAGTGTGTTACGTAGTGGCCGGCATGGACTGGTTTGACGCGCTTTGCCATGCGTTTTCAACGGTTGCGATCGGCGGCTTCTCGACTCACGATCTCAGCATCGGCTATTACAACAGTGCGGCTATCGATATCGTTGCAATCTTTTTTATGTTTGCAGCGGGCATCAATTTCTCTTTGCACTTTTTTGCCTGGCGCTATGTTTCTATCAGTCACTACGGCCAGGATCCGGAATTTAGAGCCTACTTTGTCATTCTGCTGGCGCTATCTATCGCAGTCGTCGCGGTGCTGTTTCAGTACCAGTACTACGCGACCCCCGGGCAGAACATCATCGACGGTGTATTTCAGGCGGTGTCCATCGCAACGACCACCGGCTTCACGACCGATAATTTTTCTGCCTGGCCAGCCGCTTTGCCGGCGCTGCTGATTTTTTCGAGTTTCATTGGCGGCTCTGCCGGCTCAACAGCGGGTGGAATCAAGGTAGTACGCTGTTTACTCATTTACAAACAGGGCGTTCGTGAGATAGCGCGCCTTGTGCACCCGAGCGCCGAGATCCCCGTCAAGCTTGGCAACAAGGCCGTACCGTTCCGGGTCGTGGATGCGGTATGGGGGTTCTTCTCTATTTACATTGTCGTATTCGTTGTAATGATGCTGGCGATGATGTCCACCGGCCTTGACCAGGTAACTGCGTTTTCGGCGGTCGCCGCTACTCTGAATAATCTTGGCCCGGGGCTGGGTGATGTGGCGTCGGGCTTTATGTTTGTGAACGACTCGGCAAAGTGGATTGCCGTCGCGGGAATGCTGCTCGGCCGGCTGGAAATATTTACACTGCTGGTCCTGATCACACCGATGTTCTGGCGTCACTAGCGTCGAGGCCGTGCGTGTAGTTCAGGGGGACGCAACGAGAAGATGCGGGATGCAGGAATGAATGTGATCGACCGCTTGAGCCGTTTTACAGGGCATGCCACGGCGTGGCTTACCCTGATCATGGTTATTGTCACCTTTGTTATCGTGCTGATGCGGTACGTATTTGACGCTGGCCTGATCTGGTTGCAGGAATCCGTCACCTGGATGCACGCGGTGGTGTTCATGCTCGGCGCGGCTTATACGTTGCAGCACGAAGACCACGTTCGCGTGGACATATTTTATCGCGGCATGTCCGCAAGACGGCGCGCCTTTGTTGACGCCGTCGGGGTCGTTATTTTCCTCTGGCCCCTGTGCGCTTTCCTGGTCTGGAAGGCCTGGGATTTTGTGGCGGTGTCCTGGTTGATCGGCGAGGCATCCCGTGAGTCTGGCGGTCTGCCGTACCCACTGCTGCCCATGCTCAAGTCGGTGATTCTGTTGATGCCGGTATTGCTTGCATTGCAGGGGCTGTCGCTGCTGTTGAATTCGCTGCGTGCCATGCGCGCGCCAGCGACGGGTGACGACTGAGCATGGAGTGGATCGCCCTACTGCTGTTTCTGAGCGTGATTGCGGTTTTGCTGGCCGGTTTTCCGGTCGCGTTCTCGCTGGCGGGTACCGCGCTCTTGTTTGCTGGCGCAGGAATACTGACTGGCACCTTTAACGAAGCGTTGCTCTCCGGGCTCCCCAACCGGGTTTTCGGCATCATGAACAACGAAACACTCGTCGCCGTGCCGTTGTTCGTTTTCATGGGCGTCACGCTCGAACGAGCACGTATCGCCGAGGATTTACTGGAAACGCTGAGCGCTCTATTCGGCACACTGCGTGGCGGACTCGGCGTTTCCGTCACCCTGGTGGGCATGCTGCTGGCCGCCAGCACCGGCATCGTCGGCGCCACCGTTGTAACAATGGGCCTGCTGTCGCTGCCGACCATGCTCAAGCGCGGCTACTCTCCGGAAGTGGCGACGGGCACGATCTGTGCGTCCGGCACCCTGGGGCAGATTATCCCGCCGTCGATTATTCTCGTCATGCTGGGCGATGTGATGACATCTGCCTACCAGCAGGCACAATTGCAGATGGGCAATTATTCGCCCAAGACGGTGTCGGTCGGTGACCTCTTCGCCGGCGCGCTGATACCGGGCATCCTGCTCGTCTTCCTGTATATCGCCTACTTGCTGTTGAAGGCGTGGCTGAGTCCGGCCTCAATGCCGGCACACGAGCGCGGTCCTGATGAGCGCGTATCGCTGGCGAAACTGCTGCACGCGCTGTTTCCGCCATTGCTGCTGATTTTTGCAGTGCTCGGTTCTATCCTGGCCGGACTTGCGACACCCACTGAAGCGGCTGGCGTCGGCGGCATGGGGGCGCTACTGCTTGCGCTGGTTCGTGGCCAAATGAACGGCGAGCGCCTGCGCGAGATCATGCGCAGCACCCTCAGGATCAGCAGCATGGTGTTCATGATCCTGATAGGGGCCTCGGTCTTTTCGCTGGTCTTTCGTGGCTACGGTGGCGATGACGGCGTGCACGCCATTCTCGAGGCATTACCGGGCGGCGTGTTCGGTGCCGTTCTGGCCGTGATGCTCGTCATGTTCCTGCTGGGCTTTGTGCTCGACTTTATAGAGATCACTTTTGTCGTCGTGCCGATCGTTGGCCCGGTGTTGCTGGCGATGGGCCTCGATCCGGTGTGGCTCGGCATCATGATAGCGATCAACCTGCAGACCTCCTTTCTAACGCCGCCGTTTGGTTTTGCGCTTTTCTACCTGCGTGGCGTGGCACCGCCCGAGGTCACCACCGGCCAGATTTATCGCGGCGTTATCCCTTTCGTTGCCATCCAGTTGCTGGCGCTGCTGCTGCTCGCTGTTTTGCCGGAGCTGATCACCTGGCTTCCCGGGAAAATTTACGGCGAATAGACAACGGGTCGTACTCGGTACATTTCCCCCCTGACAATCTGAACCTGACGCGCACCGGGCGGCTGTTCGCGAAGCTCAACCCGGTTGCGACTGCAACGTTAACGCTTGCGTTAACCGTTTCGAACGGCAATTAACTTATTCGGGCCGAATCCGGGTCGCATACTTTGCGTCCCTCGCAATCTGCGCCGGCAGCAAGCCTTCACGCCCTGCTGCCGGTATTTGCCCGAAACCAGGACACTTTGCCAATGCCCTACACACGAATGCTCGTTGCAACACTTCTCGGTGCCTCGGCACCTTTGACCGCTTACGCCCAGGAAGCAACCCAGGGTATCGATGAGATTGTCGTCTTTGGGCGCAACAGCGACCTGATCGGTACGGCGGATTCTGCGAGCGAAGGGTCCGTGGCCGGCGCTGACCTGCTGGTTCGGCCAATGCTCAAGGTATCCGAATTGCTCGAATCGATGCCGGGCATGGTCGCAGTCCAGCATTCCGGCAGCGGCAAGGCCAACCAGTATTTTCTGCGCGGCTTCAACCTGGATCACGGCACCGACTACACCAGCTATCTCGACGGCGTACCGCTGAATCTGCGTTCGCACGGCCACGGGCAGGGCTATCTCGACGTCAACGGGCTAATACCGGAGACGATCCAGAGAATCGACTACCGAAAGGGCCCGTATTACGCCGGCCTCGGAGATTTTTCCATGGCGGGAGCCTCGTTTATCAGCACCATCGACCGGCTCGAGCAGAACTTCATGTCCGTCGAAGTTGGCGATTATGGCTGGCAACGGTTTGCGGCCGGCTTCAGCGAGGACCTGGCGGGCGGCACAGCCAGCCTGGTCGGGGACTACAAGGTTTATGACGGTCCGTGGGAGTACGCGGAAGCGCTTGATCACCTGTCGCTCTGGGGCAAGTTTGTTCGCGCAACGAATCACGGCGAACTCAGGGTCACACTGTCAGGATACGAGGCCGACTGGCGGCCGACAGAACAGATTCCCGAACGCGCCATCGGCAGCAGCGTGTGCGCGGATGCCTTCTGTGTCCTCGATGACAGCGTTTCGGGCAGCACCTCGCGCTGGATTCTCACGGGCCAACTGACGGGCGACAGCTGGGACGCGACGTTCTATGGCCAGTATTACGACTGGGCAATGGAGTCCAACCCGACCTACGACGCACAGATCCACCAGTTCGACCGGCGCTTTACGGCGGGGCTGCGCGTCAATAAGCAGATTGATGTCAGCGCTGCGCTGCAGGTTAACGTCGGCACCGAACTTCGCTTTGACGATATTGGTCCCGTAGGCGTTGCCGAATCGGACGACGGTCGGGTTATTGCGTCACTGGGTGACAACGACGTACGCGAAACCTCGCTGGGCGTTTATGCGGACCTGACCTGGCATCTTGGTAGCCGGGCGCGACTGCTCGCCGGGCTTCGCGGTGACTACTATGATTTCGATGTAACGGCGAACGAAAGCGGCAGCGCGGCCGGTAAGCGCCATGACTCGCAAGCTTCACCGAAAGTCGGGTTCGCCTATCGCGTCGCTGAGGATATCGAGGTTTACGCGAACTGGGGTCGCGGCTTTCACTCGAACGACGCACGCGGCGTGGTGAACGAGACGGATCCGGTTCCCGGCCTGTCCGCCGGCACTGGCTATGAACTCGGTACGCGTTATGCCTTCGGCAACCTCAAGTTATCGGCCGCTTACTGGTGGCTCGAACAGGACAGCGAACTGATCTTCGTCGGCGATTCGAATGCCGTGGAACCCAAAGGCGGTTCCGAGCGCGAGGGTTATGAGCTGACACTTTTCTGGCAGGCCTCCGACTGGCTGGGTATCGATGCCGTATACACTGACAGCCAGGCGCGCTATACCGACAACCCCGAGGGAGCATTTGTTGAGCAGGCCGTAGAGCAGTCAGCGCAGCTCGGCGTTGCCGCCGTGCGGGGCAACTGGGAAGCCAGCGCCCGTGCGCGCTACCTGGGACCGTATGCCATGGTCGCTGATAATTCGCGTCGCGCGGAATCACTGACTACGCTAAGCCTGCGCGGTGCTTATCACTGGAACGCACTGACGTTGTATGCCGAAGTCATCAATGCGCTCGACAGCGACGGCAAGGACATCAGCTACTACTACCCGGCGTACGTCGCGGGACTGGATCCAGCCGGTCTTGGCGCCGATGACATTGATTGCAGCGTTAGCAACTGCACCATGAGCCGCGTTACAGAGCCACGCACGCTGCGCTTTGGTATCAGCTACAAATTCGAGTAGGCCGCCGACGCAGTCGAGCCAGTTCTGGCATGTCGCGATGCCAACGTGGCTTGCTGCACTAATCGCGTGCTATTTGCGCGTTTCGAGAAAAGCCTGTTCGGATATGCGCATGGCCGGAATTGATTTTTTGCGAAATGCAGCGAATGACGCATAGATCTTTGCGGCAGCGGGGTCACGTTCGGCCAGTTCCTCGACAACCTCGGTAGAGATTTCTTGCAGGTAATCCATGACGTCATCAGGAAATTTGCGAATCTCAACGTTCGGGTCGTTCATGAGTTGTTCCAGTGCATCGGTATTGCCGTGCATGTACTCGGCGTTCATGTCCATGTTGATCGCCTGGCAGGAAATATCAACGATGGCTTGCAGGTCCGGCGGCAAGCTGTCCCAGGCGGACTTGTTAACAATGAATTCAAGCGTTGGGCCCGGCTCCTGCCACCCTGGGTAATAGTAGTACTTTGCCGCCTTGTGCAGTCCGAAAGCGAGGTCGTTATAAGGACCCACCCATTCGGTCGCATCGATGGCCCCGGTCTTCAGCGAGGTAAAAATCTCCGAGCCGGGCAACGTCACCGGCGTGCCGCCGGCACGGCGTAACACCTCACCGCCCATGCCGGGAATACGCATTTTCAGGCCCTTGAGGTCGGCAACCGAGTTTATTTCCCGGTTGAACCAGCCGCCCATTTGTACCCCGGTATTGCCACAGGGAAACGGCACAAGGTTGAACGGGGCATACAACTCCCGCCAGAGCTCAAGCCCACCGCCGTAATAGAGCCAGCCATTGAGTTCGAGATAGTTCAAACCAAACGGGACCGCCGTGAAGAATTGCGCCGCGTCCACCTTGCCTTTGTGATAGTAGGATGCGCCGTGTCCACACTCGACAGTGCCGCGGCTCACGGAATCGAACACTTCGAACGCGGGTACGAGTTCGCCGGCCGCATAGACCTTGATCTGTAAGCGCCCGTTGGACGCGGCCGCAATGCATTCGGCCAGGTTATCGACGGCGATGCCCAGACCCGGGTACCTCGGCGGCCAGGAGGTAACCGCCGTCCATTCGAATGATTGCTGCGAGTCCGCGCCTGCGGCACAGTCCGCTCCGGGTTTCGCACAGGCACTCAGCGAGGCCGCTGCTGCGAGCCCGCCCACGAAGTGACGTCGTTTCATTGTCAGCCTTTTGCTCATCAGGTTCGACGCGCTAGTGTAGGGGGCGAATCGCCCGTTGCCAATGGCAGCGGCCGTGGGGCAGCCGCAGGGCTGGAAAACCACCCACAAGGCCTTTCATCAGATTATGGGCTGTTTGTTTCCCACTATTGTAATAAATATCGAAAGTGGGGTTGCAAATCCGAAATTTACCGTTTTTTCATAGATAGTGGTATTAAACGACACGAAAAAGGTCCAGCCGGCGGGCCAACGGCGGCATGGCCGTCCCTGGCGCACCGCGAAGCGCCCTGCCAATCACAGGAGACACCCCACCCGCCGGCCGGTTGATGAGCATCGCAGCTTGTAAGCCCCACTCTGGCTATCGTTACTGGCCTGTGCATTAATAAAGTCCGTTTCTGCCAGCAAGATTGAGGATTTGCCCTGAAATGATCGCTTTGTTGCAACGCGTGTCCGAAGCCCGGGTGTCCGTGGACAAGCAGCTTATCGGCACTATTGCCCATGGGCTGCTGGTACTCGTCGCCGTGCATCGTGATGACCAGGAACAGGATATCGACCGCCTCGCGGAACGTATCCTGGGTTACCGGGTATTTGCCGACCCCGACGGCCGCATGAACCTGAACGTCGCACAGGTTGGCGGGGGCCTGCTACTGGTACCACAATTTACGCTCGCTGCCGACACGCACAAAGGCCTGCGGCCAAGCTTCACAAAGGCGGCGCAGCCTGAGAAAGGCAGCGCGTACTTCGACAAACTGGTCGCGATTTGTCGCGAACGCCTCGAAAGGGTTGAAACGGGTCAATTCGGCGCCAATATGCAGGTGGGCCTCGTTAATGACGGCCCGGTAACGTTCTGGCTGGAAAGCCGGGCGCGCACGTAAAAACTGGGACGCCGATCCTGTGTTTTGCCAGTCGTGCGTGAAATATTGACGTTGTATTGCGCAGGCAGCGGTATCATGAACATAATGCGCGCCCGGCGATTGCGGGGCAGCGGCAATTGATTTCAACCCAGATTGACAAGGGACGTGAGGTCCCGGGAGTTAACAGATGTTTTCCAACATCGGTCCAGTACAGCTATTAATAGTGCTCGCCATCGTGCTTGCGATTTTTGGCACGAAACGCCTGCGCACGCTGGGCTCAGATCTCGGTAGCGCGGTGAAAGGTTTTCGCAATGCCGTCGATGATGCTGACAAGGAAGAGAGCAAGTCATCCAGCCAGTTGAGCGATGCCTCGAAGAAGGACGCCGACTTCGACACTACGCCGGTTGAAGAGTCCCACAAGAAAAACTGATACGGGCACCTATAATGTCCGGCGTCGGATTTTCTGAATTCCTCATACTATGCCTCATTGGCCTGGTGGTGCTCGGCCCCAAGCGCCTCCCGGAGGTTGCAAACCAGATCGGTAGCTGGATCG
Source organism: Gammaproteobacteria bacterium (assembly GCA_030425905.1). GTDB lineage: Bacteria > Pseudomonadota > Gammaproteobacteria > Steroidobacterales > Woeseiaceae > UBA1847. The sequence goes on from JAUHZT010000051.1 coordinate 16,602, forward strand.
GGCAAGCGCGCCGCATGACGCGTGTCATGAAGCGCCAGCTTGAAGAAGAACTCGACCTTAACAAGCCTATGAATACGCGGCCCGCCCCCTATACGGCACCGCACGACGACGACACGTTCTCACCACTGCATGAACAACCGGAATCGGTGGCTGCGCTTGACCTGGCAGCCGGATCCGATCTAGAACGCGATGCCGTAGAAGCCTTGGCCGAACCCCCCCATGAAGAGCCGCCTGTGACGGAGCAGGAAGAGACCGCCAGTGAGCGACCCAAAGACAGCTGACGCAAAAAACCCCGACGAAGAGGAAGAACTGGCAGAGGGCACGCTCCTCTCGCACCTCGTCGAACTGCGTGCGCGTCTGCTGGTCGTCGCGGCGGCTGTTATCGGTGTGTTCATCGTTCTGCTGCCGTTCGCGAAGTACATTTTTGAGATCGTTTCCGCGCCGCTCGTCGCGGTACTGCCGGGTGGGCAGATGATCGCGACCGAAGTAGCCTCCCCGCTGCTGACACCGTTCAAGCTGACCTTTTTCGTGGCATTGTTTATTGCGATGCCGGTGGTTCTGTACCAGGTCTGGGCATTTGTTGCTCCCGGCCTGTACAAGAATGAAAAGCGCTTTGCGTTCCCGTTGCTCGCATCGAGCATTGTGCTCTTCTACGCGGGCATCAGCTTTGCCTACTTTGTTGTTTTTCCGCTGATCTTCGGCTTCATGACAGCCATTGCGCCCGAGGGCGTCGAGGTCATGACCGACATCGCAAGCTACCTTAGCTTTATCACGATGATCGTGCTGGCCTTCGGTCTCGCCTTTGAGGTGCCGGTGGCCACCGTGCTGCTGGTCTGGACCGGGCTCGTCGATGCAAAGAAGCTGGCAAAAGCGCGACCCTACGTATTCCTGATGGCTTTTGTGGTGGGCATGTTCCTGACGCCGCCCGACATATTCAGCCAGACGCTGCTCGCGGTACCTGTTTATCTCTTGTATGAGCTCGGCATCATTATGTCGCGTATATTTGCGCCAAAACGAGCCGGAGACAACGAGGAAGATGCCGCGGATAAAGCCAAACCGGGTGCCTGATCGCCCTATTTTGGCTAGAGCCCTGAAACCATTCATGAATTCACGGGTCAAGTAGAAAGTATGCGGCGAAATAGTGTTTAATGCCCTAGCTCTGGCGCAGCACGAGTCACGGCAAGACCGACAAGACAGCCGGGGGGCAGGTTCGGGTCGGTGACAAAAAACAACAGGGGATATTATGAGTGAGTCCGTCACCGTTTCCGCGGAAGATCTGGCCAATCAGCCACAATTGTTCGGCCACCCCAAAGGGCTTTACGTCTGCTTTGCCACCGAACTCTGGGAGCGCTTTTCATTCTATGGAATGAAATACCTGCTCCTCCTGTATCTCACCAAGTACCACCTGTTCACTGACTCAATGGGGCTCGACGTACTCGGCTCTTACGCCGGACTCGTTTACGCGCTGCCCCTGATAGGCGGCATGATTGCCGACCGCTACCTCGGCATGCGCAAGTCCGTGCTGTTCGGCGGCATCCTGTTGTCGCTGGGCCACATCCTCATGGCGGTTGAGGGCTTCCAGGCCGTCAACTACGCGGCCGGTACGACACTCTTGCACGACCTGCAACTCGCGTCCGGCCAGTTGCTGACAGCCGGCACCGTGCTGACCGAAGACGTTACTTTTCGTGATACGGGTGCCCTTAAGGTCTTTTACTTTGCACTCGCGCTGATCGTGATGGGTGTGGGTTATCTCAAGCCGAACATCTCCACGATCGTCGGCCAGCTCTACGCCAAGAATGATCCTCGCCGTGACTCCGGGTTCACCATCTTTTACATGGGCATCAATATCGGTTCCTTCGTGGCGACCTTACTGTGCGGCTGGCTCGGTGAAACCTACGGCTGGAAATACGGTTTCGGCGCGGCAGGTATCGGCATGATCATCGGCCTCATCACGTTCAGCTATGGCCAGAAATACCTGCTCGGCCTTGCAGAGCCGCCGGATCCGGAGAAGTTGAAAAAGCCTGTGGCTGGCCCCTTGAATACCGAATGGCTCATCTACATCCTTAGTCTGCCGGTGCTCTATGTGCTCTGGTTGCTGGTCCAGCACGAGCACGTAGTGCTTCTGTCACAGAACATCCTCCTGATTATCTCCATTGTCGGGCTCATCCTGTATTCGATGGTGCACAAGAAAGACGGTGGCAATAACGGCGTGGCGTACACGATCGCGGCCATTGCAGTGCTTGCCGCCTGTTACGCCGTGCTCGTCAACCTGGGCTTCTTGCCGGGCAGCGAAACGCTCGCAGAGAATATCCTGTACGGAGCGATTATTCTGATCGTCGCGTTCGTCGTATACGGCTTTATGACCCACAACTCGCCCGAGTTTGGTCGCACGGTTGTACTGATGATCCTGATTCTTTCCACCGTGGTCTTCTGGGCGTTGTTTGAGCAGTCGGCCGGTTCGATGACCCTGTACGCGGATCGCGTGGTTGATCGCACCGCATTCGGTGCCGAGTTTACGGCCTCGCAGTTTGGCTCTTTAAATGCGGGCTTTATCATGTTGCTCGCCATCCCGTTTGCTGCCCTCTGGACCTGGCTTGCGAAAAGGAACCTCGAGCCGAATACACCGGTGAAATTTGCACTCGGCATTATCCAGGCGGGCCTGGGTTTCGGCGCCCTGGTATACGGTGCACAACATCCGAACGATGCCGGCCAGGTTGCGATGATCTGGCTGATTCTTGCGTACCTGTTACACACCACGGGCGAACTCTGCCTTTCGCCGGTGGGCCTGTCCGCCGTGACCAAGTTATCGATTGGCAACGTCGTCGGTGTCAGCATGGGAACCTGGTTTCTTGCCACGGCACTGTCGGAAACCGTCGCAACGCGGCTGGGACGTCTTGCCGCGATACCGACCGACGGGGGTGAAACGACCGATGTGGCTGGCGCACTGGCGACTTACACGCAGCTGTTTGAATTCCTGATGTGGACCGGCCTTGGAGTCGGCGTATTCATGCTTATCATTTCACCCATTCTGAAACGCTGGATGCACGGCATCCACTAGAATGGTTTCTTAAGTCATCGCGGCGGCCCCGGTTACCCTATCGTGGCCGCCGTTTTGCCAATATGGACCGAAAAAAATGAAATCAATACCTGTTTCTGTAGTCGTTGTCCTGTTGCTTGCCCTGGGCGCGTGCGCACCGGACGCACCTGAAGAGGCGGCGGCACCCACTGAGTCGCGCGAAACGGCTGACGAGTTTGTGGCACGCGCCAATGCCGAGTTCAAGGAGCTATTGATCGAAGGCAGTGCGGCCAGTTGGGTGCACAGCACCTACATCACGAAAGACACGAGCCTGTTGAGCGCCGCCGCAAGCGAGCGTTATGCCGCCTGGCACAGCAATATCGTGAAGGAAGCGGCGCGCTATGACGATGAGACGCTTGCACCGAAGACGCGCCGCGCCATCGACATCCTGAAGCTCGGCACGACGCAGCCGGCGCCGAACGACCCGGCAAAGCGCAAGGAACTCTCGCAGATCGCCGCCAAACTCGAAGGCGACTACGGTGCCGGTAAATACTGCAAGAGCG
>JAUHZT010000052.1 GCA_030425905.1 Gammaproteobacteria bacterium
ATGGGCGATAAGTTTGCCGATCATCGAGTCGTAGTAAGGAGGAACCTTGTAGCCGCTGTAAATGTGCGAATCGACCCGGATGCCGGGTCCGCCGGGTGAATGCATCAGCGTGATAAGGCCCGGCGATGGCATGAAGGTCTTCGGGTCCTCGGCGTTGATCCGGCATTCGATCGCGTGGCCCTGAATGCGAATGTCTTCCTGTTTGAAGCTGAGTTTCCTGCCCGAGGCGATGTTCAACTGCTCACGCACGATGTCCACACCCGTGACCATCTCGGTGACGGGGTGCTCAACCTGCAGGCGCGTATTCATTTCAATGAAATAGAACTCGCCGTTCTCGTACAGGAACTCAAACGTTCCCGCGCTGCGGTAACCGATTTCGAGGCAGGCATCCACACAGCGTTTGCCGATGCGATTACGTTGTTCTTCGCTGATGCCGGGCGCCGGTGCCTCCTCGATAACTTTCTGGTGGCGGCGCTGCATCGAGCAATCGCGCTCGCCGAGGTGTATGGCGTTGCCCTGACCGTCGGCCATGACCTGGAATTCAACATGGCGCGGGTGTTCCAGGAATTTCTCCATGTACACCGTGTCGTTGCCGAACGCCGAACGCGCCTCGGCTTTGGTAACCGTGATGGCCGCCAGCAGCGATGCTTCTGCGTGCACAACCCGCATACCGCGGCCGCCGCCACCGCCCGACGCCTTGATGATGATCGGGTAGCCAATGTCTCGAGCGAGTCGCAGGTTTTCGTCGGCGTCGTCGCCCAGCGGGCCGTCGGATCCGGGTACGCAGGGTACACCGGCGGCTTTCATTGCCCGGATCGCAGACACCTTGTCGCCCATCAGGCGAATCGAGTCCGCTTTCGGGCCAATGAACGTAAACCCGGAGGTTTCCACGCGCTCGGCAAAGTCGGCATTCTCCGAAAGAAAACCGTAGCCGGGATGAATGCCAACCGCGTCCGTCACTTCGGCTGCGCTGATAATGGCTGGCATGTCCAGGTAACTTTCGGTTGAGGAAGGCGGTCCGATACACACCGTTTCGTCCGCGAGCAACACGTGCTTCAGGTTGGTGTCGGCGGTTGAGTGAACGGCGACCGTCTTGATGCCCATCTCGCGGCAGGCGCGCAGAATGCGCAGAGCAATCTCACCGCGATTGGCAATTACAATTTTGTCGAGCATATCAGCGTCTTCCGGCTAGTTGCCGCGCTGATCGATAACGAACAGCGTCTGGCCATATTCAACGGGCTCACCGTTCTGTACGCGGATCGACTTGATGACACCACTGATGTCGGCCTCGATCTGGTTCATCATTTTCATCGCTTCAATAATGCACAGCGTGTCGCCTTCCTGGACCCTATCGCCAACCTGCACAAACGGCGCAGCGCCGGGTGAGGCGGCCGCGTAGTAGGTGCCGACCATCGGTGCGGGTACTTCATAGCCGGTCTCTTCGGGTTCTGCGGGTGCCGCTGCTGCGGCAGGCGCAGGGCCAGGCGCGGCGGCGGCCGGACCGGGGGAGACTGCGTACGAAACCGGCGCGGGCGCAGGCGCCACACCGCCCTGCGGATAGCGGCTGATGCGTACCGACTCTTCGCCTTCGGTTATCTCGATTTCGGCAATGCCTGACTCGTCGAGCAGTTCTATGAGTTTTTTTACTTTTCTGATGTCCATCTAGGCTCCCTCTCCCCGGGCCAGGTAATTGTTCGCAGCGCGCACCGCAAGTTCGTAGCCGAAGTGGCCAAAGCCGAACAGGCAACTCGTCGCGATATCGCTGAAGTAGCTTTTATGTCGGAAAGCTTCCCGGGCAAACGTGTTGCTCAGGTGCAATTCGATGAATGGGATTGCGACGGCCAGCAGCGCATCCCGAAGCGCGATGCTTGTGTGCGTGAACGCACCGGGATTCAGAATAATGAAGTCGACGCCATCGCCCGCGGCTTGTTGCACGCGGTCTATGAGTTCGTGTTCGGCATTGGACTGGAAACTGACCAGTTGATGGCCAAGCTCGCTGGCGAGTTCGCCGGCACGCGCTTCAATTTCCGGTAGTCGCGTCGCCCCGTAAACATCGGGTTCGCGCGATCCCAGCAGATTGAGATTCGGGCCATTGATCAACAGCAGTGAAGACATTAAATGGGGTTCTTGACGCGTTTGCCGACGATGGCGGCAATTCTAACGCTTTTCGGGCAGATTGTTGCAAGTTTCGCTTGCAAGTAGCTCGACCAGGTAGCTCGACTCAGAGCAGGGCGATGGCACCTTTGGCCGATTCGGTATTGATTTCGCCCGTGTCGAGCTTGTCGAGAATCGAGCGGATGTCGTCAAGGTGATTGCGATGCAACTCGCCGAGATAGGCACCGAGGTATTCACCGTCGCGCGAGACGACCATCGTAAATGGCATGGCTATGAACGATATGCCGGACGACTCGGCGACGGCCATGGCGTCTTCCTGGCCGATGAGAATCGGGTAGTTGAACTCGGCGGCTTCGGCGTACCTGGCGACGTCCTCGGGAAAGTCTACAGCGATACCCAGGATCAACAGGCCGTCGTCATTTTGCTCGGCCTGAAACTCCTTGAGCAGCGGAATTTCGCGGCGGCAGGGCGCACACCAGGTGGCCCAGAAATTTAGCAGACGATGCCGTCCGGCGTATTCAGAAAACGCGACATCCTCGCCGTCGATATTCTTCAGGGTGAACTCGGGGTATTGCACGACGGCTGGCGCCTGCTGGCCGACTGACGTCGATTGCTCGGCTTCATCAGCCGCTTTTTGAACGGGGGCTTTTGCCGAATACAGAAGCACGCCTGCCATCAGGGCGACAAAGGCGACCGCAAAAATCAGAAATGAACGTTGCATCGTAATAGTGTACTCGAAAATGTGATCAGGATTTCTATTGCCACGGTGCTCGCCGGTTGCCGCCAGCAGCGCGTCGCACTTCCTCATGGCTCGCTCGCTTCGCGAAACTGCGCTTTACGTCGGTCGAAGCGACACACGGCGCTGATGGCAACCGAGGTATCGTTCTATGACGTTGAAAATGCTTTGTTCACGTGTGCTGCAAACTTTTCGGCGTTCATGAAGCCAACTACTTCATAACCTTGTCGTTGTATCCCGTCAGGTCCGAAGAAAATGATTGTCGGTGGACCAAACACACCGAAGCGCTCAAGCAAACGCTTGTCCTCGGCATCGTTCCTGGTGACGTCGGCCTGCAGGGTTACGGTATTGGCGAGCGCTGCCTGCACCTCCGGCGTGATAAACGTGTACTCCTCCATCTCGATGCAGGAGACGCACCAGTCGGCGTAGAAATCGAGCATCGCGGTTTTGCCGGATGCGGCCGCCGCAGCGATTTCGCGATCCAGGTCTTCAACGGTCTTGATGCGTGTAAACTCGAGATGCGCCTGTTGTGCGGCGCCACCCGCACTACCGAGATTGACACTTGCGAGCGGCTTCAGCGGATTGGTGCCGCCGGTCATTGCGCCGAGGAACAGGATCAGCCCGTAGAAAATTGCCAGCAGGCCGAAGCCCTTGCCCAGCTTCTGCGGTACGTTGGCGTCCGTCCCGAGGGTAGTAAGACCACCCAGGAATACACCGCTCATCAGGATCAGTGTCGCCCACAGAATCATGGTGACAGTGCCCGGCAAAATTCGTGACAACATCCAGACAGCGAGTGCCAGCATCAGGAAGCCGAAGGCGCCTTTGACAGCGATCATCCAGCCACCCGCTTTGGGCAGGAGCTGGCCCTGCGCGGCACCGACCAGCAGCAAGGGGGCGCCCATGCCCATGCTCAGCGCGAACAACGCGACACCACCGCGCAGCATGTCGCCGGTTTGTGCTATCACGGTAAGGCCGGCGATCAGTGCGGGGGCAACGCAGGCAGTTACGACGAGCGCTGAAATGGCACCCATAATGAACGCACCGATGACGGTGCCGCTCTTCTGGTTACTGCTGGCCCCGGCAAGTTTGCTCTGGATGCTTGAGGGCATCTGCAGATCAAATACGCCGAACATGCTGATGGCGAGCACAACAAACAGCCCCGCAAACAGAATCAGCACCCAGGGTTGGTTAAAGGCGGCCTGTAATTGCAGGCCCAGTGCGGCGGCGGCGATACCTGCGGCCGTGTAGACGATAGCCATGCCAAGCACGTAGCTAAGCGCGAGCGAGAAACCGCGCAGCGGGCTGACGTTGTCGCCATCGCCGGCAATGATGCCCGACAGGATCGGGATCATTGGCAGCACGCAGGGCGTAAACGCCAACGCCAGTCCCGACGCGAAGAAGGCGGCGACAATGGTCCAGAGGCTGCCGTTCAGAATGATATTCGCCAGCATCGACTGTTCGGATTGTGGCTGGTCGTTGCCGGAGACTGCTGTGTCTTGTGCTGGCGCTGTCGCGCTGAGGTCGGTAACAGACTCGGCCTCTGGCAAGCTGACGGTCAGCAGCTTTGTTTGTGGCAGGTAGCAAAGGCCGTCATCGGCGCAACCCTGGTAGTTAACTTCAATGGTGAGTTCGGTGGGTTCCGGCGTTGCGCGGGCAATCGAAAGACGCGCGATCGCTTCGGTGTAATAGACTTCCTGCTCGCCGAAGAACTCGTCGGAATGCATCGTGCCGGCGGGGAGTTCGAGCGAACCTGCGCGCGCGTTGTCTCCGATGACGCGGGCCGAAATCTTGTTCTTATAGAGATAGTAGCCAGGAATGATGCGAAACCCGACCTCTACGGTATTGCCGTCCACGGCGTAAAGGTCCGGGAAAAATACTTCGTCGGGTGGTGGGAACTCGCTTTGCGAGCTGCCGCCGAGTGCGCCCAGGTCGAGTTTCCGGCCTGCGGCTTTCGGTTTTTCAAGGGCGACCGTTTCAACCCAGGTCTGCGGTACGTAACAGAAGCCTGAGTCGAGGCAGCCACGGCTCTTGATCGTCAGCATCAGCGAGTCGGGCTTGTTACCGGCCACCGTATACGGAATGCGGATGAAGAAGCTGCCACGGTAAACAGTCTGCTCACCGAGGAATTCGTCGCTGTGCACCTTGCCCTCCGGCATCTCGGCGGCGCCCAGCACGACGGCTGGATTGCCGCTTTCGAAGTCGAAAGCGTCGCGGTACATGTAGGCCCCGTCACTAACGGCCCAGTCAATTTCGAGCGCGTCGCCCGCATCGAAGATGGCGTAACGAAATACTTCATCGGGCGGCGGCGTGTCATTGGCGGCGGCCCAGGATCCCGTCACCAGCGTGGTCAGGAATATGGCCCGGATTAGCTTGCTGATTAGTGATTTCACTCGGTAACTCGGCGATTAACGGATTGTAGGCTTGGTGACAGCCTTAAAAGACCTGCCACCGCAGTCGAATGTTACGGCAATGACTATCAAAGTCTTGGACGAAAGTCCGGTTTTTCGTCGAAATGGCCGGCAAGCCCCCTTGAATTCTCTTGGGCCATGCCCATAATTGGCACTCCTTGCGGCCGAGTGCTAACAATGCGGTCCGCAATAGATCAAAATTTTGATTTAAAAACAATCGTTTATAGGAGAGAGACACCATGAAGATTCGTCCGCTTCATGATCGGGTTATCGTCAAGCGCATGGAAGAAGAGCGCACATCGCCGGGTGGCATCGTCATTCCCGACGCTGCGGCGGAAAAACCGATCAAGGGTGAAGTAATCGCGGCCGGCAACGGCAAAATTCAGGATAACGGTGAAGTTCGAGCGCTTGACGTCAAGGTTGGCGACAAAGTGCTGTTTGGCAAGTATGCCGGCACCGAAGTCAAAGTCGACGGCGACGAGCTGTTGGTAATGAAAGAAGACGACATCATGGCGGTGATTGAAGGTTGAGCCTCGCACCCTAGGGCAAGAATTCATTATTCGTTAAGAGCCAGCGGGTTAACCGCGGCAAACAAAATAGTTAGAGGAATAGAAAATGGCTGCTAAAGAAGTACGTTTTAGCGACGATGCGCGCCAGAAGATGTTCGCGGGAGTGAATGTTCTCGCGAATGCGGTAAAGGTGACCCTGGGTCCCAAAGGCCGCAACGTTGTGCTCGATAAGAGCTTCGGCGCGCCGACAGTCACCAAAGACGGTGTCTCAGTCGCAAAAGAAATCGAACTTGAAGACAAGTTCGAAAACATGGGCGCACAGATGGTTAAGGAAGTTGCTTCCCAGACATCTGATATCGCCGGTGACGGCACCACGACCGCAACGGTTCTCGCTCAGGCAATCCTGCGTGAAGGTCTGAAGTCAGTGGCTGCCGGCATGAACCCGATGGATCTCAAGCGCGGCATCGACAAGGCCTCCGCGGCTATCGTTGACCAGCTCAAGAAGCTGTCCAAGCCTTGCGAAGACGAGAAAGCGATCGCGCAGGTTGGTTCTATCTCTGCAAACTCGGATGTCGAAATTGGTGAGATCATTTCGGAAGCCATGCAGAAGGTTGGCAAGGAAGGCGTCATCACGGTTGAAGAAGGTTCCGGTCTTGCAAACGAACTCGACGTTGTCGAGGGTATGCAGTTCGACCGCGGCTACCTTTCGCCGTACTTCATCAACGATGCGCAGAGCCAGCAGGTTGAGCACGACAATCCGCTGATTCTCCTGTACGACAAGAAGATTTCGAACATTCGCGATCTGCTGCCGATTCTCGAAGGCGTTGCCAAGGCCGGTCGTCCGCTGCTTATCATCGCAGAAGACGTCGAAGGCGAAGCACTTGCTACGCTCGTGGTTAACAACATCCGTGGCATCGTCAAGGTTGCTGCTGTTAAGGCTCCGGGCTTCGGCGATCGTCGCAAAGCCATGCTGCAGGACATCGCAATTCTGACGGGTGGCCAGGTTATTTCGGAAGAAGTTGGCCTGTCACTTGAGAAGACGACGCTTGAAGATCTTGGCGAAGCCAAGAAAGTCCAGATCACCAAGGAAAACACAACCATTATTGACGGCGCAGGCAAGAGCGCTGACATCAAGGGCCGTGTTGAACAGATCAATGCTGAAATTGCTGATTCTTCTTCGGACTACGACAAGGAAAAGCTGCAGGAACGTGTAGCCAAGTTGTCTGGCGGTGTTGCCGTCATCAAGGTTGGTGCAGCGACTGAAGTCGAAATGAAAGAGAAGAAAGCACGCGTTGAAGACGCACTGCACGCAACCCGCGCAGCCGTCGAAGAAGGCGTGGTACCCGGTGGTGGTGTTGCACTGATTCGAGCCGTCAAGTCAATTGGCAAGCTCAAGGGCGACAACGACGATCAGGACGTAGGTATCGCAATTCTCACGCGTGCTGTTGAAGAGCCGCTGCGACAGATCGTACGTAACGCCGGCGGCGACGCCAGTGTTGTGTTGAACGCTGTTGCGCAGGGCAAAGGTAACTACGGTTACAACGCAGCGACCGGCGAGTATGGCGACATGATCGAAGCCGGCATTCTGGATCCGACCAAGGTAACGCGCTATGCACTGCAGAACGCGGCCTCTGTATCGGGTCTGTTGCTGACCACCGAATGCATGATTGCTGACGCACCGCAGGACGATGCGGGCGCCCCGGCAATGCCTGACATGGGCGGCATGGGTGGAATGGGCGGCATGATGTAAGCCACTCTTTCTAAAAGAAAGACCAGGGCCCGGCGAGCGCAAGCTTGCCGGGCTTTTTTTGTGTTCAGGCAAACCGGCTATTGATTCCTGGCGGCCGCCCGGCGGCGCGTTTTCTGCCGGCGATGTTCAACCAGCCGGTAGCCGAGCAGGGCCGTCAGGATCGCTGCATAAATCAGCGGCTCTCTAACATCAGCTTTTACCTGCCACCAGTAGTGCCAGACACCAAGCACACCAACGAAATAAACGCTGTAGTGAAGCTGCTGCCAGCGCCTGCCCAGGCGCCGTCGAGCGGCGGCGGTGGAGGTCGCGGCCAGCGCCGTGAGTAACAGCAGGGCGGCGAAGCCGAGCGTGATGAACGGCCTCTTCACGATATCCTCAAGAATGGCCGACAGCGCCATGCCCTGATCAAGAATGAACCAGGTCAGGAAATGCAGCAGGACATAGAAGAATGCGAACAAGCCCAGCATGCGTCGAAAACGTGACAGCCAGTTCCAGCCTGAGATTTTCCGCAACGGCGTGACCGCCAGCGCCAGCATGACAAAACGCAGGCCCCAGTTGCCGAAATGATCGAGCAGGGCTTCGACGGGATTGGCGCCGAGGTCGCCAGCCAGCCCGAACGCCGCCAGGGCGGCGTAGCCGAACGGCAGCAGGCACGCCGTGAAGACGAGCGGTTTGCCGATGAAGCGTACCTGCTGCAGCGTGTTCAAGCGGACCTAGAAGTTCTTGCGCAGGTCCAGGCCCGTGTAAAGACTGGCAACCTCGTCTTCATAGCCATTAAACATGCGGGTCGGAATCTTGTCGGCAAACAGACCGGCACCAATGCGCCGTTCACGAGCCTGGCTCCAGCGCGGGTGATCCACGTTCGGATTTACGTTGGCGTAGAAGCCGTATTCATGGGGCGCTGACATGTTCCAGCTTGTCTGCGGCATGGTTTCGACAAAGCGCATTCTGACAATGCCCTTGATGCCTTTAAAGCCGTACTTCCAGGGCACTACGAGCCGAATCGGTGCACCGTTCTGGTTGGGCAGCACTTCGCCGTACAGACCGATCGCCAGGATGGCAAGCGGGTGGGTCGCTTCGGCAATCGTCAGGCCTTCACGGTACGGCCAGTCGAGTACGCGCGAGCGTTGCCCCGGCATGCGCTGTTTGTCTTCAAGGGTTTCGAAGGCCACGTATTTTGCTTTCGAGTTGGGCTTGAAGCGCTTGACGACGTCGGCCAGGGAAATGCCAACCCAGGGAATGACCATCGACCAGGCTTCGACGCAACGCATGCGGTAAATGCGTTCCTCGACGGCAAAAGGCTTGATGAAGTCGTCGAAATCGAAAGTGCCGGTGATATCGGCTTCACCGTCGACGGTAATCGACCAGGGGCGCGCTTCGAAGTCCTCGGCATTATCAACCGGGTCGCCCTTGCCGGTGCCAAATTCATAATAGTTGTTGTAGGTGGTGATATCTTCGTAGGAGTTTGCCCGCTCGCCAGTGCTGAATCGGCTCTTCGCGACGTTCTCGATCTTGGCCCGGTCTCCGGCGGGCACCATCGCTCCCAGCGCCGGCCCTGCAATCGCGGCTGCTCCGAGCGCGCCGCCAGCCTGCATGAAGGCACGCCGGTTCAGGTAATTTGATTTGCTCGTGATCTGGGACGGCAAAATATCCGGCGCTTTGCGAATCAGCATTCTTGTCTCCTTAATTGTTCGTTCTCTGCCAACAGACCGTGGCAGGGCGGTAAATATTGCAGGCCGGCCTCCCTTGTTTGCGCCACTAGCGGGTTTTGTGCCGCGCCAGCCAGTCCAGGATGAGCCGGTTGACGGCGTTGGGTTGTTCCTGCTGGCTCCAGTGGCCACACGGGTCCAGCATCTTGATGTCGAGATTAGTGACGAGCGACCGCATACCGTCGATATGCGCTGGCGCGACGACGATGTCATCGGCGGCGCCGATAAATAATGTGGGGATATCGATCCGGAAGTTGTCGTCCCGGGTGCCCTCCCAATTGCGTGTCCAGTTGCGATACCAGTTGATGGGGCCGGTAAAGCCGGTCTTCTTGAAAGCCGCGACGTAATAGTCGAGCTCTTCGTCATTGAGCACCGGCTCGCCGCTGACCTCGTCGCGGTCCAGGAGCCTGAGCAGGCTGATGGTCTTCATGCCGTCCGGCAGTTTGTCGTAGTCGGCGCGCCTTATCTGGTTCTTGCGCATCAAACGCTCGAAGAACTGCCGCGACTGTTTGGCAAAACGCCGGTCAGCTTCGTCTGAGTCCTGGAAGTTGACGATGTAGAAGTCGTCGCCAAAGCGCTCGCGGAAAACCTGCATCGGGTCGACCGGCAGCCGCGGATAGTGCGGAATGTTCAGCGCGATCAGGCGCTCGATTCGCTCCGGCAGGCGCATGGCCATGTGCCAGAGCACCAGCGCACCCCAGTCGTGGGCAACGAAGATGGCCGAATCAAGCTGCAGGGCGTCGAGCAGGCCTTCAATGTCAGCGATGAGTTCTTCGATCGCATAGGCACTGACATCTTTCGGCACCGAAGTCTGACCACAGCCGCGCTGATCGGGCGCAATCGCCCGATAACCGGCGGCGGCGAAGGCGGGCAACTGGTGGCGCCATGAGTACGCAAGTTCGGGAAAACCGTGTAGAAAAATTACAGCCGGCCCGGTGCCTTGCTCGTAGTAGGCCATTCGCAGACCGTTGCTTTGAATGAATTTTGCGGCAGGGAACATGCGTGGAGATTCTTGCAACACAAGCCGTATAACTTGCAGCAAATCGCTGAAAACCGCAAAGCTGGCTTGTTTTTTCAGCCCGGCGGGGCTACCGTTCGCCCAAGACGTCGATGGGGACGAGTAGGCAGGCCAAAGGCCACAGCGACCGGAGAAGGGTGAGAGCTCCGGGCCACAAATCTGCTGAATATCACCCCGGAGTCGCTGCCCGAACACGGTGTGCCTTGCAGGTGGCATCGGCAAGTAAGCGCAGCCGGCTGGCCCACGAGACGGGTGTCGGGTCCGAGGACCCTTGAGGCGACCGGTTACATGCCGGTTGTGAAGCCGGGTGGTACCGCGAATTTTTCGCCCCGGGCGCCAATTTTTGGCGTCCGGGGCGTTTTCGTTTTGGAGACTTAAGTTTTGTCGTTTAAAGAAGTAGCAGGTCGATACAACGGGCCAGATCTCGAAACCGAGGTGCTGGCGTTCTGGCGTGAAAATGACGTGTTTGCCAAATCGCTCAAGGCGACTGAAGGCAATCCGCAGTTCAGCTTTAACGAAGGCCCGCCGACGGCCAATGGCAAGCCCGGCATCCACCATGTACTGGCGCGCAGTTTCAAGGATGTGTTCCCACGCTACAAGACAATGCGGGGCTACTACGTGCCGCGCAAGGCCGGCTGGGACACGCACGGCCTGCCGGTCGAGCACGAAGTAGAAAAGCACCTGCAAAAAACCGGCCGCATCGAGACCTACGACAAGCAGGAGATCGAGGAGAAGGTCGGCGTCGCCGAGTTCGCCCGCTTGTGCCGCGAATCGGTAATGACCTACATCGGTGACTGGGAGAAGATGACCGAACGTATGGGCTTCTGGGTCAATCTCGACGAGGCCTACTACACGCTCGACAACAATTACATCGAGTCGGTCTGGAACCTGCTGCAGAAAATCTGGAACAAGGATCTTATCTACCAGGGTTACAAGGTTGTGCCCTACGACCCGCGCATCGGTGCCACGCTGTCGTCGCATGAGCTGGCACAGGGCTATCGCGAAGTGGAAGACCCTTCGATCACAGTCCGCTTCAAACTCGCCGGCGAAGCGAATACCTACTTCCTCGTATGGACGACGACGCCCTGGACGTTGCCGTCCAACCTGGCGCTCGCGGTCGGCAATGATATTGACTACAGCTTCTGCGAGGCCGATGGCGAAACACTGATCGTGGCCGAAGCGCTGCGAGAGTCCGTGTTCCGCGACCAGGAACACAAGGTCCTCAAGACCGTTAAAGGTGCCGCGCTGGTGGGCACCCGGTACGAGCGTTTGTTTGACTACCTCGAAGTCGACGCGGCCAATGCTTTCCAGGTGTTTGCCGCCGATTTTGTCAGTACCGAAGACGGTACAGGCATCGTGCATACAGCGCCCGCTTACGGCGTCGACGATCTCGCGCTCGGCCAGCAGCACGGCTTGCCGGTGGTGCACGGTGTCGGCCTGGATGGCCATTTCGTGAAAGAGGTGGAGCCGGTTGCCGGCCTGTTCTTCAAGGATGCCGACAAGCCCCTTATTCGTTTGCTGAAAGAGCGTGGGCTGATGTTCCGTTCCGAGCGTTTCAAGCATAACTACCCGTTCGGCTGGCGCACGGGTGACCCGGTTATCTACTACGCGAAGAATGCCTGGTACATCCGTACGTCGCAGTTTCGGGACCGCATGACCGAGCTGAACCAGACCATTAACTGGGTGCCCGAGCACATCAAGAACGGGCGCTTCGGCAACTGGCTGGAAAACAATGTGGACTGGGCGCTGTCACGCGAGCGTTTCTGGGGTACCCCACTGCCGGTGTGGACCGATGGCGAAGGCAATTACGAGTGCATCGGCTCGGTCGCGGAGCTCGAAGCGCTGACCGGGCGCGAGCTTTCCGAGCTCGACCTGCATCGGCCGGCTGTTGACGAGATCAGCTTTGAGAAAGACGGCAAGCGCTGGCAGCGTGTTCCCGAGGTAATCGACTGCTGGTTCGATTCCGGCGCCATGCCTTACGCGCAGTGGCACTACCCGTTCGAGAATCAGGACAAGTTCGAGCAGCACTACCCGGCCGACTACATTTGCGAGGCTATCGACCAGACGCGCGGCTGGTTCTACACGCTGCACGCAATCTCGACATTGATCTCCGACAGCGTGGCGTACAAGAACTGCATCTGTCTGAACCTGATTGTCGATAAAGACGGCAAGAAAATGTCGAAGTCGCTGGGCAATATCATCAATCCCTACGACGTGTTTGACACCGTGGGCGCGGACGCTCTGCGCTGGTACTTCCTGGCACGCCTGTCACCCGATATGCCGAAACGTATCTCGGTCGACATCGTCGCCGACGTGGCGAGTTCGTTCATCAATACGTTCTGGAATACCTACGGGTTCTTCATACTGTATGCGCGCCTCGATGACGTGGATCTGAGCAAGGACGTGCCGGTCGCCGACCGGCCGGAGATTGATCGCTGGGCGCTCGCCCGTGCGCATGAAACGATCAGCGTAGTCACCGATGCGCTCGACAACTTCGATGCCAAGACGGCGGGAGAAGCGATCGAGTCCTTTGTCGACCAGTTGAGTAACTGGTACGTGCGCCGTAACCGCCGCCGCTTCTGGAAGTCCACCGACCCGGCCGACAAGCACATGGCCTACCTGACGCTGTACCAGTGTCTCGACGTAGCGCACAAACTCATGGCGCCGTTTGTGCCCTTCCTCGCCGAGAATGTGTACCAGAACCTCGTGCGCAGCGTCGATGCCGATGCGCCCGAAAGCGTGCATATGGCCGAATGGCCGGTGGCTGTAGCGGAATGGAAGAATGACGATCTCAGGCGCGACGTCGACGTTGTGCAGAAGGTTGTCGGCCTGGGCCGGGCGGCGCGCGGTTTGTCCGGCGTGCGAACCCGGCAGCCATTGTCGCGCTTGCTGGTGCGTGCGCCTGATGACCTTGCTAACAAGGCGCTGAGCGAACACCGTGAGCAGATTCTCGAAGAGCTGAACGTCAAGGAGATTGAGTTCATCGCGCGCGACGCCGGGCTGGTCAGTTACCGGATCAAACCCAACCTGCCGGTGCTTGGCCGGCGCTATGGCAAGCTCATCCCGCTCATCCGCAAGGCGCTTGATGAGGCCGATGGAGCGGCCATCGCCGGTGCTGTTGCCCGTGATGAGGCGTTCCAGCTCGCGGTCGGTGACGAGACGTTCGAACTGACCGGCAGCGACGTACTGATCGAAACGAGTTCGGCTGAAGGCTATGCCTGTGCAGAAGACGCCGGTTACCTTGCAGCGCTCGACACCGCGATGACGGCAGCGCTGGAGGAAGAGGGGATTGCCCGCGAGATAGTTCGTTCGGTGCAGGACGCCCGAAAACAGGCAGGACTCGACGTGTCGGACCGCATTGTCCTCGGTATTTCGGGTTCCAGTGCGGTCGAGAGTGCCATTGCCACACACCGGGACTACCTGCAGAACGAGACGCTCGCCGTCGAATGGCTCGTGGGCCAGGACAACTCGCTGTACCGCGACGAGCGAACGCTCGGCGAGCTGCAATGGAGTATCGAATTCGCGAAAGCGAAGTAACGCAGCCGATTTCGAGCAGTCGCTTAAGAACACTTGCGCGCACTTTCCATTTCCTGTTATAAAAAGTGCGCGCAGGTTCCTGACGTTTAAAGGACTATGTCAGGGACGAACGGCCCATAAGAGGCCGCAAACTACAGGATGTAGTGACTCGCTAGCGTACGTTGCCGTCGGATAATCTGTGAGAGGAGAGCCGTCGGCCGATAAAGATTCACGCTGGAGCAGAGATGACGAATCTCGTCGATCGTTTTTACGCGGCCGTGTCGGTGCTCGCCGGAGATGGCCATATTAAACAAAGACTTATAAGGGCCTATACGGACAATCTCGCCGAGATTGAAGACGATGAGCTGCCCATTGCACTGAAGGAGAGTTTCGCCGAGACGCGCAAGCGCATGCATTGCGTGGCGCCAATGAAAGGCGAAGGGCCAATCCGTGCCTCGGTGCGCAAGATGTCAGCACGCGAAGCCAGCGAATGCGCACTTGCGCTGTTTTCGTTGTACAGCGAAATGCTCAAGCACACGGGCGAAATGCCGAGGTTGCCTGGTAAGGAACCTGCCGCACCCGCACCGTTCCTGGTCAAGTCCATTTCCAATTAATCTGCGCGGTTCGCGCAGGTGTACTCAGGGCTCGTCGCGTACCGGGTAGTACAGGTAGGTTAGCAGCTTGTCTTCCTCGACCTGGGTGGGATCGTTGACATAGGACTCCCAGGAATCGCCGTTGCGCTCGATACCCAGTGCCGCAAGATAGGCCGCGATTTTGCGATGCGACTCGTTGAGCTTCCGATAAGACCCCTGGTGCCTGACCCTCAGTACATTGCCGCCGTGGGTAAGGCCGATGCGCACGCCGTGGCTGTTACGCGGTGTTTGCTCGGTCACGCCACGCACGGGGATGGCCGCATCGAAATGCAGCTCCGCGCCGCTGAACGAGCGTGAAATGGACAATGGTGCCCCGGCGAGGTGCAGGCCGTTGGCATCCATGAAGTTGAGAATCTCAAAGTAGGCTGCGCCAAGTGCCTCGGACATGGCGGTCGCTTCCGGCGCTGAACTTGTGGACAAGTACGCAATTTGCTGCGGCTCCACCCGGATGCGCTCAACCTGCAGGTCGCTGAAGTCGGTGCGCGGCAGGCTTTCGGCGAGTTCCTTGAGGTTGGCCAGGCTGCGCTCGTAGTCGCGGCGAATGATGCCGGTCAGCATCAGGCTCATGTAGCGGCCGACGAGATTGAAGCCGTAGTCGTGTTCGAAGCCCCAATGCAGGCTTGTTTGCCCGTTGCCACCGGCCAGCTCGAACCAGGTCCGGCTCTCGCCCGACTCACCTGCATTGAGCACGGTTTCCAGGTACTCGTAAGGGCGGCTCTCAATAATGGTTTGCGTGCCGCTGCCGATGACGGCTCCGTCCCAGGAAACCGTAGCGCCGGCACCGCGCGCTGGTCCTGAATAGCGGGTCCGGGTGTTCGGGTCCAGTTTGAAGGCTTGTGACCACAGTTCTGCACGTCGCATGTCGTTGAGCAGCGCGAAAACGGTGGCCGGGTTGGCATCAATGTCAGCCTGCACCACAAAGCGGCCCGTGCGCGGCAAAAAAAGGCCGATAACAATGAGCAAGCCAATGAAAGCACCGATGCCGTAAAGCAGTTTTTGCACAGTCTGAAATCCAAAATTTCCCTAAGGGGCGAATTATTTCATAGATAGCAACGCTACAATGCGCGAATGAAAACCAGTGCAACCAGTGACCTGCCAATTGGCGTGTTCGATTCCGGCGTCGGCGGCCTGACCGTGTTACAGGCGCTGCGCGCGGCATTGCCCGGCGAAGACCTTATCTACCTCGGGGATACCGCGCGCCTGCCTTATGGCACCAAGAGCCCGGGATCAATCGCGCGCTATGCCTGCCAGGCGACTCAGCATCTGCAGCAGCAGGGCATCAAGTTGCTGGTTGTCGCGTGCAACACGGCATCGGCGGTGGCACTTGAGGCATTACGCGAGCAAATGGCGCCGCTGCCGGTGATTGGTGTGGTCGAGCCAGGCGCAAGTGCGGCTGTGGCAACGGGTATCGGTGCGGACCACCTGGTGCTGGCCACCGAGGCAACCGTTCGGCTCGGGGCCTACAGAAAGGCCATCGCAGCGCTCGATCAGACGGCCAGCGTGCGGGAACTTGCCTGCGAATTGCTGGTGTCACTGGCTGAAGAGGGCTGGACCGAGGGCTCCATCGCGGTCGATATCGTGTCGCGCTACTTTGAGCAGCTTGAAGCCGCAGCGCGCACGCCGGATTGTGTGATTCTCGGCTGCACCCACTTTCCCTTACTGCGCAATACGATAGCCAGGGTCGTCGAACCGGGCACCAGGATTGTCGATTCGGCGAGTACAACGGCGCAGGCAGCGCTCGCGATGCTCGACTCGCTGCATCTGCGCTCAAGCCGCGGCACTGCGGGTTCACTGCGGCTGCTGGCGACGGACGGGGCCATGCGTTTTGCACGCGTCGGCGGGCGCTTTCTGGGTGCGAGCCTGTCGGCCGATGATATAGAACTCGTTGACCTCTAGCGGCTGCCAACCGGTTTCCCGTGCAGGTTGCAATGTTGCTGTCTTGAGAGTGTGAGCCTGAAGCTGTGCGATAATCTGCGCCATTGTTTATTTGAGGGGCTACACGTGAATTTTCGAATCTTTCGGCGCGTACTGGGCGCCAGCCTGGCCATCTGTCTCTTGTCCTCCTGTGCCGAGGAGGCACCACCCGAATCTTCGATCCAAGCCGTTACGACCATCGAACCCCGGCCTGAAATCTACGCCGATTTCACACTGACAGCCGATCTCAGCGAGTTGTCCGACAGCCAGCGCGAAATGATCGGTCTGCTGATCGAGGCTTCGGTCATCATGGACGACCTGTTCTGGCGCCAGGCCTATGGCGACGACTACAAGTCGTTTCTCGATTCACTGGGCGTTGGCCCGGCGCGTGAGTTTGCGGAACTGAATTACGGACCCTGGGACCGGCTGGCTGACGAAGCGCCGTTTATCGACGGTGTCGGCGCAAAACCGCTGGGTGCCAATTTCTACCCTGCGGACATGACCAGGGAAGAATTTGAGGCTGCCTACCTGCCCGGCAAGAACGGGCTGTATTCGCTGGTGCGCCGCAACCAGGCCGGCGAGTTGATACTCGTGCCGTACCACGTTGCTTATGCAGAACCGTTGAAGAGCGCCGCCGAATTGTTGCGTGAGGCAGCCGGGCTGGCCGAGAGTGCAAGTTTCGCAACCTACCTCAAGTTGCGCGCGGCGGCGTTGCTGAGCGATGACTTCCAGACCAGTGACCTGTACTGGATGGACGTAAAGGACAACGAGATCGATGTGGTGATTGGCCCGATCGAGACTTACGAGGACCGCCTGTTCGGGTATCGGGCCGCCTACGAATCCTACGTTTTGATCAAGGATCTTGAGTGGAGCAACCGACTGAGCCGCTACGCCTCATTTTTGCCCGAGTTACAGACCGGCCTGCCCGTGCCGGATGCATACAAGCAGGAGTCACCTGGCGCTGACTCGGACCTGAATGCCTATGACGTCGTCTATTACGCCGGGCATTCGAATGCGGGTTCCAAGACGATAGCGATCAACCTGCCGAACGACGAACAGGTGCAGCTGGAAAAAGGCACGCGCCGCCTGCAGCTCAAGAATGCAATGCAGGCAAAATTCGACAAGATACTTAACCCGATCGCCGATACGCTGGTCGCCGACGATCAGCGTGAGCACGTCACGTTCGATGCATTTTTTGCGAACACAATGTTTCACGAGGTTGCGCATGGCCTGGGTATCAAGAACACCCTGGACGGCCGCGGGACAGTGCGCGAAGCGCTGCTCGATGTTGCATCGAGCATGGAAGAGGGCAAGGCGGACATTCTTGGCCTGTACATGATCGATGAGCTGAATGCGCGCGGCGAGTTGGGCGAGGTTGATATTCGCGACTACTACGTGACGTTCATGGCCAGCGTATTCCGCTCTATTCGTTTCGGCGCCAGTAGTGCCCATGGCAAAGCCAATATGGTGCGGTTCAATTTCTTCAAGGACGCCGGCGCTTTTGTACGCGACGCTGAAACCGGCAAGTACCGGGTTGATTTTGACGCGATGAAGAAGGCCAGCGCCGACCTCTCCCGTTTGCTGCTGACCTTGCAGGGCGATGGCGACTACCAGGGGGCCCAGGAATTAACCAATAGCAAGGGTGTCATCGGCGATGAGTTGCAGGCGGATCTCGACCGCCTGACTCGGGCGAATATTCCGGTTGATATTACTTTCATGCAGGGCGCAAGCGAGCTGGGGCTCGACTAGGCGGCTACCTAATTTGTTGCGGGAGAGAAAAATGATACGAAACCTGACAGCCGCGCTCGTGGCGGTACTTTTCATCGCGGCCTGTGGTGGCGAACAGGCAAACGAGCAGGCGCCGGCGGAGCAGCTTTCGTGGGCGGCGTTCCAGGACAAGGTTCTGAGCGAATACCATCAATACAATCCAGAGCTAGCGGTTGATGCGGGACTGCATGAATACGACGGCATGGCATCCGATTTCAGTCGCGCATCCATCGACGCTTACATTGCGTGGCTGGAGCAGACACTGACTGAAATCGCCACCTATGAGCAGCTTGAAGGCCGCGATGCTTTCGACCGCGACTACCTTGCGCAGGCGCTGCGCGGAGACCTGTTTTTCGTACGGGATTCCGGTTTCTTGCAATCGAACCCGGTTGCGTATGCAGGCAGCCTGGGTTTCAGCGTCTATGTGGATCGCGAATATGCGCCGCTGGAAGAACGTATCAGGGCTTACACGACTTACATATCCACGTTGCCGGGTAGACTGGAGCAAATGCGGGACAATCTGCAGCCTCCATTACCGGCGCCTTATGTGCAGACGGCCTACGGCATGTTCTCGGGGCTTGCAGCGTACCTCGAAGACACGGTGCCCGGCCTGTTTGCCGACGTTGAAGACGTGCAGTTGCAGCGCCAGTTTGCGGCGGCCAACGCTGCCGCGGCTGCGGCAGTGCAGCAAACTGCCAACTGGCTTGATGGTTTAAAGGAAACGGCAACCGACGACTACGCGCTGGGCGAGCAACGATTCCTGCAAATGCTTGCGGCCACCGAAGGCGTTAACGTGACGCTCGAAGAACTGAAGCGGGCGGGCGCCGCAGATCTTGAGCGCAATCTCGATGCCTTGCGTGAGACTTGTGCGGACTACCTGCCGGGCGCAAGTACGGCGGATTGTGTTCGCAAGGTACAGGCGAACAAGCCACCCGAGGGGGCCGTTGGCGGCGCACGGCGGCAGTTGCCGGCGCTGCGAAAGTTTGTGGAAGACAACAATATCGTGTCTATCCCGGGCACTGAAGACGCACTCGTCAGCGAGGCGCCGCCGCACAAGCGATTCAATTCCGCCTACATCAATATTCCGGGCCCGTACGAAAAAGGTCTGCCATCGGTTTACTACATCGCACCACCTGACCCGGACTGGAGCGAGGAAGATCAGCTGGCCTATATACCCAGCGAGGACGAACTGCTGGCGATCTCGGTGCATGAGGTCTGGCCGGGCCATTTTCTGCAGTTCCTGCACGCGAACCGGGCTGAAAGCCAAATTGGAAGAAATTTCTCTACCTATACGTTCGTCGAAGGCTGGGCGCACTATACCGAGCAGATGATGGTGGATGCCGGGCTGGGCGACGGCGATCCGGAAGTGAAAATAGGTCAGCTACTGAATGCGTTGCTACGCAATGTACGTTACATGTCGGCTATCGGTTTGCATGCCGAGGGCATGAGCGTTGAGGAGAGCCAGCAGTTATTCGAAGAAAAGGCATTCCAGGATTTTGGCAATGCCCAGCAACAGGCACGCCGAGGCACCTATGACCCTGGCTATCTCAATTACACGCTTGGCAAGCTCATGATTAACAAGTTGCGCGACGACTGGACCGCGGGCCGTGGTGGCCGGGAAGCATGGGGCACGTTTCATGATGCATTCCTCAGTTACGGGTCACCGCCGATTCCGTTGATTCGCAAAGCCATGCTGGGCGCGGACTACAGCGGGGATGAATCGCTGTTGCCAAATTAGAAGACCGTGCCACGCCCGGTGTCCGTTGCCGGGCGTGGTTTTGTATCAGCGTACCCCGGTTATTTCCTGGTCACGCACATTTCGCGATACCACCGAGACTGGCGCGCGGCCCAGCAGCTCCGGAAGCCGGTTATTGACCGGTATGTTGTCGCGCCGCAGCAGTTCCCAGTGGCCGAAAGAAAAGGGCGTGAAATGCAGGACATCGCACAGGTGCGCGCCCAGTCTTGCGAGCAGGCCGGGTATCGGCACGCACAGTGCAGGCGCCTCTGTATAAGTGCGCCGGAGTGCGAGAATGTACTCACGGAAATGCCAGGATTCGCCGTGCTCGGCGATGGCCTTTTC
>JAUHZT010000053.1 GCA_030425905.1 Gammaproteobacteria bacterium
AGGCTACCGCTACGTGGCCGATAACCAGGACGCCGATTTTGCCGTCGCCTACACCGTTGGTACGCGCCAGGAAGTTCGAGTCGACTCCTACCCGGCAGGCTACCGAGGTAGCTGGGGCTGGCATGTTCGTGGCAGTTACTACTACGTCCGTGAGTACAGCGAGCACAGCTATACGAAAGGCACATTGGGCGTTGACATATTCGACAACGCCAGCAAGAAGCCCGTCTGGCACGGCTGGGCTGAAAAAACCATTGTCGACTCCGACCGCCAGAATCCCGACGATGCAATTCGCGACGGCGTGGCGGCGGTGTTCGAGTCCTTTCCGCCTTAAATGTGTCTTCCCCTTATTCTGCCCGGTTGCCCTGACATGCTATACCTTCCTCTTGAAGCAGTTTTTCCGGCGAGAAAGAGGAGACTCAGCGTGGCCAATAAGACACTAGCACTATCTTTCATTGCTCTGCTATTTATCGCGACAGGTTGCACGCGTACAGCAACATCGCCCGCCGGCTTCAGATTGCCGGACGGCGACCCGGCGAACGGCCGTGTTGTATTTGTGGCCATGCAATGCCACCAATGCCATACGATCGCCGGGGAGAACTTCCCTGAAATCCCGAATGCCGACCCTCCCTATGTCCAGCTCGGTGGCACAGTTTCACGAGTGAAGACCTACGGCGAGTTAGTATCGGCAATCATTAATCCGTCGCACAAACTCGCAGACGGATATGCGGCTGAACAAGTCTCGGATAATGGCGTGTCGAAGATGCCGGTATACAACGATTATATGACTGTCCGTGAGTTGACAGATCTGGTCGTTTACTTGCAGCCGAATTACAACGTTGTCGTGCCGCAGCACCACTACCCTCCGTACTACTAGCCCCACTTCAGCAACGCGAGATTAAACCGTGACCAAGCTAGACACACTACTGGCAATTCTGGAACTGGACTGCAACCCGGATACGCTGATCACACGGACAGCATGGATTGCGCAATCGTTCGGCTTCAATGTCCATTTGGTGCTCTTCGAGCCGCAAAGCGGTGCATTGCTCGGCCGTTTCGCGGCCTCTGACGAAGCCGACCGCATTCGGCAAGAGATGCAGGACACTCAAGCGATGGTTGTCGAAGAGTACGCCAACAAGATGCGCAAGGACGGTATCGAGGTGAGTACGTCGGTGCTGCAACTGCGCCCGCTTGGCGACAGTATACTGCCCATCATTTCGTCTGTTGATCCGGTGCTCGTCGTCAAAGCCACGCAGTTTCACAGCACGGCAGAACGCGGCAAGCTGGTCGATACCGATTGGCAGCTCATGCGTATGTGCTCACGACCGCTGTGGTTCGCCATAGCGGAAAAGATGCCACCGGAACCCGTCATCGTGGCCGCCGTCGACCCGAGCAACGCGCACGACAAACCCGCCACGCTCGACCATGAAATTGTGCGAACCGCAAACGCTGTGGCGGATGCTGTTGATGGCGAAGTTCATTTGCTGCATGTGTATGAACGACTGGTCGGCATAGGTACGGCAGCGACGAGGGAATTCAAGTCGGGCATTCTGCCCATCAACGAGATCGATTCCCGAATCAAGAAGGAACATCGAACAGCGCTGGATGCGCTCGCAGCAGCCTGTGATATCGACACAGAACATGCACACCAGTTGCCGGGACGAAGCCAGGACATTATTCCAACGTTCGCCAGGAGCAGAAATGCCGGCCTGCTGGTAATGGGAGCGCTCGCGCGCTGGGGCATCAAGAAGGCGATCATTGGTAGCACTGCCGAACGCGTCATTGACCACATGGCCTGTGACGTGCTGATCGTCCAGCTTGGCGAGCGCCAACTGTACGACTAGCGGGCAGCGAGAACGGATATCGATTTGACTTGCCCCGCTGCTAACACGATCTCCCGCAGACTTTAGACCGGCAGTCTTGCACAAAAGGGACAGAGACCGCCCAACGCGATCCAAGCCCCCCCAACGCAGCAAACCCGCTACTGAAAATACATCTGCTGCGGTGTCTGTCTCACATTCCTGTGCATTTCCCTTTGCAGGTGCCGGCTCAGAATCGTCTGCACGAAAGTTACGGTGTCGTCTGACTCACCGCTTTGCTCCACCGCTTTGCTTACCGAAAACCACACGTTGCGTATGAAGACTGCGTCGCCGTAGTTGTACGGTACGTACGGGCTTTGGTCCGGGTAGCATTGGGAGATATCGACACTGGCACAGAGGTCACCGCGCTCCTGCTCTGGTGATTTCCAGCTCAGGTAAATGTTCATCTGCTGCATGGCTTTGGAAAAGCCCGTGGTTACAGCTTGAGTTGCCCTGTCGCACACCAGCAGACCGGGATCCCTGGTGCTCACTGTGGCGATGCGACCGCCGCTGCCAAGCCCGCGCTCCACAACATGCCGAAATACTGTGTCGCTCAACACGTCACAGGCATCAGCGACTGGACTCAGTGACTGGGCGCTTAACGTTTGGGCACCTGCTAGTGGCGCACCGAAACCCAGTAACAAACTGCAAACCACTAATCCATGTATTGGTCTTAACATCCCTGTTCTCCTTGATTCGAATGTGCGTCCAGCTTCGATCAAGGGAGCCGTTCTAGACAGTCGCGAAACTCCGGTATTGAATCAGATATTCGCGCGGCCAGAAGTAGTCAGGGAGCGTAGGACTTCAGCCACAACTCTCGCCTCTTAACAGCCGCCGAGTTTGCACTCTCATCTTCGATAAGTGTGTAGGACAGCGGCATTGACTCCGCCAGGACCACCGGCACTTTCACAAGGCGGTCGCCACGCATAACGGAAAGCACCGCAGTGCCGCCAACACCAATAGTCTTGAGGCGGCTCGCAAGGCTTTTCTCGTCAATCCGCTCATCGTTGAGCAGCATCAAAATATCGTCGGTCATCAGGCCAGCCCGTGAGCCGGCACCACCAACATCCAGACCGGTTACTACCAGGCCTGCGCCATTCGCTGCCGTTTCAATCTCAAGTGACGGCACGTTCTTGCCCGGGATCGGCTCAACCTGAAGTTGTAATCCTACGTGCTGCAAGAATGCGTTGTAGTCGAGCTCATCGACACCAGCCACGTAGCGGTCGAAGAAATCTCTAAAGTCGGCATCACCGCCGCCCTCCGCTGCTGTCCGGCTAACCGCATCCTGAAAGCCCCTCTCCTCTTCGAAGCCCGGCTTCGGCAACCCATGTTCTGCCAGCAGGTAGCGAAATACATCGTCAAGGCTGCGCTTGCTGTTCGTGCGTGCGCGAATTTCGAGATCAAGCAATAAACCGATCAGGCTACCCTTCGTATAAAAAGAAATATCTGCATCTGCAGAATTGTCCGGCCGGGTCCAGGCACGGTAGCTTGCCGATTCCACCGACCTGATCAGCCGACCCGGGCTGGTCTGCAACTCTTCGATGACACTCGCCAGCTTCTCGTAAAACTGCTCGTGGCTCCAAACGCCAGCGCGCGCCGCCGTCAGATAAGCGTAGTAGTCGGTGATTCCCTCGGCGATGTAGAGGTTTCGCGTGTGCTGCGGCTTTGAGTAGTCAAACGGTCCGAGAATTTCCGGGCGGATGCGCTTGACGTTCCACAAGTGAAAAAATTCGTGAGCTATCAGAAACTGCAGATGCTCGTAATCGGGCGACTCCATGTCGCCGTAGCGTCGAAAGGTAATTGTGGTTGAGTTGAGATGCTCAAGGCCACCGCCCCGCGTGTTGATGCCGGTTAGAAGAAAAACGTAGCGCTCAAATGGCGCGCCGCCCATCATCGCGGTCTGCTCGGTAACAATGCGCCGCACGTCTTTCAAAACTTGTTCACGATTGAGATTGTGCGGGTTACGAATAACCAGTTCGTACTTTGTGTTGTCGTGATCGAACGTCAGCCACTCCAGCTTCGCCGCCATCTCAACCGGCGCATCAACCAGGGTGTCGTAGTCAGGTGCAACAAAAGATCCGTACGCTGTTTCTTCAAGACCGGTTGCGAACACCCAGCCCTCGGGCGCATCAAAGCTGAGAGTAACCGCGCCCGGCGCCGGGTACGGGTCTTCGCCCACCACGTACATCAGGGTATTGATGCCCATAAAGCGATAGTGGGTGTCGTCGAGCGGCGTGGAGCCGCGCCGGGACGGCAGGAAAACCTTGTAGTGAAAATCCGCGGCATCGCTGTCGGTGCTGATACGCCACTGGCTGGTTCCAACCTGGCGCACGTCGAGTTCGTGACCGTCAGGAGTTTCTGCACGTACCTCCTGCACGTTCTTCGCAAACCAGCTCGCGCCGTAGCCACCGGGCGTCCACATGGGCATCGCGACATCGATGAACTCTCCATCGATGTCGCGAATCTCAATGCTTACATTGACCAGCCGCGTTGTAGGTTGCGGAATCGCTACGCGGTAGTCGACTTGCTGTGTATTCCCTGCCGCTCCAAGAAGCAGCAGGGCGAAGCCTAAAACGCAGCGATGCATTCAATCTCCACGTTTGCATTCAGCGCAAGACCACTGACGCCGAGTGCACTGCGTGCCGGACGCGGTGCTGCGAAAGCCTTCATGTAGACCTCGTTCATTGCACCGAAGTCCTTGATGTCTGCAAGGAACACTGTGCATTTCACGACATCAGACATTTCCAGGCCGTGCTCGGCGAGACGTGCCTTGATGTTCTCCAGCGCCTGCGCTGTTTCAGGTCCGGTGCCGCCTTCAGCCAGCTTGCGATCCTTGATGCCAAGCGCTCCGGATAAATACAGCGTGTCGCCCACGCGCACCGCGCTTGAGAACGGCGCCTTACCCTGGCTGGCATCAAAAAATTCCTTGCCCGAGCTCTTGTTCATGTCTGCACATGCCATGCCTGACAGTGCGAGTGCTGCAATAACAACTAGTGATTGAATGGTTTTCATAGGTGTAGCTCTCCTGGAAATACTTGCAAGGAATAGTAACGTCAATTGCTGTGTAGCAACTGCCTGTGTCAGTGGCCCAGTGTAGCGATGTATGCCACTACATCGTCGATAGCCGTCTCGTCGCCCAGCACCTGCATCGCCGCGCGCATCTGCTGGCCCGTCGTATCAGCCGGATGACTGCCGCGTGCGCCACTCATGAACTTCTCAAGCTGCTCGCGCAAATACCAGTCATTCAGCCCTGCCAGTGCCGGACTGCCCAGCGCCTCGTTGCCCTGTGCCTGGTTTCCGTGGCAAGCGCTGCAGGTGGCGTAAAGCGCCTGGCCTGCCGAAGGGTCACCCGCCAGTGTGCGTTCGGGCATCGGTGAGTCTGTCGCCGCAACAAACTGTGCGGCCAGCTTTATCTGCTCATCGGTCAGTGCTGCCGCCATTGGCTGCATCTCCATGCCGACAAGGTCTGCTTCATGCACACCACGCCAGCCATCCTGGAATGCGTGCAACTGCTTCTCAACGTACCAGGATGACAGGCCGCTCAGGCGCGGTGCACGAATGATGGGGTTGCCCATCAACTGCACTCCATGGCACACCGTGCAAAACACCAGTTCGTCGGATGGCACCACCGGGTCTTTGGCCAACGCCGAGGCCGTGCCAAGCACGCCAACCAGTACGAGCATCCACTGTAATCTTGTAAGTTTCCCCGGCATGTCAGCGCACTCCCTGTCGAGTTGCATCAGCACGCACACGGCGGTTGAAGTCCAGCAACGCGTATTCGGCAGAGGCAAATGCGCCTTCCTGCCAGCTTGAGTGATAGCTGATCTGGTCGCCAATCATGTAATGCCGCCCTCCCGCCGGTTGTTGCAGCAACGCAAAGTACTCGTTACGAACCTCCTCGGACCAGGTCGTGCCGCAACCCATCATGTGGTTCATGCGACCCCAGGGCACGCTGACGCCCGCCTCGATGTAACTGGAGTAGTTCTTGTGAATCTTGTCGCC
The DNA here is from genome assembly GCA_030425905.1 of Gammaproteobacteria bacterium. Lineage (GTDB taxonomy): Bacteria > Pseudomonadota > Gammaproteobacteria > Steroidobacterales > Woeseiaceae > UBA1847. Next base: position 5,859 of record JAUHZT010000053.1, read on the forward strand.
ACAATCGGCCGCAAACTGCAGGCGCTCGGCCGGGTTCATGCGTTCGAAGAACTTGCACTGTCCGAAGAACGCGTAAGCGCCAAGCAACACGCCCTTCTCGCCATGAATGCCGTGCGAGGGATACCAGATGGTATTAATCTTCTGGTTGGTACTCGTCGCACCGCCATAGATTCCCTCGTCTTCCCAGAAGCGCTTCTTCATCTGCAATCCAATCTTGAAGAAGTTGCCCGGCACCATGGCCGCGAGTCCCGCCTGGTAGTCGGGCGGCAAGTTGTTCGGGATCGCCGGCATGAAATGGCTCGGAATGCTGTTGAAGCAGTAGTCCGCACTCAGCTTGCGGCGCTTGCCGTTATGGTTATACACGACGTCAACGCCATCGCTCTTGAGACGAATGTCCTGCACCTGGGCGTTGAGAATGACCCGGGTTTTAAGTTCGCGGACAAAGGCCTTGACGATATTGTCCATACCGCCAACCACCTCCATCAGTGGCGCCGCCCAGTCCGGGTTCTCGGCACTAAGCATGCCACGCTCCCACCAGGAACTGTTCAACAGGGCTCTAAACTCCAGCGGCGCGCGCTGCACAGCCGGCGACAGGAAGCCGCCTTCGTCATAGCCACCGCGCAGCGAGCCTTTGTAACTGCCATCCGGCTGAAGATCGCCAAAGGTGCTCGCGAAGTGCATCAGTCGCTCGCGATCGTCAGCCGAGAGTGGTTCGTCGAAACGATTCTGGTCGATCGCCTTGTACAGCAGCTCGGAGAGAAAGCCGCGTGCGTCGGCAACGTACTGCTGCACTCTTACGGGCTTGCCGGCAAAGTTCTCGGTGTCGTGCGTGTAGGCTGGCCGGGAGAAATTGGCCTTGACTTGTAGCGGCACGTTAAGCGACTTGCAGTAGTGCATGACACGGCGGTGATGCCCCGGGATACGCGCAGGCCCCGCATTGAAATACATCTCCGGGTGATCGTCGAAGCGACACACCTGCTGGTGACCCATTTCATCGATGACATCGCCGTGACGAACCGTCAGGTTGCGTCCGCCAACGCGCTTCGACGCCTCAATTATCTGCACGTCGTAGCCGACCCGCTCGAGCTCATAGGCAACCGTCAGCCCGGCGATACCGGCGCCAAGCACGATAATCCTGGCACCGCCCTTGGGCACATGCTGCAAATCCAGCCGCGCAGGCGCGCCCGCATCGGACATAAGACCCAGCGCAAGACTCGTGTTGTACACCGCGGTCGCACCGCCAGCGGCACCGACCATGCTGAGCAGTTGTCGTCGGGTCAGGTTCTTGTTCATAGCGCGGCTCTGTCCTTCTTTGTTTGCTGCGCGCTATTTGTACCATTCGACGCCGGGAAATACCTTTTATCGGCACGTCATTGGCAACTGTCGGCACGCAGTGTGCAACAGACCGCATGTGCGAATTATTATCAGGCGAGGCGATAGCGAATATCGACATCAGCAATATCTGGCCATTCGCGCACGCTTGCCTTAGGCTTCGCCCAGACACTCGCTGCACTGGCGCCCGATGGCCAACCCCGCTTCTGCGACAATTCCTGAACGGCCGTTCGGCCGCCTACTCGGCCTCAAGAAGCACGAGTACGTCGCGGTGGCGTGGTCCTTCGCCTATTTCGCCTGCGTCATGACCTCGTATTTCATGCTGCGCCCTATGCGTGAAACGATGGGCGTGGAAAGCGGCGTGACGACCATTCCGTTTCTATTCACGAGCACATTCTTCGTTATGCTGCTCGTCACGCCCGTCTTCGGCTGGATCGCTTCACGCTTCCCGCGGCGCAAATTTCTGCCCTGGGTGTACGCGTTCTTTGCCTCCAATATCCTGTGCTTCTACGCCGCCTTTAGCTACGCCGATGCCACGAACACGGACATCGTCTGGATCGGCCGGGTGTTTTTTGTCTGGATAAGCGTGTTCAACCTGTTTGTCGTGTCGGTGTTCTGGAGTTTCATGGCCGACATTTATACGCGCGAACAGGGGCGCCGCCTGTTTGGCGTTATTTCGGCCGGCGGCAGCGCGGGCGCGCTCATCGGTCCGCTGATCACGGGACTGCTCGTGGTACCCATCGGGTTCCAGAATCTCCTGCCTATCTCGGCTTGCATGCTGCTGGTCGGTATTTTCTGCATCCACAAACTGCGCCGCTGGGTGCTGCTTGAGAGAGAAAAGGAACTGGGCAAGCCCGTCGCGCCGCGCAAGCCACTCGGCGGCAGTGCGTTTGCCGGCATCAGCCACGTGCTGAAATCGCGCTACCTGCTGGCCATTGCCATCGCGTCCATTCTCGCCAGCCTGCTGGGCACGGCGCTGTACATGATGATGAATGAGCTGGTCGGCAATGCTATCGACGGCGCGGACCAGCGTACGCGACTGTTCAGCTACATTGACGGTGCCACGGGTATCCTGTCACTCATCTGCCAGCTACTGCTGGTCAGGCACTCGGTGCGCAAACTCGGCATTGGCCTCACACTGGCATTGATGCCCTTGCTCTCCCTGCTTGGCTTTGCGCTGCTTGCCGTGAACCCGGCACTGCTGGTCGTTGCGATCTTCCAGGCGACGCGACGTGCGATCGGCTTCGGCTTCGTTAAGCCAACGACCGACATGCTGTATTCAGTGGTCGACGACGAGGAAAAATACAAGGCCAAGAATTTCGTCGACACCGCCATCTATCGCGGTGGCGACGTTATCGGTAGCTGGAGCGTCCGGCTAATCTGGGGCCTCGGCGTCTCTGGCATTGCCCTCGTGATGCTGCCTTTCGCGTTACTATGGGTACTTGTTGCGCTGTGGACCGGCCGCGAATACCGCCGCCGCGACAGCCTCGCTCAATTTGGGGCCAAGACATGACTTTCAAGAATGCAAAATACTGGAATCGACGCGAAGTGCTTGCAAGTGCCGTGGCTGTCGGACTGTCGCCGGTGCTCGTGAGTGCCAGTGAAGAGCGCATGCTGCGCCGGCCGGTACCGGCCTCCGACAACGAGACACTGCCGGTTATCGGGATAGGCACCTACGAAGTCTTTGATGTGGCGGGCAGCGCGGCGGAAATCGCCGAACGCGAGGAGTTGCTGCGCCTGCTCACGCAAGCCGGTGGCAGCGTGGTTGACACCTCGCCGATGTACCGGCGCTCAGAAGACGTTATCGGCCAACTCATCCGGCAACGCGGCGCGCGCGACGACCTGTTCCTGGCCACCAAGGTATGGACCGACGGCGCCGAGGCCGGGCGGCAGCAGATGCAGCGTTCCGCTGAACTCATGCATACGAAGACCATCGACCTGATGCAGGTGCATAACCTGCGCGATACTGACGTGCACATGCGGAGTATTCGCGAGCTGCAGGAAAGCGGCCAGATTCGCTACAGCGGGCTCACGCATTACCGTGCCGATGCGTTGCCGGCGCTTGAAGCGCAAATGAAGCAGTTCAAGCCGCAGTTTATCCAGATCAACTACTCGCTCGGCGAACGCGAGGCCGACCAGCGTTTGTTACCGCTCGCGGCCGACATGGGGGTTGCCGTTATCGCCAACCGGCCGTACCAGGGCGGCGCCCTGTTTCGTGCCGTTCGCGGCAGGGAACTGCCGGGCTGGGCGGCGGACTTCGCGCCAAGCTGGGGGCAGTTTTTCCTGAAGTACATTGTCAGCCACCCGGCTGTCACCTGCGCTATCCCGGCAACCAGCAAGGCAGCGCACATGCGTGACAACGTGCAAGCCGGCTTTGGCGAACTTCCTGACGCGGCGATGCGCAAGCGCATGGTCGAATTCATACGCACACTCTGACATGCAGAATACAAGCCTGATCCGGCGTTTCGGCGCCATCTTGTACGACGCGATCCTGTTGTTCGCCCTGTACGTAATTACAACCCTGGTGTTTGTCGGGCTCCATCACGGCGAAGCCGTCGAGCCGCAAACCCTGAGCCTGCAGCTCACTTTGCTCGCGGTCGCCATCGCCTATTTCGTGGGTTACTGGTCCTGGAAAGGCCGCACGCTCGGCATGCAATCATGGGGTTTGCAACTGGAAACCAGTGACGGCGGTCAGCCGAGCCTCGCGCAGGCAGCGCTGCGCTTTGTTGCGGCATTGCTGTCCTGGGCGCCAGCGGGTCTTGGCTTTCTCTGGCAACTCTGGGACAAGGACAGCCTGACCTGGCATGACCGGCTGAGCGGCACACACATTGTGCACTACCCGCGCAAGAAAAAGGCCTGAGTACGCTTAGCGTATGCGCGCAAGCGCGACGATAGTCACCGCCAGCAGCACCAGCGGCGGGAACCAGGCGATAAGCGCCGGGTTCAGGTTAAACACCTGCCCGGAGTTCGCGAGCATTTCAGATCCCAGGTAGTAACCCAGCCCTATCACCACGCCGATCATCAGGCGGCCGCCCGTGCCGCCCGAGCGCAACGAACCAAAAACGAATGCCAGCGCCAGCACCGGCATGATTAACACGGAAAACGTGCGCGACACGCGATACCACAACTCGGAGGTGTACTGCCCCGCGTCCAGTGCATTGCGCTCCAGGTAGTCGATGTAAGTCATCAGGCCGCGCAGCGAAAGACTGAGCGGTTTTGCGAGCGCATTGCCCAGCAGTTCGGCATTCACTTCGAAATCACGGACCGCCACGCTGGTTTCCACCACTTGCACACCGTCATTCTCGAAACGCGTTTCACGCAGGTTTTCGAGCAGCCACTGATCGTCATCGCCAATGCCGGAATTCTCCGCCTGGGCAATCGATTCAAGCTCACCTTCGTCGTTGAAGCGGTACAGGTAGATACTGCCGAATTCGAACTCTGAATTCACACGTTCAAGGTGCAGGTAGGAGTTGCCATCCTTCACCCAGGTGGCATTCCCAAGCCGCTCGTCCTCCTGGCCGTGACGCGCCGTATTGCGCATATCACGTGCATAAAAATCGAGCGGCGGCCCGATGAATTCGCCGAGCAAGGCCGCGAACACGAGCAGCACGAAGCCTGACAGGCCGACCATCGCGGCCAGCCTGCGCACCGAGAGGCCCGCTGAGCGCATGACGATGATCTCACTGTTCGCCGCGAGCGCGCCCAGCCCCAGCAGGGAACCGATAAGCACGGCAATCGGCATGAGTTCAAAAGCAAGATTCGGCAGTCGCAAAGCTGAAAAGAGGATGGCTTGCGGCGTCTGGTAGCCATTCTGGATATCGTCCAGTTCCGCGATGAACTCGAACAAGCCGGCAAGCGCCAGCAGGATCACCAGCACGAGCGCCGAGCTCATGAATATGGTGCGCATCAAGTACTGGCTGAGGATGCTCGTCATCGGAACAAGCGCCGGTGCACGCCGTTCTGCACCATGAGCAGCAGCACAGCTATTAACAACACGGCCCCGTGCACCCACCAGAGCCCAAGCGCCGGTGACACCTTGCCCGATTCAATCCACGCCTTGCCTGCGCTGAGCATGTTGAAGTACACGATGAAGACCAGCAGGCCAATCGCGATGCGCCCGTAACGCCCCTCGCGTGGCTGACTCTTGCTCAGCGGCACCGCGAGCAGACCGAGCAGCAGGGCCGAAAGCGGTATGCCGATGCGCCAATGCAGCTCGGCTATCTCGTCGAGCTGGCTGGAACGCAGCAGGCTTGCGACCGGCATCGCCCGCGGGCGCGGCTCCGGCTCTTCAAGACTGGGCAACTGGTAGGGAATGCCGTGCTCCTCAAACTGCACGACGCGAAACTGGCTGGTGCCAGGAATGCCTTCGTAGCGCCGGCCGTTGTTCAGCACCAGCAGCCGGGTGTCCGGATCGTCCGATGCCTTCTGCTCGCCCCGCTCCGCAACCACCACCTCAACCCCGCCATCCTCGCCGCGCCGCTGCAGGAAGACCTTCTCCATGACGCCCTCGGCACTGACCCGTTCGCCGTAGACGACGGCAGCGTCTGGCCCTATCACCGTGAAGCGGCCCGGCTCGATGCTCGCAAGATCGGCCTCACGGCGCGCTTCTGCGCCGATCCGGTCAACGGCCTGCAATGCTTTGGGGCCAATGTCGATCGAGACCCAGGCCACCCCGGCAACCAGCGGCAGCACGAGCCACAGCAGCGGCCGGTAAATGCCCATGGGACCGACCCGGCAAGCTGTCATCGCCGGCATTTCGCTGTCCCTGTAGAGGCGGCCAAGCGCCATCATGATCGACAAAAACAGGCCAATCGGCACGAGAATGGTGAGGTATTGCACCGCCGAGAGCCCGATCACGTCCATGGCCGCGCCTTTGGGCAATTTGCCCTTTGCGACATCACCAAGCACCCGGGCAAACTGGTTGGTCAGCAGGATCAGCAGCAACACGCCCGTGACCCCTAGCCAGGTCGTAGCAATTTCCTTGAAGATATAGCGGTCGAGGATGCGGCGCATCGCAATGATTTTTAACGGTTGCTGGCGTAAGTAAGTTAGACTAACTGTTTTATTTTGCCGGGGACAAGCGCTTTTCCATGGAATACTTCACAACAACAAGCAAAGCACCACGACGCGCTGCAGATTGCGTCATCGTCGGCATCTATGCCAAGGGCAAATTCGGTATCGCCGCAGACGATATCAACAGCGCGAGCAAGGGCGAGCTAAAGCGCCTTTACAAGAGCGGAGACATCTCCGGTGCGCTCGGTCGCGTCACTGTCCTGAACAATATCTCGGGCGTCAAAGCACACCGGGTTGTCGTGGTCGGGCTGGGTAAATCCGCCGATTTCGGACTGGTACCTTTTCGCAAGGCGCTGGCCGCCGCCGTCAAGGCCATCTCCAAGACCAAGACGCAGCAGATTCTCGTGGCGTTGACGCTCGAGCCTGGCGCCAGCCCCTACTACTTCGGCCGCGCGACGGCCGAAACCATCGGTGATGAGCTGTACCGCTTCACCGAGATGAAGAGCGCACGCAAGACGCGCGGCATGCCGCTGAAGAAAGTGGGCCTCTCTATCGCAAAACGCGGCGACGCCGGCCAGGCTGAGCGTGGCGCCGAGCACGGCGACGCCATCAACATCGGCGTCTCGCTCGCGAAAGACCTCGGCAACTTGCCGCCCAATGTGTGCACGCCGTCCTACCTTGCCCGCCAGGCGCAGAAAATGGCCAAGGGTAATGGCAGGATCACTACCCGCGTTCTGAGTGAGCCCGAGATGAAGCGGCTCGGCATGGGTTCACTGCTCTCGGTGACGGCTGGCGCAGCAGAACCTGCCAAGCTGATTACCATCCAGTACAAAGGCGCGGGTAAAGATGCGCCGATCGTTCTGGTTGGCAAAGGCGTAACCTTCGATACCGGCGGCATTTCGCTCAAGCCCGGTGCAGCCATGGACGAAATGAAGTACGACATGTGCGGCGCGGCAAGCGTGCTCGGCACCATGGCCACCATTGCGGCGCTGAAGCTGCCGATCAACGTGAATGTCGTCGTACCCGCTGTCGTCAACATGCCTGGCAGCCGTGCAACCGTGCCCGGTGACATCGTGAAGAGCATGTCCGGCCAGACAATCGAAATTCTCAATACCGACGCTGAAGGCCGCCTGATCCTGTGCGACGCACTGACCTACTCGCGACGTTACAAGCCGGCCGCAATCATCGACGTGGCCACGCTGACGGGCGCCTGCGTGATCGCGCTCGGCAAGCATCACACCGGCCTCATGAGTAATGACGACGCCCTGGCTGAGAGCATCCTTGCAGCCGGTCAACGCGCGACGGACCGGGCCTGGCGCCTGCCGCTCGGCGACGACTATGCAGCACAACTCAAGAGCAACTTCGCGGACATGGCCAATATCGGCGGACGCGAAGCCGGCACCATCACGGCTGGCTGCTTCCTGGGCAAGTTCACCGATGGCATGAAGTGGGCCCACCTCGATATCGCGGGTGTTGCCTGGCACAGCGGCGCCAAGAAAGGTGGCACCGGTCGCCCGGTACCGATGCTGAGCGAACTCGTTCTCGAACAGAGCGGTGTCCTGCCGAAGTAAGCCGATGACTCAAGTTGATTTCTATGTCTTGCGCCAGGCGGGTGAGCAGGCAAGACGTGTTTTTGCCTGCAAACTCGCAGAAAAGGCCTACCGCCTCGAGAACACCGTGCACATTGAAGCGGCCAGCGAGGCGGAGGCGGCCGAACTCGACACCCTGCTCTGGACCTTTCGCGACGGCAGCTTCGTGCCGCACGAAGTGCTCGGCGCAAAGGACCCCGAATCGCCCGTGACCATCGGCTACCCCGGTGCCAGCGGGCCGGTGCGAGACCTGTTGATCAACCTTGGCTCGGACATTCCCGCCAGCGCCGTTTCTTTCCCACGCGTTGCCGAGCTAGTAAGCTCGGATGACGACAGCAAACAACAAAGCCGTGCGCGATTCGCCAACTATCGCGACCAGGGCCACGAAATAAAAACGCATAAACTCTGACATGGACACCACCTACCAACCCAGGGACATTGAGCAGCGCAACTACCAGCGCTGGGAAGAAAACGGTTGGTTCGCTCCCGCGGGCGACGGCGACCCTTACTGCATTGTCATTCCGCCGCCGAATGTCACCGGCACCTTGCACATGGGCCACGCGTTCCAGGACACGATCATGGACGCGCTCACCCGCTATCACCGTATGCGCGGCTGTCGCACGCTCTGGCAACCGGGTATGGATCACGCTGGCATCGCCACCCAGATGGTGGTCGAACGCCTGCTGAATGCCGAAGGCAAATCCAAACACGATCTTGGCCGCGAGCAATTTGTAGACCGCGTGTGGCAATGGAAAGAAGAGTCCGGCGGGCAAATTGCGCAGCAGCTGCGCCGCATGGGCGCCTCGGTCGACTGGCAGCGAGATCGCTTCACGATGGACGAAGGGCTCTCCGAAGCCGTGCGTCGCGTGTTCGTGTCCCTGTACGAAGAAGGGCTCATCTACCGCGGCAAGCGCCTCGTTAACTGGGACCCGGTTTTGCACACGGCCCTGTCGGACCTCGAAGTGCTGTCGGCCGACGAAGAAGGCAGCTTGTGGCATTTCCGCTATCCGCTGGCCTCAGGTAAAGGGCACCTCATCGTCGCAACCACGCGACCCGAGACGATGCTCGGCGACAGTGCAGTTGCTGTGCACCCGGATGACGAGCGCTTCAAACACCTCATTGGCGAGGAAATCATTCTGCCGATCGTTGGGCGGCGCATCCCGGTGATAGCCGACGACTACGTTGAACCCGAGTTTGGCTCCGGCTGTGTGAAGATCACGCCGGCGCACGACTTTAATGACTACGAAATTGGCAAACGGCACGACCTGCCAATGATCAATGTGCTGACCGACTCGGCAACGATGCACGAGAGTGTGCCGGAGAAATACCGCGGCCTTGATCGCTTCGACGCGCGCAAGGCAATTGTTGCGGACCTCGACGCACTCGGCTGCCTTGAAAAGATTGAAAAATACACGACCAAGATCCCGCGCGGCGATCGCTCGGGTGCTGTCGTCGAGCCCTACCTGACCGACCAGTGGTACGTGAGCATCAAGCCGCTGGCAGAGCCTGCCATTGAGGCCGTGGAAAGCGGCCGTATTCGCTTCGTGCCTGAAAACTGGTCGAAGACCTACTTCGAGTGGATGTACAACATCCAGGACTGGTGCATCAGCCGGCAACTCTGGTGGGGACATCGTATTCCGGCCTGGTACGACGAAGACGGCAATATCTACGTGGGCCATACCGAAGCCGAGGCCCGTGAGAAACACGGCCTTGGCGACGATGTCGTGTTGCGTCAGGACGATGACGTACTCGATACCTGGTTTTCGTCCGCGCTCTGGCCGTTCAGCACGATGGGCTGGCCCGACGAGACGCCGGAACTCAAAGAGTTCTACCCGGGCAATGTGCTGGTCACGGGCTTCGACATCATCTTCTTCTGGGTCGCGCGCATGATCATGTTCGGCCTCAAGTTCATGGGCGACGTGCCGTTTCGCGAGGTCTACATACACGGCCTGATCCGTGACCAGGACGGCCAGAAGATGTCCAAGTCGAAAGGCAACGTGCTCGATCCTATCAACCTTATCGACGGCATCGGTCTCGACGCACTGATCGAAAAACGCACTGCCGGCATGATGCAGGACCATCTCGCACCGAAGATCGAAAAGGCCACGCGCCAGCACTTTCCTGATGGCATAGAGCAGTACGGCACCGATGCCCTGCGCTTCACGTTTGCAGCGCTCGCTACAACGGGCCGCGACATCCGCTTCGACCTCGGTCGTATCGACGGCTACAAGAACTTCTGCAACAAGCTGTGGAATGCCGCGCGTTACGTGCTGATGAATACCGAGAACCTCGACAGCGGCGCCACGGAATTATCGGCAGCCGACCGCTGGATTCGAACGCGTTTCCAGCAGACGACCGCCGACGTGCACCGGCATTTTGCGGACTACCGGCTCGATCTCGTCTCACAGGCTATTTACGAGTTCACCTGGCACGAGTTCTGCGACTGGTACCTTGAACTGTCGAAACCGGTTCTGCAGTCGGATGAAATGTCCGCAGAGCAAAAACGCGGTACGCGCCAGACACTGGTCGAAGTGCTCGAAGCGCTGCTTCGGTTGCTGCACCCGCTGATGCCGTTTATCAGTGAAGAAATCTGGCAGCAGGTTGCACCGCGCGCCGGTGTCAGCGGCGAAACCATCATGTTGCAGCCCTACCCCGACGTTGACGCTGAAACAGCGGATACGGCCGCGGTTGCGGATATTGAGTGGGTGAAGGAATTCATCCTGGGCGTACGCCAGATTCGGGGTGAGATGGATATCTCGCCCGGCAAACCGCTGCCGGTGCTATTGCAACGTGCCTCCAAAGAAGACCAGCAACGTGCCAATGAGCATGCCGCTGTACTTGCGCGCGTCGGCCGGGTTGAGTCAATTGAGATTCTTGCGGACGACCAGGAACCGCCTCCGGCTGCCATGGCGCTGCACCGTGAGATGCGTATTCTCGTACCGATGAAAGGCGTCATCGACGTGGCCGCCGAGCGAGCTCGCCTGGAGAAACAACAGGCCAAAACGCGAGCCGAACTCGCGAAGGCGCAAGGCAAACTTGGTAACGAGAAGTTCGTCAACAATGCACCGGCCGCGGTCGTGGAGCAGGAAAAGGAGCGCGCTGCCGAGTTCGAGCGGCAACTTGCCGAGCTTGACGAGCAACTGAAGAAACTCGACGAACTGGCGTAATTCCAGCCTCGCAAGGGCCGTGAATCTGAGGACTACATCACACTCCCCCGGTTTGTGGGGTGCAATGGCGGTTCGTATTCGCGATGATGGCAGCGTTTGGTAGCAGCGCGAGGAAGCGGCTACCAGCGTCATTCATCGGCCATGCCTGATCACGGGAGGCACAGCATGCAGCGCGGCAGTAACCTGCAACCGATTCCGAGCGGTACCGACACCGGACATTCCGCACTCGACTCAGTCAAAAAGTCACTGGGCACCATCATCCTTGGCAAAGACGAGCAGATCGAGCTGGCCCTCGCCTGCCTGCTCGCAAAAGGTCACCTGTTGATCGAGGACCTGCCCGGGCTTGGCAAGACGATCCTCGCGCAGTCGCTCGCCCGGGTGCTGGGCTTGAGTTTCAGTCGCATCCAGTTCACCAGTGACTTGTTACCGGCCGATATTCTCGGTGTGTCCGTGTTCCGCAAGACCAGCGGCGAATTCGAATTCCAACCGGGCCCGGTGTTCGCCCAATTGGTGCTCGCTGACGAAGTGAATCGCGCAACGCCGAAAGCCCAAAGCGCACTGCTCGAAGCCATGGAAGAACAGCAGGTGTCGGTAGACGGCAATACACGCAGACTGCCCGCACCGTTCTTCGTGGTTGCAACGCAAAACCCCGCTGACCAGATTGGTACGTTTCCGCTTCCCGAGTCGCAACTCGATCGTTTTCTAATGCGCCTCGAACTGGGGTATCCGGATGCCGAGAGCGAACGCGCGATCATCACCGGTGATGACCGTCGCGAGATGCTGGCCGAACTCACGGCGGCGGCCACACCCGAACTGCTGCAGGAACTACAGGCTGCCGTGCGCGGTTTGCACGTAAGCGATGCGTTAGTGGACTACATCCAGGCACTGGTGCGCCAGACACGCGAGTCCCCCGCTATCGATATCGGCCTGTCGCCACGCGGTGCGCAGGCGCTTGCCACGGCCGCGAAAGCACTGGCTTTCGTACGCAAACATCCCGGGGTGTATCCCGACGACGTGCAGGCCGTGTTTGCGGCGGTCGCCGGACACCGCCTGAAAGCTGCAAGTGCTGCAAGCTACCAGCACCCGAACGAGCTGTGCCAGCAGATCCTCGACGTGGTGCCAATTCCCTAGCCTCGCATGCGAACCGCGTTTTCAGCGATTCTGCCAGGACTGAAGTCGGCCGCCAGCCGGCGTGCCGGACGCTGGGCCGCAAAACGCCAGGGCAAAGATGCCACGGCAACCCAACTTGCCGCGCGGCGCACCTATATTCTGCCGACCGGTGTCGGGCTCGTGTACGCCCTGACCACCTTCGCGATGTTGCTGGGTTCAATGAACTACAACAACAACCTGTCATTTCTACTGACGTTTCTCCTGATAGCGCTGGGTTTTGTCGCCATGCACCAGTGCCAGCGCAACCTCGTGGGACTTGAGATCAGCTTCGCCGGTGTTGAGCCCGTGTTTGCCGGCGGCACCGCGCAGTTCCGCTTCGCGGTCAGCAATCATTCGAAGAACACGCGATTTCGCATCGGCCTCTACCTCGACAAGGCTGACAGCGAGATTCAGGATTTGCTGCCCGGTGAAAGCAAGGTTTACGCTTTGCCGCTGGCCGCTTTGCAGCGTGGGCGTTTGCCGCTACCGCGCTTCGGCATGCGCAGCGTGTTCCCGTTCGAGTTGTTCCGTGCCTGGGCATGGCTGCACATGGACATCGAGGGCCTGGTATATCCGCGCCCGGCAGAGACTGCGCCGAGCCCGCCTCCGTCGCAATTGGCACTCGGGCACCGTCAACACGACGCCCGTGGCGAAGAAGACTTCGCCGGGCTGCGGCGCTTCGTCAATGGTGATTCGCCGCGCAACGTGGCGTGGAAAGTTTATGCGCGCAACGGGCAGCTCTTATCCAAACAGTTTGCCGGCGCCGACATCAGCAGCCAGTGGTTCGACTTCGATGCCGTCGCGGCCAGCGACCTCGAAAAACGCCTGTCGATTCTCACGCGCTGGGTGATTGATGCTGACCGCACACGCGAAGATTATGGTCTGCGCATGCCGGGCGTCGCGATAGCCCCTGCGCACGGCGAAGCGCATCGCAATCGCTGCCTGCGAGCCCTTGCACTGTTTGGTGACGCCGATGGCTAAGTCACGCGGCACCGACGGCTCCTTGCTCTCCAGCCTGCCCTGGACGCTGGCGTCGTTGCTCGTCGCCTTGTTGCCGCATATCCAGTACCTGCCCGTATGGATTACAGTCATCTTCTTTGCGTGCTGTATCTGGCGGCTATCCATTGAAAAACGCCGTGCCGCCGTACCCTCAACCTGGCTGCGTGCGGCACTTGCGCTGTTCTGCTTCCTGGGTGTACTCGCTACTTACGAGACCATCAGCGGTGTCGGCCCTGGCTCGGCGCTGCTGGCTGTCATGGCTTCGTTGAAGCTGCTCGAAACGCGCAAACGGCGCGACCAGTTCGTGCTGCTGTTTATCGCCATTTTTCTCGTAATGTCTTCGCTGCTGCGCGAGCAGTTCCTGTGGTCGCTGCCCTACACGCTGGCCGCGCTCGTCTTTATCATGTCCGCGTGGTTGCGGATGTCGGGCGACCCGAAAGAATCGGTCGCCTCCAGTTTCAGAACCGGAGGCAGGCTGATCGCCTACGCGCTACCTATCGCCCTGGTGATGTGGTTTTTCTTTCCGCGTATTTCATCGCCGTTCTGGGCAGTCCCGGTCGATACCAGCGCCGGTACCAGCGGGCTCAGTGACACGATGAGTCCGGGTGACCTGAGTTCATTGTCGATGTCGAGTGAGGTTGCGTTTCGCGTCCGTTTTGAAGGCCCGCCGCCAGCGCCCCGCGACCGCTACTGGCGTGCCATGGTGCTGCACTCGTTCAGCGGGCGCACCTGGTCCGGCCCGGGTGCGCCCGTTAGTTCCGCACGCGATCTCGATGTGCAGGTATTCGGT
>JAUHZT010000054.1 GCA_030425905.1 Gammaproteobacteria bacterium
AGCGCAAATCCGGCATCGCGTTGAAATCGATAACAGCAGTGTGCTCGTCAGGCTGACCAGTGAAGAAGACCTTGAACGCGCGCGTAGCCTGATACGCGAGTCCGACCAGGACGTGATCATCACGGCCGGGTCAGACGGTCGGTCACTGCGCATACGCATGACTGACCAGCAGATCAGGGATCGTCAGAACCTCGCGATTGAGCAGAACATCACAACTTTGCGTAATCGTGTGAATGAACTGGGTGTGGCAGAACCCATCGTGCAGCGTCAGGGTGAAGACCGCATCGTTGTGCAGCTACCGGGTGTGCAGGACCCGCAGGAACTCGACAAGATTCTCACCGCTACGGCGACCCTGGAGTTCCGCCTGGTGGATCAGTCCGGCAACGAGCCGGGCAGTCGCAGGTACCCAGGGCGGGACGGCGTGGCCTCAGCGATTCTCAAGCGCAAGGTTATCGCATCCGGCGATCAGATCATTGACGCCAGCGCGGGCTTTAGCGAAGGCCAGCCAGCCGTCAATATCAAGCTGGATGCGGCCGGCGGCGAGAGCATGCTTGAGACAACGCAGAATAACCTGCAAAAGCCCATGTCGACGGTGTTCATCGAGACCAATCGCGAAACGGTAACTCGTAATGGCGTTGAGGAAACGCGCACCGTTAAGTCGGAAGAGATCATCAATACAGCAACGATCCGCGGCGTGTTCAAGAACAACTTCCAGATCACCGGACTGACGCCCGGCGAAGCGCGCGACCTGGCATTGCTGTTACGTGCCGGCGCACTGGCGGCGCCGGTTTACAAGATTGATGAACGGACCATCGGCCCGAGCCTCGGTGCTGACAACATCAAGCGCGGTTTTGAAGCGATAACGATCGGCTTCCTCGCTGTCATCGTTTTCATGGCTATTTACTACAAGGGGTTTGGGCTGATAGCGAACGTCGCGCTGTTCTCGAACCTCGTCTTTATCGTGGCGCTGCTGTCCCTGTTGCAGGCTTCGTTAACCCTGCCAGGTATCGCAGGTATCGTGCTGACGGTGGGTATGGCCGTCGACGCGAACGTGCTTATTTTTGAGCGCATCCGCGAAGAGCTCGCCGCAGGCGTGAGTCCGCAGGGAGCAATCAACTCAGGTTATGAAAAGGCCTTGTCATCGATCGCGGATGCGAACCTCACAACGCTGATCGCGGCCATCGTCCTGTTCGCGTTCGGTACCGGACCTATCAAGGGCTTTGCGATTACATTGTCGCTCGGCATCATCACCTCAATGTTCACGGCCATTATCGGGACGCGCGCAATCGTGAATATCGCGTTCGGCGGACGTCGAATGGAATCACTGCCGGTTTAAAGGACTTCGACAATGCAACTGATCAAAAGTAACACCAGTATCGATTTCCTGAGCAAGAAGCGGCGTACTGTTGCGCTCGCAATCTCGGCCATACTGATCGTCGTCTCGCTGATATCGCTGGCAACCCGCGGACTTGAATTTGGCATCGACTTTACGGGCGGCATTCTGCTGGAAGTTGGCTATGAGCAAGCGGCGGACCTGGACGCGATTCGTAATAGCCTGGCTGGCGCGGGATTTGACGACGCCCAGGTGCAGCGTTTTGGTGCCGATACCGACGTGATGGTCCGCCTGCCACCGCAGGAAGGCATGGAACCGGCGGAAATACGGCAGATTTTGCGCGAGACACTGGGGATCGATGGAGAGAAAGCAGACCTGCGCCGGGTAGAGTCAGTCAGTCCACAGGTAGGCGAAGAGCTGACCGAGGATGGCGGGCTTGCAATGATCTTCGCAATGCTGATGATTTTTGCTTACGTCATGTTCCGTTTTCAATGGAAGTTTGCGGCGGGTGCCGTAGCGGCTTTGGTGCACGACGTCATCGTCACGCTCGGCTTTTTCTCGCTGTTTGGCTTCCCGTTCGATCTAACGGTCGTCGCAGCCGTTCTGGCCGTGGTCGGTTACTCGCTGAACGACACCGTTGTTGCTTTCGACCGTATTCGCGAAAACTTCTTCAAGCTGCGCGGTCTTTCAGCCGAAGAGTCGATGAATATTTCAATCAACGAAATGCTTGCGCGGACGATCATCACGGGTTTGACAACCTTGCTGGTGCTGGCTGCCCTGTTGCTGCTCGGCGGTGAGTCGATCGCGCCATTCTCGATCGCGCTGATCGTCGGCATCATTGTCGGTACCTATTCTTCGATCTACACCGCCAGCGCCACGGCCTTGTTGCTGGGCGTCAATCAGCAGGACTTGCTGGAGCCCGTCAAAGACCCGAGCCTGGTCGACGACCTGCCCTGATTGCTGCACACACAGGCCGGCTTTGCGGGCGGCCTTGGCTTGGCGTATCGGCTGCCAAGCGCGTCGCCGTGCTAGGGTGCTAACGCCTTGATTTCGCGGGCACAGAGTTTCGCCAGCTCGGCGTAAATTTTCGGCGTGCCGCAGAGCACGCTGCCGGTGTCCATGTAGGTCTCAGCACCGTCCAGCCCGGAAATGATCCCGCCTGCCTCGCGAATGATCAGGCTGCCCGCTGCAAGATCCCAGGGTGCCAGGCCGGTTTCGAAAAACGCATCGAGTCGGCCTGCGGCAACGTAGCAGAGGTCGAGCGCAGCCGCGCCAGGCCGGCGCACGCCTGACGTATTGCGAATCACCTTGCTGAGCATGTTCATGTACGGCGTGATGTCCTGATCGATCTGGCGGAACGGAAAACCGGTGCCAACCAGCGCGCGATTCAGCTGCTTCTGGCCGCTGACGCGAATCCGGTGCCCATCCAGTTGCGCGCCATCACCGCGCGATGCGGTGAACAGTTCCTGGCGCATCGGGTCGTACACAACCGCGTGTTCCATGCGGCCTTTGATCTGCACACCAATGGACACCGCGAAGACGGGGAAACCGTGCAGGTAGTTGGTGGTTCCGTCGAGCGGATCGATGATCCATATATGGTCAGATTGTCCCGAAACGCCGGACTCCTCGGCCAGGAAGGCGTGCTCGGGGTAGTGTTTCTGGACGGTAGCAATGACCGCCTGTTCCGCGGCTTTATCGGCATCGCTGACGTAATCGTTGTAGCCCTTTTCCTCGATATTCAGCTTGTCGAGGTTTTTCATCTTTCGAATGAGCGTGTCACCGGCGCGTCGAGCCGCCATAACCGCCACATTTAGCAGTGCGTGCATTAAACGATTCCATCCAGGTTAAAGAACGTGTTCTAAAGAACTCGGCCCGCATCGGCCGGAGCGGTAGAATACCGGACTTTGTACGCTCCGTTAAGGTCGGCACGCCGCACAGATGAACATACGCATTGTATTGGTTGGCACCACGCACCCCGGCAATATTGGCGCGGTTGCCCGTGCCATGAAAAATATGGGCCTCAGTGAGCTGGCGCTTGTGGAACCGCGCTATTTTCCGCATGACGAGGCCACGGCACGGGCGTCGGGCGCGGACGACGTGCTGCAGAACGCCACCTGCCACGCTTCGCTGGCGGATGCCTTAACCGGCTGCGTGTACGTTGCAGGCGCGAGTGCGCGCTCACGAGCGATCAACTGGCCCTGTCTCGATGCCCGTGACGCGGCCGAGCGGTTGGTGCAGGAATCGGCGGCGGGCAAGGTTGCTGCCGTGTTCGGTCCCGAGAAGACCGGCTTGTGCAATGCCGATCTCGATCTGTGCGATACGCTGTTGTCCATACCCACCGACCCCGCATTCAGTTCGCTCAATCTTGCGATGGCCGTGCAGGTGGTCACCTACGAAATTCGCGCCGCACGCTCTGAAAAACAGCCGGCTTACCTCGCAGACGCGCCGCTTGCCACCAACGATGAGATGGAGCATTTTTACGCGCATCTCGAGGAGGTCATGACCCGCACCGGCTTTCTCGACCCGGACAATCCGCGCCATTTGATGCGGCGCTTGCGGCGCCTGTTTATCCGGGCACGGCCAGATCAGAACGAGCTGAATATACTGCGTGGGGTGCTCACTTCGGTACAGCGCCAACTACCCGACGGCACTGATAGCGAGAACGAGCAGTGAGCGAGCGCACCGTCTACCTCGACTATGCTGCCACGACCCCGGTTGCGCCGAAGGTTGCCGAGCTCATGACGCGACTGTTGACGTCCGGCAGTGATTTCGCGAACCCGTCGGCGGTGCACCCGGCCGGGCGACGAGCGCAGGCGCTGGTCGCTACGGCGGCGGGCCAGCTCGCCGATTTACTCAATTGCGATCCGCAGCAACTCATATGGACTTCCGGTGCGACCGAATCAAACAATCTCGCGATTATCGGCGCGGCGCGTTACCGGCAAAAGCGTGGGCGGCACCTGGTCAGCATGCCGTCCGAGCACAAGGCCGTACGGGATGTGCTGCGTGCGCTTGAGCGCGACGGCTTCGAGCTGACCTGGCTTGCGCCGGACGAGAGCGGGCGGCTCAACCCTGAGAGCCTGAAAAACGCCCTGCGTGAAGACACACAGCTTGTGTCAATCATGGCCGTGAACAACGAGACGGGGGTGGTGCAGGACATTGAGCAGCTCGGCCAACTGTGCCGGGACGCTGACGTGCTGTTCCATGTGGACGCGGCGCAGGCGGTTGGCAAACTGCCGCTCGACCTGGCCGCAATGCCGGTCGATTTATTGTCCCTGACGGCCCACAAGTTCTACGGCCCCAAGGGTATCGGTGCCTTGTATATCAATGAGCGCCCGGGTTGCCACATCGAGCCGTTGTTCTTTGGCGGCGGCCAGCAACGGCGCCGGCGACCGGGCACGCTACCAGTGCCAATGATCGCGGCACTGGGCTGCGCCGCCGAGCTTGCGAAGGGCCGCATTCCCGCCGACCTCAAGCACCTCGAATCGTTGCGCGACCAGCTTTGGCAGGGCATTCGCAATCTTGACGGCCTCCGCCTGAATGGCGACCCCGAGCATTCGTTCCCGGGCATTCTCAATGTCAGTGTCGATGACGTTGAAGGCGAGAGCCTGCTGCTGGCGATGGAACCCGTGTGTGTCGCGACGGGCTCGGCCTGCAATTCGCAGGATCGGGAGCCCTCGATGGTGTTGCGCTCGATGGGCCGCAGCGATGCGGCCGCACAAAGCGCGATCCGCTTCAGCTATGGGCGCCAGACCCGCTCGGCCGACATCGAATTTGCTGTCGGCCACTACATTCAAGCTGTCGAACGGCTGCGGGCACTGGCGCCGGGACAGGCCGCATGAGCGAGAACGACCCCTACAGCAGCGCCGTGCGCCGCCTGTTCGCAGACACCGCGCATGCGGGGCGACTGGCCGGCGGCAGGTCAGTCCGGCTGGACCGGCAGGGCGTGCGCATTGCGCTGTGGATGACGCTTGATGGCACGCGCATCGAGGCGCTGCGCTACCAGGCATGGGGCTGCCCGCACCTGATCGCCGCAAGCGAGGCCTTCTGCCGGGACTATGAGGGGCGGCCGGTTAGTGAGCTGGGCGGGTTCAACGCGCAGTCGCTTATGCAAAGTCTGGGTATACCTGTAGAGAAAACAGGCCGTATACTAGTGCTCGAGGATGCTGTGCGGTCGCTTGGGACCTGAGCGCATCTTGTTTTCCAGGACTTTAGCTCTAAATCATTCAAATCTATGGCGATATCACTCACAGACTCAGCGGCTTCGCGGGTTCGCAGCTACCTTGATGCGCGTGGCGCAGGCGTCGGCCTCCGCCTTGGCGTGACCAAGACGGGCTGCTCAGGCTATTCCTACGTGATCAATTACGCGGATGAAATTGCGCCGACCGACGTTATTTTCGAGGACAAGGGCGTCAAAGTCGTGGTCGACCCCGAGGCGCTGCCGCTGATTGACGGTACCGAAGTCGATTTCGTCAAGAACGGGCTCAACGAGGCCTTCAGCTTCCGCAATCCGAATATCACCGGCGAATGTGGCTGCGGCGAGAGTTTCAATATCTGATCGCCTGTCGATTCATTGCCGGACCCGGATTTGCCACGTAAAATCGCGGGTTTACGTCACTTCCCGGAACTGGCCAGCGAGGCCGGCCCCGATTTATCACTCTTCACTCTAAATCCTAAAAGGAAAACCCATGGCAGTTGAGCAGACGCTCTCCATCATCAAACCCGATGGCGTGCAAAAAAACCTGATTGGCGAGATCTACTCGCGTTTTGAAAAAGCCGGACTTGAGATTGTTGCGGCCCGGATGATGCACCTGAGCAAAGAGCAGGCGCAGGGTTTCTATGCCGTTCATAAAGAGCGCCCGTTTTTTAATGACCTGGTCAGCTACATGACTTCCGGTCCGGTCATGGTGCAAGCCTTGTCGGGCGAGAATGCGATTGCGAAGAATCGCGATATCATGGGCGCGACAAACCCCGCCGATGCAGAAGCTGGCACCATCCGCGCAGATTTTGCAGACAGCATCGAAGAGAACATCGTGCACGGTTCCGATGCGGCCGAAACGGCGGCAAATGAAATTGCCTTCTTCTTCAGCGATGGCATTTGCCCGCGCACGCGCTAGCACAACGGATCGTAATGACGGCAAGTGCTGACAAGTTGAATCTGCTGGGGCTGCCGCAAGGCAGCCTCGAGCAATTCTTCGCCGAACTCGGTGAGAAGCCGTTTCGTGCCCGTCAGCTAATGCAGTGGATCTACCAGCGGGGTGAAACCCGCTTTTCGGCGATGTCCGACCTGTCTCTGAAGCTGCGCGAGAAACTCGACGCATGCGCGGAAGTTCGCTTACCCGAAACCAAGCTGCGCCAGGACTCGAAGGACGGCACGGTTAAATGGCTGTTTGCGAGCGGCTTCGGTCAGGCTGTTGAAACGGTGTTCATTCCCGAAGCCACGCGCGGCACGCTGTGTATTTCGTCGCAGGTTGGCTGCGCACTTGATTGCGCTTTTTGCGCGACCGGCGCGCAGGGCTTTAATCGCAACCTGACGTCGGCCGAAATAATCGGCCAGGTCTGGCATGCGATGCAGCAGTTGCCGCGTCGCCCCAACGGCGAAGCCGCCGTTAGCAATATTGTATTCATGGGCATGGGCGAGCCGCTGGCGAACTACAAGAACATCATTCCGGTGCTGGAGTTACTCGTTTCTGACTGGGCCTATGGCTTGTCACGCAGGCGTGTCACTGTCAGCACGTCGGGAATTGTGTCGAACATCGAGAAGCTGGCTGACGACTGCAACGTCGCCCTGGCTGTATCGTTGCACGCACCGAACGACGAGTTGCGCAATCGCCTGGTGCCCATCAACAAAATGCACCCGATCAGCGAGTTGCTCGAGAGCTGCTGGCGCTATGCGGCCAAACATTCAAATCGCTTCATTACGTTTGAGTACGTCATGTTGCGTGATGTAAACGATTCGCTGCAGCATGCCGATGAGTTGGCCGCGCTGTTGCTCGGCAAGCCGGCAAAAGTGAATCTGATACCCTTTAATCCGTTTACCGGCAACGAATTTGCACGCTCATCGGCGGATACGATACGGCATTTCCAGGAGCGGCTGCGACAGCGTGGACTGGTTGCTACAACACGCAAGACGCGCGGTGACGATATTGATGCCGCATGCGGGCAGCTGGCGGGTAAAGTCAGTGACCGGGTGCGTGTACGGCTCGGTGAGAAAAAGGTACGGGCGGCAAGCGCCTGAATCATTTTGATAAACCTGTGGGGATGAGATCAGCGTGACAACTTGCGAACGAATATTTTCAGGAATTGTGTTCCTGTGTCTGCTGGCGGGTTGCGTATCGTCAACTACAGGCACGCCGAAACCCGAGGCCAATCAGGGCGAAGCGGCTAACGTTAATTTCCAGCTTGGGGTGCGTTACTTCCAGGCCGGAAATTACGACCTGGCGCGCGACCGGCTGATGCAGTCGATTGGTCAGGACCCGAAGCGCGCCATCGTCTGGTCGACGCTGGGCGCAACCTACGAAATGCTGGAGAACCTGCGCCTTGCCGAGGAAGCGCACGATAAGGCAGTGCGGCTTGCGCCGCGCGATTTCGATGTGCAGAACGCCTACGCGGTGTTCCTGTGCAGACAAAAGCGCTTTGACGACGCTCAGGTGCAGCTTGATCGTTCAATTAAGGCGGTTACTAACGACAATCCTGAAGTCATGATGACCAATGCGGGTGTCTGCATGATGCAGAAGCCGGACTATGCCAAGGCAGAGGAATACTTCCGCGCTGCGCTGGAGCGCAAGGCGAGCTATCCGGAGGCGTTGCTGCAAATGACCTTGCTGAATCACCAGGTCGGCAACGACCTCGCGGCGCGCGCTTTCATGCAGCGTTTTCGCAGCGCGAATCCCGACAACCCGTCGGTGCTCTACCTGTGTACCCTGATCGAAGGAAAACTCGGCGACGACAGGGCGCGAACGGAGTGCGCCAACAAACTCATGCGTGATTTTCCGGATTCACCCGAATCCAAGAAGATTTCGCAGTCTGGCTGACATGACTGACGATATTGAGAAGACCGACGACGAAGTCACGGTCGAAGAGCAGGGGCCGAAGGCCGGCGAGCGGCTGGCCAATGCGCGCCGCGAGAAGCAAATCGCAATTCTGGAAATTGCGAAAGAACTGCATCTTGACGAGCCAAAGCTGCGCGCACTGGAGCGCAATGAGTTTGAGGTTTTTGGCGCGCCGGTGTTTGCGAAAGGGCATATCAGGAAATACGCGCAACTGGTTGGTATCAGTGCCGACGATGTAATGGCGGATTACTACGAGCTGACACGTTCCGACGGCATGCCGCCACTGGTTGGCAAGGTACACAAGCCGGTGCGTGAAATTCGGCCGGGTCGCTGGCTGCTCGCTATTTTACTGATCGCGATCGCGGCCGCGGTGTACTGGTGGTTCGCCGTACGTGAAGTGCCCGAATCGCAACTCGAACAGAGCGGCCAGATGACCCTGCCACAACCGGCCGCACCGGCGCCGGATCCGGCGGTGGACGATCGTACAAGCGAGACACCGGTGGAAGAGCCGGTGGCCGAGGCAGCGATCGATACCGAGCCAGCGACCCGGCAGGAATCAAGCCTGCCAACGCCGCTGCCCGATCCTGAGCCGGCGGCAGGGGAAGTGCAGGTGTCGCTGCTGTTCAGCGGCAACTGCTGGACCGAGATTACCGACGCCAATGGCGAACAACTGTTTTTCGACCTCGGCGTGGAAGGCCGTAGCGTCACAGTCTCCGGCGAAGCACCTTTAGCGGTATTGTTCGGCGACGCTGACAACGTTTCGTTGCGGGTCAACGGGGTCGACTACCCAATCGGTCCGGGCAGTCGCCGTGGCCGGACAGCTCGCTTCACCATTAACAATCCCTCATAAAAAGAACTGATCCCGTGCAAGTGAAACAAGTCAAAGGAATGAACGATATTCTGCCTGCCGCGACAGCGACCTGGCAGTACCTCGAAGGCGTGGTCCGCGATATTGTGCAGTCCTACGGCTACTCGGAAATTCGCCTGCCATTGCTTGAGCAGACTGATCTGTTCAAGCGCTCGATCGGCGAAGTAACGGATATCGTTGAGAAGGAGATGTATACCTTCCAGGATCGGGGTGGCGAGAGCCTGACACTGCGTCCGGAGGCGACCGCTGGCATGGTGCGCGCCGGCATCACCAATGGTCTGCTGCACAATCAGCGGCAAAAGCTGTGGACATCCGGACCGATGTTTCGCCGCGAGCGGCCGCAGCGGGGCCGCTACCGGCAGTTTTACCAGTTCGATGTAGAAGCGCTGGGTTTCGAGGGGCCGGACGTGGATGCGGAGCTGATTATCATGTCGGCGCGCATGTGGCAGGTGCTGGGGATCGATAAACTCGTTCTGCAGATCAATTCGCTGGGTGTGCCGGAGTCGCGGGCCCGCTACCGGGAGGCCCTCGTGGCTTACTTTTCCGGCGTGAAAAGTGCGCTGGATCAGGATAGTATTCGCCGCCTCGAACAGAACCCGCTGCGCATTCTGGACAGCAAGAACCCCGAAATGCAGTCGCTGATCGAGGCTGCGCCCGTGATGCTGGACTACCTGGACACGGAGTCGGCCGAGCATTTTGCCAAGCTCAGGGCGTTGCTGGATGCCGCGGGCGTTGCGTACGAGATCAATCCGCGCCTGGTGCGCGGACTGGATTACTACAATCGCACGGTCTTTGAGTGGGTGACCGATGCGCTGGGCGCACAGGGCGCCGTGTGTTCGGGCGGGCGCTACGATGGCCTGGTTGAGAAGCTCGGTGGACGAGCAACGCCGGCCATCGGCTGGGCGATGGGGATAGAGCGCTTTGTTGACCTGTTCGAGGCCTGCGGTGGACGCGCGCCAGCGGCGCATACGGACTGCTATATCGTCGCGGTGGGGGCCGAGGCGGAGGCTGAAGCATTCGCGCTGGCCGAAGAATTGCGCGACAGTTTGCCGGGTACGCGCATCGAGGTGAATCTCGGTGGCGGCAGTTTCAAGTCGCAAATGAAGCGGGCGGACAAGAGCCTGGCGGAATACGCGCTGGTGCTGGGCGATGCGGAAGTTGCAGCCCGGCAGATAGGATTGAAACCATTACGCAGTAATGAGGACCAAACAACAGTGGCACGCGCGGAGCTGGTAAACGAACTCGCGGTGCGACTGGCAAACTAGGCAGCACTAACTGAAGGTTTCCGGCGCATCGGCCGGAACAGGGAAAAAGGCGAAGAAGTGGACGATCTACTGTCAGAAAAAGAACAACTGGAGCAAATGCGTAGCTGGTGGTCGGAGTATGGCAAATACGTCATCGCCGGCGTGGTGCTGGGCGCGGGTTTCCTGTTTGGACTCAATTACTACACTGCCAGCCAACTCAAGGCGCAACAGGAAGCCTCGCTCCTGTACGAGAAGCTGGCCAACAGCGTTGTGGATGAGAATCTCGACATGGCGGAAACCGTGACGGCCGATATTGTCGCAGAGCATGGCGACAGCGCCTACGCATGGCAGGCGCGGCTCTTGCTGGCACGCATATACATGGACAAGAACCGCGATCAGGACGCTGCCGATACGCTAACTGAATTGCTCGAAAGCGATGCGGGCGAAGAGTTCAAGCATATCGGACGCCTGCGCCTGGCCAAGGTCATGTTGTACCAGGGCAAAGCCGAAGAAGTGGTGAGCCTGCTGGAACCGCAGAGCGACAGTAATGCGTTTGCAGCGCGCTACGCCGAAGCGTTGGGCGACGCTTATGTTGCGCTCGGGCAGTACGAAGATGCACGCGGCGCGTATCAACTGGCACTGGGCGAATCCAGCCAATCCGCTACCGTGGACCAGAGTTTCGTGCAGCTCAAATTGCTGGACCTGCCGCTCGCGACCGCATCGCTGGCCGCCGAAGACAGTGGCGATGAGTCTGGCGACGAAGCTACAGACACGACTGGCGACGAGGTCGTCGAATGATCAATCTGAACCCAGGCATGCGGCTCTTTGCCCTCCTGTGCGTGACTGTCACGCTCGGCGCCTGCGGTCTTTTTGGTGATGATGACGAGGAACTGCAGCCGGCAGAGCTGGTAGATATCAAGGACAAAATTGACGTCAAGCGCCTGTGGAGCAACAAACTGGGCGACGATGCAGAGTTTTTGCGGCTCGCGCTGCGGCCCGGCAGTGACGGCAATCGTGTTTACGCGACCAGTTCGGATGGCCGGGTTTCAGCGTTCGAGCCAAATACCGGTAAACGCATCTGGCGCACGGAACTGGATACGCCTGTTTCGGCGGGTGTCGGCGTCGGACAAGGTTATGTGATTGTTGTATCGGCCGATGGCTTTGTCATCGCCTTGTCGGCGGAAGATGGCAGCGAACGCTGGCGTGCCGATATCAAAGGCGAGTCGCTGGCTATTCCGGTGATTACCGAAGGCAAGGTTTTTATCCAGACCGTCGATAACCGGCTGCGTTCACTGTCGCTGTTTGACGGGCGTACCGACTGGACCGTTATCCAGTCAATGCCGGCACTGACAATGCGTGGCACGGCATCGCCGGTT
This sequence comes from Gammaproteobacteria bacterium, assembly GCA_030425905.1. GTDB lineage: Bacteria > Pseudomonadota > Gammaproteobacteria > Steroidobacterales > Woeseiaceae > UBA1847. Next base: position 11,871 of record JAUHZT010000054.1, read on the forward strand.
GTCGTTGGCTCCTCGGTCGTCACGGGTTTCGACAATGGTCGCCTGCTGGCTATTGATATCGAGTCGGGCGCAACGCAGTGGGAAGCCCTGCTTGCACCGCCGACAGGCCGCTCTGATCTTGAGCGCCTGTCCGACGTGGACGGCGCGGTTGTTGCTGTTGGCCAGGACATTTATGCGGCCGGCTATAACGGCCGTATCAGTTCAATCGCAGCCGAGTCCGGCCAGGTGCTCTGGTCACTTGAGATCTCGAGTTTCGAGGGACTCTCTGCCGACTGGAACAATGTGTACACGACGCAGGACGAAGGGATCGTTATTTCGCTGGCCCGGCGTACCGGCGCGGAAGACTGGCGCCAGGATATTCTGCTGCGGCGCGAACCAACGCTGCCAGTGCCGTTCCTGGCAACCGTCGTGGTAGGCGACTTTGAGGGTTATCTGCACTTCTTCAGTAACGTAGACGGCGAGTACCTGGCGCGCGAGCGCTTCGGCGGTTCAGCAATCAGTACGGCCCCCTTTGCTGAGGGCGAGAACCTGTACGTGCAGAACGACGCCGGCGAACTTGCCGCTTACACGATATTGCGGCCGGAACCGAACAGGAACGAACCGGCTGCGAATACTGAAGAGGGCAGCTGACACCTAGTGTCGATGCGCACCTGATGTTACCCGTCGTCGCGTTGATCGGCCGCCCCAATGTTGGCAAATCGACGCTGTTCAATCGTCTTACCCGATCCCGGGACGCCATCGTAGCGGACTACCCGGGCCTGACCCGTGACCGCCAGTACGGCTTCGGCAAGCTTGGCCCCGTGCCCTACCTGGTTATCGACACCGGCGGCGTGGCGGGCGGCGAAGAAGGCATCGAAGAGATGATGGTGGAGCAGACGCTGCGCGCTCTGCAGGAAGCCGACGTGGCTATTGTCATGGTCGATGGCCGTGAAGGTGTCACGGGTGCCGACCAGCACGTTGCCAGCCTGGTGCGCAAACACGCGCCTCGTACCTGGCTCGCAGTTAACAAGGCTGAAGGTCTCGACAACGATATTGTTGGCGCGGAATTTCATGCACTGGGTATCGGCGAACCGATCGCCATTTCGGCCGCACACGGCGACCGCATCAGCGCACTGATGGATGCGGTCCTCGAAGAATTCGTTGAGGATGAAGACCCGGAAGCCGACGAGCCGCTTGACAGCGCCGAGCACGACGAAGACCAGCCCATTGGCATCGCCATCGTCGGTCGGCCGAACGTGGGTAAATCGACACTGGCGAATCGCCTGCTGGGCGAGGAACGGATGGTGGTTTACGACCAGCCCGGCACCACGCGCGACAGCGTGTCGGTGGAATTCGAGCGCAACGACAGAAAGTACCTGCTGATTGACACGGCCGGCATCCGGCGCCGATCCAAAGTCCACGAAGCGATCGAGAAATTCAGTATCGTCAAAGCGCTACAGGCCATTGAGCGTGCGCAGGTCGTGGTCGCGGTCATCGATGCGCAGGAAGGTGTTACCGAGCAGGACGTCAGTTTGCTGGGCCTGATACTGCAGCGCGGTCGCGCGCTGGTCGTTGTGACCAACAAATGGGACGGTCTGGATGCCGATCATCGCAAACACGTGCGGGACGAGCTGGACCGTAAGCTGCCGTTTCTGGATTTCGCCGAGCGAATGACCATCTCAGCCTTGCACGGTACGGCGGTTGGCGACTTGCTGCCCGCCGTTATGCGTGCCTACCACGCCGCGAATCGCGACATGTCGACAACGGAGCTGACACGTGAACTTGAAGCGGCGGTCATCGCTCATCCGCCGCCGATTGTGCGTGGGCGACGCATCAAGCTTCGCTATGCGCACCAGGGCGGCCGCAATCCGCCGGTCATCGTGATTCACGGTAACCAGACTGAAAAGATTCTGGAAGCGTATCGCCGTTACCTTATCAACCGCTTTCGCAAGGCGTTCAAGCTCAAAGGCACGCCCGTACGGCTGTCCTTCAAGTCGAGCAAGAACCCGTTCGAGGGCCGGCGCAATAAATTGACGCCGCGCCAGGAACAGAAGCGCAAGCGACTGATGAAACACGTCAAGAAATAGGACTTACTGCAGACCATGAGCAAGGCACGCAAGACAGTCACCCTCGACGGGCCGTTCCGTATGCATCGCGGCGGCTGTATCCAGTCACCAACGCTCGCTTACGAAACCTGGGGTGAACTGGACGCAGAGCGCAGCAACGCGATCCTCGTCTTTAGCGGCCTGTCGCCGTCGGCGCACGCGGCGTCGTCGAGCGAAGACCAGTCGCCTGGCTGGTGGGAGGACATGATCGGCTCCGGCTTGCCGCTGGACAGCGATCGCTTTTTTATCATTTGCGTTAATTCGCTCGGTAGCTGTTTCGGCTCGACCGGGCCGGCTTCAGTTGACCCGGTTACCGGCAAGCCCTACCGGCTCGACTTTCCGGTGTTGACGCTTGAGGACGTTGCGGAGGGTGCGTGGGGCGTGGTGCAGCACCTGGGTATCGACAAGCTGCACGCTGTTGTTGGCTGTTCGATGGGCGGTATGAGCGGGCTCGCTTATTGTGTGCGGCATCCGGGCAGTGCGAGCGCTTTCGTCTCGATCTCGTCGGCGACGCGTGCTGAACCATTCTCGATCGCCGTGCGCTCCTTGCAGCGCGAGATGATTCGTTCAGACCCGAAGTGGCAGGACGGCAACTATGCTGAATCCGACCCGCCACTTAGCGGGCAGCGGCTGGCGCGCAAGCTTGGCATGATCACCTATCGGTCGGCCGAGGAGTGGCGCGCCCGCTTCGGTCGCGAGCGTTCAACGGACGAGGTTCGCGGCAGTCAGTTCAAGTCCGAATTCGCCGTGGAATCCTATCTCGAAAACAACGCGCAGAAATTCACGGGCGGTTTCGACGCTAACTGCTACCTGTACCTGTCACATGCGTCCGACCTGTTTGATCTTGCCGAGTACGGCGGTTCGCTGGACGCGGGTTTCAGGCGTTTGAAACTCGACCGTGCGCTGGTGATCGGCGTACGTACCGATATTCTGTTTCCGATCCACCAGCAGGAAGAGCTGGCAACCGGTCTTGCAAAGGTTTGCCCGGATACGAAGTTCGTCCGTCTCGATTGCCTCCGCGGGCACGATTCATTTCTCGTGGAGATGGATGCGTTTCGCCCCGTGCTGTGCGGATTCTTCGAGTCCTGCGACTGCGACTAGGTTTTACGGAAGCAGGATGGCCGGATCGACGGCCGTGCCGTTGAGATAGACACCGAAGTGCAGGTGCGGCCCCGTAACCCTGCCGGTGCTACCAACCAGTCCGAGAACCTCGCCGGATTGCAGCGCCTGGCCATCGCGCACACTTATCTTGCTCAGGTGGCAATGCATGGTCACAAGTCCCTGGCCATGATCCACGATCACCGTGTTGCCATTGAAGAAGAAATTACCGCTCGCCGTGACGATGCCGTTTGCGGGCGCCTGGACGGGTGTGCCTTCTGTCGCGGCGATGTCCATGCCCTTGTGTGGCGAGCGTGGCTGATCATTGTAGAAGCGCCGCAATCCGAAACTTGAACTGCGTGGACCCGCCACGGGCACGGCCAGGCGCAATTCGCCGACCGGTCGAGCATCGAAGTTGCCGAGCGCGGCGTCGATGATCTTGCGTTCCCGCGCAATGCGTTCGAGCTGTTCGGGGGCGGGATTGACGTAACTCTTGTTAGCAATCTGCAATCGTTGTTCGCGGTAGGCATGGCTGCGCAGCGGCACTGTCCGCTCGATGCCATCGACGGAAAACGCCAGCGTTTCGCTCGTGGTGTCGAGTGCTACACCCAGGGCCGCAAACCAGCGTTGTTCACTGCTATAAACCAGCGCACGCCGGTCGCCAAGCGTAACAACGGGCATGGGTTCGCTTGCCGCTGCGAGATCGACGATAGCGATGCCACCGGGCCACGGCGAGTTTTGCGGATTGGCGCTTGCGGGTGCCATCCAGAGCGCCAGCAGCAAGGCGAGCCCGTACCGCTTCATTTCAGTATTTTCCGGACAGAGGCGAGGAATTCGCCATCGTGCAGGCGCGCATGCACCTCATCGCCGGGTTTAAGCTTGCCGGTACTCAGCAGAGCGCGGCCGTTCTCTGCGTCGGTCACGATGGCATAGCCGCGATCGAGCGTTGCCAGCGGGCTGACAGCGTGCAGGCCCTTTGCGGCAAGTCGCAAACGATGGCCAAGATCAGCCACCGAGCGCGTGCCCGCGGCGGCAAGACGTTGTGTCAGCGTATTGTTGCGACTGATCAGGCGCTCAATGCGGATAGCGGGAGAGTGTTGCAGCACCGTATTGTGCAGCGCGTGGAGCTGCTCATTGCGCTCGGCAAGCTGGTCGCGCACGGCCGCACGCAGGCGGCCCTGATACTCGCGCAAGCGGTCAGCTTGGCGTGCGACGCTTGCAGCCGGGCTGCCCTGCAGCAGCCGCCGTCCGAGCCAGTCGAGCGTCTGCGCGCGATCTTCAAGAGCGCGCCGGCCCAGCCGGCCGATGCGCAATGCGAGCGCATTGACGTTGCGGAGTATGTCCTGGCTGTCCGGTACGGCAATCTCGGCCGCACCCGACGGTGTCGGCGCGCGAACGTCAGCGACAAAGTCCGCAATGGTGAAATCCACTTCGTGCCCGACAGCGCTGATCAACGGAATCGGGCAGCTCACGATTGCGCGCGCCAGCGTCTCGTCGTTGAACGCCCACAGGTCTTCAAGCGAGCCGCCGCCGCGCGTGAGCAGCAAGACGTCGCATTCGTCACGTTGGACCGCGAGATTGAGCGCGGCCAGCAACTCACCCGGTGCGGCGTCGCCCTGGACCGCACTCGGGTAGATCGTGACAGGGATTGCCGGAAAACGTCGCCGCAGGACGCTGAGAATGTCGCGAATGGCGGCGCCGGTAGGCGAGGTGATGACACCAATACGAGACGGTAGCGCCGGCAAAGGCTGCTTGAGCGCGTCGTCAAACAGGCCCTCAGCCTGCAATTTACGCTTAAGCTTGTCGAATTCACGCTTGAGCGCACCTTCGCCCGCCGGTTCTACGCGCTCGACAATGAGCTGGTAGTCACCGCGTGGCTCATAAAGTCCAACGCGACCATATGCGAGCACCTTGTCGCCGTTCTTGAGGCCGATGTTCGGACCACGCTGCCGTTGCCGGAAGAAAGCAGCCCGCACCTGCGCGCCGTCGTCCTTTAGGGTGAAATACAAATGCCCGGATGCAGGTCGCGCAAGGTTGGAGATTTCGCCCTCGATCCACAGTCGTGTCAGGCCCTGTTCCAGTAGCTGTTTGACCTTGCGGTTCAGCTGGCTGACCGAAATGGCTGACAATTCGGGTGACTTTTGCTCGGAAATACTCACGCAGGCGAGTATACCCGTTTACCCGAATTTCCGAGCAGCGTAGAATTCGCAGATCAAGCCTTCTATCGTCAGCGAGCGCGGCCCGAATAACTTCGGTCCGCGCTCGCTGGTAATAACCCCCCCAAAGTGGCCGGGCAGCGGTCCCAATGCGAGCGACAGACAATGAGCGAATCCAACAACTCCCGTCCTTCTGCATACCCAGAGTCACTGCGGATCGCAACTGACGCACTAACGTTCGACGACGTACTGCTGCAACCCGGCTATTCCGACGTCTTGCCACGAGAAGTGGACATGAGCACCCGCCTGACCGCCGAAATTACGCTGAATATCCCGATCCTGGCGGCGGCAATGGACACTGTGACCGAGTCGCGGCTCGCCATTGCGCTGGCGCAGGAAGGCGGCCTCGGCATCATCCACAAGAACATGTCGGTAGAGGAACAGGCGCGCCAGGTGCTGGCGGTAAAGAAGTTTGAGAGCGGTATCGTGCGTAACCCGATCACGGTCAGCCCCGACATGACGATCCGCGAAGTGCTGGAACTGACGGCGTCGATGGGTATTTCCGGCGTGCCGGTCGTGAGCGACCGCAAGACCGTTGGCATCGTGACCCATCGAGATCTGCGTTTTGAGACCCAGTTTGATGCGCCCGTCTCGACCGTGATGACGCCGCAGGAGCGCCTCGTTACGGTGCGTGAGAATGCGGACAAGGACGAGGTGTTGTCGCTGTTGCACAAGCACCGCATCGAGAAAGTGCTGGTGGTCGATGGCGATCAGGAACTCAAGGGCATGATCACGGCCAAGGACTTCCAGAAAGCGAAGGATTACCCGAGAGCCTGCAAGGATACGAGCGGTGCACTGCGTGTCGGTGCGGCGGTAGGTACGGGTTACGACACCGACGAACGCGTGGCGGCCCTGGTCGAGGCTGGCGTTGACGTAATAGTCGTCGATACCTCGCACGGTTTCTCCAAAGGCGTGCTGGAGCGCGTACGGCGGGTCAAGAAGCTGCATCCTGACGTGCAGGTCATCGGCGGCAATATTGTCACGGGCGATGCGGCACTGGCCCTCGTCGAGGCCGGGGCAGATGGCGTCAAAGTAGGTATTGGTCCTGGTTCGATCTGCACTACGCGAGTGGTCGCCGGTGTCGGTGTGCCGCAGATCTCGGCCATAGCCGAAGTGGCAGACGCACTCAAAGGCAAGGGCATCCCGTTCATCGGCGATGGTGGTATTCGCTATTCAGGCGATATCGCCAAGGCGCTGGTCGCGGGCGCACATTCCGTGATGATCGGCGGCTTGTTTGCGGGCACTGAAGAATCGCCCGGCGAAGTCGAACTGTTCCAGGGGCGCTCCTACAAGTCGTATCGCGGCATGGGTTCGATTGGCGCGATGGGCCAGTCGCACGGTTCGAAAGACCGCTATTTCCAGGACGCGACCGAAGAGCTCGAAAAGCTCGTTCCCGAAGGAATCGAAGGGCGTGTGGCCTACAAGGGCAGCCTGGTTGCTATCGTGCACCAGTTGATCGGCGGCGTGCGTGCGGCGATGGGTTACACCGGCAGCAGTACGATTGAAGAAATGCGTACCCGGCCGAAGTTTGTGCGCATCACCAGCGCGGGCATGGCAGAGAGCCATGTACACGACGTGACGATTACCAAGGAAGCGCCAAACTACCGGACCAAGCAAGGACGTTAAGCAGCAATGAGTCAGGCAGCAACAAATGAACAAAGCGGCGTGCCGGATATTCATGCGCATCGGCTGCTAATACTCGATTTCGGTGGTCAGTACACGCAGTTGATCGCCCGCCGCGTTCGCGAATGCGGTGTGTACTCCGAGATCTACCCATGGGACATCAGCGATGACGAACTGCGCGCTTTCGCGCCGTCCGGTATCGTGCTGTCGGGCGGTCCCGAGTCGGTGAATCTCGATGCGCCACCGAAGGTTTCGAAAGTGGTTTTCGAACTTGGCGTGCCCGTGCTGGGAATTTGCTACGGCATGCAGACGATGGCGGCCGAACTTGGCGGCAAAGTCGAGGCGTCCACGCACCGTGAGTTCGGCTACGCTGAAATAACGCCGCGTGACTCGCAGTTGTTTGGCGGGCTCAGCGATAACGACGGCGGCGAGCCCCTGCTGAAAGTATGGATGAGTCACGGCGACCGGGTTGAAGCGGTGCCGGCTGGCTTTACGGTCACGGCGAGCAGCCCGAATACGCCGCTTGCGGCCATGGAAGATCACGACCGGCATTTCTACGGTGTGCAATTTCATCCGGAAGTCACGCACACGCCGCAGGGCCAGAAGATGATCGAGCGTTTCGTGCACGATATCTGCAAGGTGTCGGGCGACTGGACGCCAGGCAATATTGTTGCCGATTCAATCGCCAAAGTGCGTGCGCAGGTGGGTGACGGCAAAGTGCTCTTGGGTCTCTCAGGCGGAGTGGACTCATCCGTTGTTGCAGCATTGTTGCACGAAGCCATTGGCGACCAGCTCGTCTGCGTATTCGTCGATCACGGGCTGCTG
>JAUHZT010000055.1 GCA_030425905.1 Gammaproteobacteria bacterium
GTCAGAGCGCTCACGGTGTAACTGCGAGGGGCGTATTTTGCCGACCGGGGTGGTGATCTGGTTGCCGTCGTCAAGTTCCGCGGCGAGCGACAGCTTGTGTCGTTTACTGGCCAGCGTGAGTCGTCCCGCGGTTGTTGTAACGTCGCCATTACCTGAATAGCGGCTGCCTGCGAAGCCTGACAGGGCAAGCGCGTCAGTACTGAAAGCGCCGCGCGACACGCTGGTAGAAACATGTCCACCGATCGATTCGGATGCGAGCGACACGCTTGGGATGCCGCGCACGACAACGAGTTCATCGGTGATCATGGGCGAAACGTATGATAGCGGCGCGTCCATCGCGTTGGGTCCGCCGGACACTACGCCGAGCTTATCAACAACGACGGAAATTCGGTCACCGTACATGCCACGGTACTGAGCGATGCCTGTCACGGGACCGTTCGCATTGAGATTGGCGCCCGGAATGTCCTTGAGCACCGTAGCGGTGTCGACCAGCATCTCCTCGTGCACCTCGACTTTCGCGAGGTCTGTCGTCACGGTTCTGCCGATCACGCGAATCTCGTCCATTGCGGGATTCTTCGCATCGGCGGGTTGTTGCGCGACCAGTACGGTCGGCAACAGCAGCACGGCCACGAGAGCCGTGATGGTGTAAGAGTTCATTGTTCTCTCCTGAATGCACACGACCACACTCCCAAGCGGGAGCGCGTCAATAAATCTTGGAACGTATTAGCGTGCTATTCAGGCAGGTGGGGCGCGTGAACGATAGCCCGGGACCTGCGACCCGAGCAGCGGCCTTGCAGGAACGTCGCTGGGCCGGGGCGCGGCCGCAACAACCATTGCAAGGGAAGCCACGTCCGCCGCGATAGCCGGGAAGAGTAGATGTCCGATTGGGCACTGTGAGCTGCTGACGGACGAGCTGTCGTCCTCGCCGCCATGATGCGCATGATGATGTTCACCGGTGAGAGCTTGTAAGAACCCGGGTGGCACGCCCTCGGGGCATAGCTCGAAAAGCAGGCCGCTCTTCGCCGAGCCGATCATGTACCCGTCGGGCGTCAACGCGCGCAGCACCAGCGTCGCCAGGGAGGCGACGAACAGGAACTGCTTTTTGCGCGAGGCAGAGATCATCGACTGCGTAATGTACTAGAGTGTGAAGCCTCACGCCTGCCATTTCGACGGTACAGAGATCGATCCGTCATACATCTGCGAGTCCACAGGAACAAGCCGAGAGGGGTTGAAGTCCATAATCTCTCCGCCTACGTGCATCACGCTACAGAAATAGTGTTGTTTGTTGAGGGCATGATCGTAGGTGCTTGTGATGCCGTCGATCTCCAAGAGCCGCTGGAAATAAGCGGAGAGCCCCGGATAGTCGACAATGCGCCGGTAGCTGCACCTGAACAATGGATAGTAGATGGTATCGAAGCGCACCAACGTTGCCAGGAGATACAGGTCACTCTCGGTGATAGTGGCACCAAAAAGAAACGGCTGATCAGAAAGCCCGCTGTCAAGTTTATCGAGTGATTGGAAGAGCCTCGCAACCTTGTCTTCGTAGACTCGCTGCTCCGCTGCGAAGCCTACGGCATAGACAGCTCTATTGACGTTGTCATGCAGCCAGGCGTTCATCGCGTCGATCTTCTCGATGAGCGAAGCGGGCGCAAGGTCGTGATTCACCGAATACGCACCGTTCATACCGCGCGCCAGAAAACGGGTTATTTGCGATGAACTCGAGGAGAGCCGCTTTTGCGAGGACAGATCGACCAGCAGGGGCACGGATGGCCGGTGATCTGCGCCTGGCTCGAGTCGTTCGTAGACACGCTTCATCGAGGTCTCCGCGAACAACGGATCGTTGCCGGGGGCAATCCCCCAGCCAGCGGGTCCCTTTATATTTTGCATCCAGGTAATGCTTACACGCTCGATGAGGCCAGTCAGCGTCAGTGCTGCCAGAACGCGGTGGCAAAACGGGCAAGCCCATGCAAGGTACAAGTGCAAACGGGATTCGTCCGTCGGTTGTGGAATGTCGTCATGCTTGAGTTTCGATTCGGTCATGATTGCTTGCCTAAAGCTGGTTTTGATCGAAATACGTGGCGTCCGCAGGCCTTTGCGCCAATCAGCATTGAGATGATGCCGGCGGCTATCAGTGTCGCGCTCGGCACGAAAGCCGGTAGTACGGGCTCCGCCAGCAACACCATGGCGATCGGCACGCCAAAAACTGCGCTGACGCCACCGATCAGGCTTAGAAAGACGGGTCCGCCGGTTTTTTGCAGTACGAAGAGCAGCAGGAACTGGCCGGCGAAGATCACGGCCTGAATGCCGATCAGCGGAATGGTGTAGGCACTTTGCGTGGAGAGGTCGAGCGACCAGCCAGGCAGCAGTGAAAATCCAACGAGGATAACAATGGCGCCGAGCAGCATGCCGGGCGCCAGGGATTCCGCACTCTCGCCCGGCGGCCAGCGCCGAGTGCGATAGAGGTTACCCGCCGAGAGCAGCACCGGGCCAATGAGCGTCAGGGCAATCCAGAATTGATCGGCGTTCGGGGCTAGCCATTGCTTCGCCACCAGAAAAGCCGTTCCTGAAAGTGCAAGGAACACGCCTGTCGCGCGCCACCAGCAGAAGCGCTCCATGCCCAACAGCAACGCGCCAACGTAAGTCAGAAGTGGCGGCAGAGAGAACATCAACGCTATGAAACTGATACCCAGATGGGGCACAGCGCTGAAGAATACGAGGTTCGCCCCTGCGCTAGTCAAGAACCCGCCCACGATAAAGTACTCCAGGGAGCGCCGATTCAAGGCGGCGATACGTCCTCTGAACCAGGAGATAATCGTCAAGATCAACGCCGCACCTGCCAGAGACCACGTCAGGTAGGCCAGCGGTGCAATGCCGATGCCATGCGCCACTTTTGCAAGGTTGGTAGAAACGCCGAGTAACAGCCCGGCTGCGATCAAGGTAGTTAGTGCCAAGTACAATTGGCGCTGGCGTATTGACTCGTCACTATTTGCAATTGCTTGAACCGTTGTGCTGCTCATCTCTCGGTCCTCGGTAGTTTTGCTAGCTACACTACAAGCTCCCGAGGACGAGATAATCTGGCAATAAGGAACAATACTGTTTACGAATATCGACTAGTTGCCGGCGAGCGGGTTGTCGCCAGACAACGCGTCGCGTGCCGGGACATTCAGCGAAGTTACCCGCTGGCGCTAACTCGCTGCCTCCCAGTACAGCTCAGCTGTAATTCTGGCCGACACAAAGTCCACGAATGCTCGGATCTTGGGCGACAGGTGGCGCCGTTGAGGATAGACAAGGTATATCGATAATTCGAGCGTCTGGAAGTTTCTTAGCAGTGGTATCAATCGACCGGCGGCTATATCTCCGCCCACGACAAACGTCGGCGTACGCATAATGCCGACTCCGCCCAAGAGCGCTTCTCGCAGCGCGAGGCTGTTATTCATCTGGATTGAGCCACCGACCGGGACAGTAACCTGTTTCCTGTCCGGCGTAAGAAAATGCCAGTGGGTTGCTGATTCCTGGTATTGGTACGCGATGATATTGTGATCCCGAAGGTCGTCAGGAGTTTGCGGCGTTCCATGCGTCTTCAGGTACGACGGTGCAGCTACGATCGTATGCCGGCACGGCCCGAGCCGGCGCGCGACCAGCGATGAGTCGGGTAAATCTGTAATCCGGATCGAGACGTCGAAACCCTCTTCAACAACATCCACCTTGCGATCGTCGAGGTTCATGTCGACAGATACCTCTGGATACTGCTCCAGAAAGTCGGGTAGCAATGGGGCAATGTGGAGTATGCCGAATGACATCGGCGAATTGATTCGCAGCACCCCACGAGGCTCTTCCTGCAGTCGCGAAACCTCCGCTTCCGCTTCCTCGATATCCTCTAAGCCCCGCCGGCTGCGCTCATAGAAAACCTGTCCGGCTTCCGTAAGACTCAAGCGCCGCGTGGTCCGATTGAGAAGTCGCGCGCCCAATCTTTCTTCAAGTCGGGTGACGTACTTGCTGACAACGGACCGCGATAGCTCCAGTCGTTCAGCCGCGTTGGTAAAGCTACCGTCGCGTACCACCTGAACAAATACCACTATGTCGTCAAGTGATGCCAATTTCAACTCGATTAGAAAATAAACGCGAACAGTATTGTTCAGATTACGCTGATTATCAACTCGGACAAGACGAGTAAGGTGCGCCTATCTACCGAATTGATCGTAGGGGTTCCGGCCCATGCAGATCACGATTTTTGGAGCAACGGGACAAGTAGGTAGCCGTGTCGTTGTTGAGGCGCAGACCCGCGGGCACAGAGTCACCGCGGTCGCCCGCGATCCCTCTCGCGGCACATACACACTACACAACTAAGGAGCTTGAAAATGGCGAGCCACAAAATTGCCAAGACGCTACTAACCACAACTCTGCTGCTTGCGCTGATGTCTTCTGCTCTCACCGAAGACCGACATGTCGGCCAAAGCCCCTGGGGCGCCGATGACGAAATCGGCCGACTTAATCTTCTCACTGAGCAATCTCAAAACGAGATTCTGTCGAGAATCGCGGGTGGCAAGACCTACGACCTGTCGGTCGACTACTACATCGGCATGCCGAGTTGGCAAGCTGCCGGAGACCCGCACTATCGAATCTGGATGACTCACACACCCGACGGCACGGTGGTTGACGACCCGCTGGGCGTCGGTACAAAAATGAATGAGCACGTCAGCTACACAGGAGCAGCGGTTTCAATGTACACACACATGGGTACGCACATCGACGCATTGGTTCACTTCGGGCTCGATGGCAAGATCTGGAATGGCTTCTCTGCAAATGCACACCTCGGCGATCGCGGCTGGCAAGTTGGTGGCGCAGAGAACATTCCGCCTATCGTTGCACGCGGCGTGCTGATTGACGTCGCTGCGGCCAAGAGCGTGCAAATGTTAGCTGACGGCTATCGCATCAGTCGCGGTGATCTCATTGCGGCGCTCACAAAGCAAGGTACCGAGCTTCAGGAAGGCGACGTTGTGCTGATTCGCACCGGCCGTATGCAGGTCTATGACGACACTGCGGCCTATATGCAGAACCCGCCCGGACTCGGTCTTGCAGCGGCCCGTTTTCTTGTCGAGGAGAGCGGCGCAATGATCGTTGGCGCTGACAACTTGAGTCTTGAGGCATTTTCATCTGAACTCGAGACCGACTACGTGCCTGTGCACACTTATCTGCTGGCTGAGCAAGGTGCACCGATCATCGAGCTCGCCTATCTGGAGGAGTTGTCCCAGGATGGCGTTTACGAGTTCGCATTCATCGGGGGAAGTCTGAAACTTCGAGGTGCTGATGCTGCACCTATTCGCCCGGTTGCGATACCCGTCAGGTGAGCGTCGTGATCGAATCAAGCTCAATGGCCGCAGCAACGTCACGCCCCGTTGTCGCTCGGGCAGCGGGGAGTTTCTAGTTTGATCGTTTTCGTGTTGGGGCTATTCAGCGAAGGTGATATTTTCTACGACGCGGGTGGTCAGCTGAAGCCTGAGTTTCGAGCCAATATGGACCGCTTACGTGACTTTCAACAGGAGACCTTACGCTTGAATAAATGGGCAGACTTTCTTGTCTGAAGACTTGAGGCGGATCGCGCTTTCGATCAGGCTTGTCGCCGCGCAAACTGCGATCTTGAGGGGATGAGCAGCCAGGCCACGGTTCGTCGCGTAAACTGGGTTAAAATGACAGCTGATGACCCGTTCCGAAAGGTCACGTTCGTGCTTTCTATCAATGGTGTCCTTGGTGGAGTCGTCATTAATTGATGGGCTGGAGAGAGTTAGGATGACTGATGAAGAGACTGCTACGACCGATACTGAATCGGCCGAAGCCAAATCCCTGATACGCACCGAAAGCCATATCGTCCGGCTGACTTTCTGGCAAACCATCCTCTCAGTCGTCGGTGTTGTGATCGCCGTCCTCGCCCTTTATGCGGCGCTCACCGAATCTGCCGCTGTTCGCCAGCAGACCGCGGCGGCCGTCTGGCCGTTCGTGCAGCTGATGATCAAAGACTACGATACGGGTGACGCCGCAGGGTTCTCGTTTGCGTTCACGAATGTAGGCGTCGGTCCCGCGAAGATGCAGGATGTCCGCGTCATTATCGACGGCAACGTCGTCCGAAACTGGTCCGAGCTGGTTGCCAGCGTGGATGGAGATACGGGTGCTGGAGTTAACCGGAACTTCATCAGTGATCGAGTTCTACGACCCGAAGAAACGGTTGAAGTATTCAGTACGACGGACGCCGAGTTGGCGCGCAAGCTCATTGGCAGCATCAAAAAGCCCGGAAGCGTGCTTAGCTTCTGCTACTGCTCGATTTTCGACGAGTGCTGGCTTGCAAATAGCCGCGAGGATCTCCAGGCGCCGAAGCAGGTTGAGGCCTGCCCGGATTTTGGCGACGAGACGTATCGCAACTAGACGACGAAGCTAACCTTCATGGATGCTGCTCTCGATAAACCGCGCGATACTTCAATGACCGTGAGAAGAGCAGGCGACCGCTTGTGGCCGGCAGTCGCAGTTCGCTCTGGCTGAGACCGGCCGGCTATTAAGCATTCGATGCAGTCAGCCAAGTCATACGCTATTCAGGGACTGCTTGTGACCCGCAGGCGACCCTCGATGCCTGTGCGCTTGTGCATAGATCAATGACGCTGCGAAAACCGTCAGACAGCTACTCGAAACTGAATTTACGACGTCCGAATGTCAAAAATCTTTGACACGACGTAAACGGTAGTCTAATCTACGATGTTAATAATCGTTAACATCTTGATCGGATTGCCCACAATGACTGTCCACGAAAAATCTGCATGGATCATGACATTCGCTCTTCTCGTCGGAGGAATCTTCTACGGCTTGACTGTCGCGGCGATGTCGTCTGGCCTCGGCATGATTGCGCCGCCTGTCTTACCGACGGTTTTAATCTACACCATCATCCTGATCATAATAGCCATAGTCGGGCACATTCTGGCTGCCACGTCCTCGCCCGCGGACGCAAACGAGGTCGTAGACGAACGGCAAAGACGCATTGCCGACAAGGCGGGCCACTTGTCTGCGTACGTGCTAGGTATCGGTGTCCTGTCTGCGCTTGGTTTGTATCTCTTGACGTACAACGGCAACCTGATGTTCTACGTTCTATTTGCAAGCTGGATGCTTAGCCAGCTACTCGAGTATGTCATGCAAATCGTATTGCACCGTCAGGGCGTTTACTAGTTGAGCAAATCGCTGCCATTCGCTAACCGCGTACGCGAGCTGCGAGAATTGCATGGTCCGATGACGCAGACCGACTTAGGCAAGGCAGTCGGCGTTACCCGACAGACGATTGCTGCCATCGAAGTTGGCAAGTATTCACCGTCGCTCGAGAGTGCGTTTCGCATCGCCCGAGTGTTCGGAGTTGGGATCGAGGACGTTTTCTTCTGGACCGGCTAGCGCCCACCAAAAATTCGTACCGAATAGTCGGGTTTCAATAGCCGCTCTTGGCCGGATGGTTTGGCCCCTGAGTTTGACCCAATTGATTGGGGTGTGAGGGGCAGATTCTGGCCGTACTGAGCCCCTCGGATGCTATTCGGCGAACGACTTGTATCGGCAATAGCAGACACTCAGGTTTATCGATTTACAATTCGTCAATTTGAATGACTGGTATGCGCGCGAAAGCAGCCGTCCAGGTGACCCCAAATAGGACAAATCTGTCGACAGGCTGTGCCGACTAGATGACTGAAAATGAAATGGCAGACCCTGCAAAAACGGCTCAGAAATCTGGTACGTGAGCATCCCGTCGTCGCGTTTCCCGTCCTTTATCTCGGGTGGGCTTACCTGTTCTGGGCACCATTGATAATCTCGCAACGCGTCGTCTGGGAATCTCCAGGCATGCTCTGGTTTCTTGTTGGTGGTGCAAGCCCGTTCCTGGCCGGGATGCTGCTTGCCGCACTGGACGGTGGCTCGCGAGGAGTGCTCGATATCCTTCGGCGCCTGGCGGACTGGCGACGAATTGAAGGCAAGTGGTGGGTTTTTCTTCTCGCGTTCTGGCTGCTGTTCGATCTGGCTATGGCGGGGTTCGCCGTTCTTCTGGATGTAACACAGACACCACTCAATCCGAATTGGAGGCTTTTCCTGGAACCGCGGGCATTGCTGTTTCTGTTGCTGCTGTCCTTTGTCTTTCCTGCTGTGGAAGAGATTGGCTTGCGCGGTTATTACCTCGAAGTGCTGCAAAAGAAATGGACGCCGACGGTCGCAGGACTCATCAACGGCATCGTCTGGGCCATGTGGCACGCCCCTTTCGTCTGGTTTGCCGGCTACTATGCCAACACGACGTTCAATCCAGCGCTTTCCTGGTGGCTGCCAATGATCGTTTGCCACACGCTGCTAATTACATATGTCTATAACCGCAACCAGCGCAGCCTTCTCGCCGTGCTGGTATTCCATGCGATGATGAATTTTACGGGCGAGTGGCTACGTATTTCGCCGGACATGTACCCGTTCATGTTGACAGGCACACTGCTGGTTGCGGCGCTCGCGGTTTGGCGCATGCGTACAGAGACAGTTTAGTGTGTATGGGCGACGATCGTCAGTGTGGTTAGGCAGTTTCGCCCCGCTGCTCCTTGAAGTCACCCTGACGAAAGTGCACTCGTTCTGTGTTCTTGCGGGCTAAGACCACGCACGCGCTTGAAGGCGGCACTGAACGCGAACGGCGTCGAATAGCCAACCTTCTCAGCAACGGTACTCACTGTTTCATTTGGTTGGCACAACAAGTCGGCGGCCAGTGCAATGCGCCAATGCTTCAAAAAGGTCATCGGTGGCTCGCCCACCACATCATGAAACCGGCGCGCGAGTGACGCTCGGGAGGCGCCGGATTTTGCCGCGAGCTTATCGAGCGTCCATGGATAGGCAGGGTCGTCGTGCATGCTGCGCAGCGCGCGCTCGATAATTCGGTCGCCCTGATGGCGCCACCACTCCGGGCGGTTTGCATCGCGTTGTGCAAACCAGGCTTTGAGTACCGCTGTCAGTAACAGGTCGAGCAATCGGTCTAGAACGGCTGCCTGCCCCGGTTCGTCTTTGACCATTTCATCGCGGAGCATGGCAACGAGGGGCGAGTCCCAGTCCGCGTGTGACATCGATAACACCGGCGGCAGGGCGCGTAACAAACGATCACTGATGTCGCTCAGGTGTTCGTAAGCACCAACGAGAAAAACCGTAGAACCTTCCGGGTCATTGCCCCATGTTCGAACGCCGTGCGTCATTTCCTCGCGTACAGAATTACCCTCCAGATCGCAGCAGCGCTGACCGGGGTATATCACCGTCGTGGGTGACGTGGTGGGCGAGTCAGCCACGTTGTAGTGATCCGGCGCTCGAATGACGGCGATGTCCCCCGGGGCAATCCGCACAGGTTCCCCAATGTCGGGTACAACCCATGTGTCACCCGACACCCCGGCGATCAGCGTAATTGGCGATTCGGCCAGTATCCTCAACGACCACGGTGAACTCATCACTGTGCGCAAGGCAAAGGCGCCGCGTGCTCGCGGCGCGTCCAGCAGTCCACCCAAGGTATCCATCGGCCCATTTTAGACGAACGCGTATGAAATTGAACATCCTGAGGATGTTTGTCCGGGCGTCCCGCCCGTAACTTAGGTGTCTGTAGAGATCAGGCCAGTTCCAGGCCTCGGCAAATCAGCAGGAGAGCAGCATGCGCAATGAAACCGACAGTAATAATGCCACTGACCGCTTGGTCCTCGTACTCGGGGGCACCGGAAAAACCGGCCGACGCGTCGCCGCACAACTTGCGGAGCGTGGGGTCAGGACACGCATTGGATCCCGTTCCGCAAGACTGCCCTTCGACTGGGCGGACCAGGACACCTGGGATGCGCTTCTCGAAGGCGTTACCGCGGCCTACGTAAACTACGCACCGGATCTCGCTATTCCGGGCGCCAAAGAGGCGATTCGTGCATTCGTTGACAAAGCCGTTGCGAAAGGTGTGCAGCACCTCGTGCTGTTGTCGGGGCGCGGCGAGGAGGAGGCGCAAGCCTGCGAGCGAATCATCCAGGAGGCCGGCGTCGAGTGGACCGTCGTTCGCGCGAGCTGGTTCAACCAGAACTTCTCCGAGGGTGAGTTTCTGGGCATGGTTCAGGACGGTGTAATAGCCCTGCCAGCCGCTGATATCCCGGAGCCGTTCGTTGATGTGAACGATATCGCTGATGTCGTGGTTGCTGCACTTACAGAGGAAGGACACGCCTTCGAAGTATACGAAGTCACGGGTCCTCGCATGCTTACCTTCGCCGAACTGGCGAAGGCGATCTCTGTTGCCCTGGGTCGGGAGGTGCAGTTCGTCGAGGTCCCACGAGAGACGTTCAGCGCTGCTATTGCTGACTCGGGCGCACCGCAGGAGATCGTCTGGTTAACCGACTATCTGTTCTCAACCGTTCTTGATGGCCGTAATGCCTACATTAGCGATGGCATCGAGCGCGCGCTTGGCCGCCCGCCGAGAGACTTCTCCGATTTCGCACGTGAGATAGCTGCAACGGGTGTCTGGGAAGCCGTCGCTTGAGTGCCAGGCCTGTTGTGCCTTCACGCTAGCCTCAAATAATACAAAGGAAAAAATCCATGACAGACAAGAACGAAAATGTATCGCGACTTGGTTCGTACATGATCAAAGGACTACTGTTGGTGAGCGGACTGATTGCTGTTGGCATCGCAGTCGCAATTCTTTTCATGCCGGATGCGTTCTATGCGGGCTACGGGATAGATACCGGTGCCAACGTGAGTCTTGCCAACGAATTGAAAGCCCCGGCTGGAATGTTACTAATAGCGGGCCTGTTAGTGTTGGCCGGGGTTTTTACGCCAAGAATGACGGCCGCATCGCTTGCCATGGCATCGCTGATCTACCTGTCATACGGCCTGTCTCGCTTATTGAGTATGGCAATTGACGGCATACCGCATGGCGGGCTTGTAAGTGCGGCGATGCTGGAGGTATTTATCGGCCTGGTCTGCCTGCTGGCGTTTACGCTTTCTCGAAAATCCACCTTCGGGGCGCGCAACGTCGGTCAAGGCGACTGGAATGCTCCCGTTGAAGAGATCGTGCAATGAACTCCATGATCACGGTTGCCGCGATGCTGGCACTACTCGGTGCAGGAGTTATTGGCGGAGCCTTCTTCGCTTTCTCAAGCTTTGTGATGAAGGCTCTTGCACGCGTGCCTTCCTCGGCGGGGATTGCTGCAATGCAGTCGATCAATGTGGTTGTCATCAACCCCGCCTTTATCGGCGCGTTTATCGGCACCGCTTTATTATCACTTGCAGTGATTATGCTGGTACTGTTGAGCCGTACTCACCCAGCAACGGTATGGTTTCTTGCAGGCGCTGTTTTCTACTCTGCAGGTACGTTTCTCGTTACGGTGTTCGGCAATGTGCCTTTGAATGACCATCTGGCCGCTGTCTCAGCAACGGACCCTGCCGCCGTTAAATTTTGGGGCAAGTACGTGGATCGCTGGACGATGTGGAATCACATCCGAACAGCGGCGGCAATATTTGCAGCCGTTCTGTTTGGCGTTGGACTAATGCAAACCGGAGGCATGTGAGAAAAAATTCCAATCACCGTCATGCGGCACTCTCAAGTTTAAACATGAGATCAATCCAGTCTGGAATTCTGGCGTTGCTTGCGGTGCCTGTTCTTTTCTCGGCCTTTCCGTGCCACGCTGCTGGGTCTCACTTGCAAAAGAGCCTTGAAGTGCTACTGGCTGAAGAAGGCCTTACTGGTGCTGCCTGGGTGCTAATCGGAGAAGGCGGTAGCAAGAGTTTCGGTGCGCTTGGCATGCGAGATAGTCTGAACCATTCCGAGTTCACAACAGATACTCGATTTCATGTTGGTTCACTGACAAAGAGTGTGTTGGCGACTGGCGTCCTTAAACTTGCAACCGATGGGATCGTCGAGCTTGATGCCCCCGTGTCCCGCTACCTGCCGAACCTTCATTTTGAGAATCCATGGGCGGATACCGCTGTGGTTACAGTCCGGCACCTGCTTGATCACACATCCGGCTTGAACGACGCGCACCTGTGGCAACTGTTCAGCCAACGGCCTGATCCGAAGTTACCTCTTATCGCAGCATTTCCCGAGCCCAAAGTGCAGTTACGGGTTCGGTCACGTCCAGGGTCACAATTTTCATATTCGAACATGGGCTATACACTGCTTGGGATGATCGTCGAGGCCGTTGTTGACGATACGTATGAGTCTTATCTGGACGCCAATGTTCTGGCTCCACTAGAAATGCGCAACAGCACGTCTATGTTCACCGAGCAGCAAGGTAAAGATGCTGATCCGACACTTGCATGGGGCCATGTTGATGGCGGTTCCCGTTACGCTGCGCGCCCGATATTCCTGAGGCCTGCAGGACAGTTCACAACCACTGCTGCGGACTTGGCTCGATTCGCAAAGTTTCTTTTGAGTGACGGTGTTGTTGATGGCGATCAGTTTATTGACGAAGCCTTGATGAACGCGCGCGGCCAGCCGTCGGGAACAGACGCGGCACTCAATGGCCTGATTGCGGGCTACGCGCTGGGATTGGGTCGCCGCGATCGACATGGCGTTGTTGGCTTCTGTCACAGTGGCAATATCGCAGGTTTTGTCGCAAGGCTGTGTATTTTTCCAGATGAAAACAAAGCCTACGCTTACAGTATTAATACAGACAGTGAGACTGCAGACTATGAACGCGTTGATAGTTTGTTGATCGCCGCACTCGGTATTGCTGAAGCGACTGTCCCGCCAGGTACCGAACCAGCCCCGGATATTGCAGCTTGGCATGGTCGCTACATTCTTAGCCCGAATCGATTTCAGGCTTTCGAGTATCTCGATAAGGTCTTCGGTGCCGTCAGTATATTCGCTGATGGCAGCTTACTTTCAATGGAGTCGTTACAGAGCGACCCGCGCAAACTACGGCCGGTTGGAAGCCGAAATTATTCGGCCAGCGACCGAGCAACTTCGTCTCATGTTTTCTATCGGGGCGAAGATGGTCGGTACCTTTTTAGTGACGGTTTCAAGACCTATGAAAAGGTGTCGAGCAGCTACCTGTTTGCACACTGGGCGAGTATTTCGCTGGGAATAGCTGGACTTGTCTGGATACTCCTGGCTGGCGCTATATCTGCAATTCGCGAACCCCGCAAAATGATGCAGCGATCCCAGGCACCGGCGTTTGCCGCGACCATGCTTCTTCTTGCGCCGATACCCTTTTTTATGACTCAGTCTTTCATGGCGCTCGGCGATTTCACAACCGCCAGCGTGCTGCTTGCCATAGTCACCTTGCTGCTGCCGATTGGGATGCTATGGACGCTGGTCCGCGCCAGGAATGCACTCCGCCAGTCACCAATGAATCTTCTGCACGGTTTAGCGGCATTGTTTGTGTTGCAGTGGTGCGCGGTGCTTTTCTCGGCAGGCATGCTGCCATTAAGGCTCTGGATCTGACTTGCAAAACTGCCTGGCGGGATAGGCCGTCGGCTCACCGTCTCCATAGATGGTGGACTGCCAGCTAAAACAGTCTGGGTTCATTGGATCAAACGTCCAGATGTCGCTTTGATAGCTGACTTTTCCGTCGGGGGCAAAGAATTCGAAGTGCCGAATAAAGGTGTTGTCGTCTTTGATCTCCAGCATGCCATCTACGAAGCCGCCTCTCGATCCTGCTTCCCGAAAACGCAGGTGCTTGAACCCCGTATGCCATGAGAGCATGCCTGTGCCGGTTTTCTTGGCAACGCCATTGACCACACGGTAGTCTCCGAAGTCGATCCATGCTTTATCGGTGCCCCAGCTAAAAGTATCGTAGAAATCCGTAATACCGTTTTCACGCATCCAGGCTTTGCCTTCTTCGCTGAAGTTATCCGGGCTCTGGTGCCAGGTGCCTATGAGTTTTTCGAGAATGCTATTCAGGGTAGCCGGGTCGCCCGAGGCTGACCGTAACTTTTCCAGCACGATGTTATCCGCCTTGGCAGATTCTGATTGTGCCGCCGGTTCAGGGTCTGCGACGGCAGGTTCGGGTACAGTGAGCAAAGCGCACACCGGCACAAGCAGCGCAAGAACGCCGGTACGAAGAGCAAGGATCAGTTGCGAATTCATTTTATCTCCCTCGTTAAGACACAATGCTGGCAATCTTGCCGACATTTGTGGAATCTCCAGTAGTCGGACCCACTGGCGTTCTGTTTGTTTCGGTCAATCTACCGTTCGACTGTATTTCCAGACTCGTTGGCGTTACCGGCTTGTTTGGCGCTGACTTCCTCGCTAGTCTATAGCCGGTGCGGGACGACCCGCGCCGCTGCGTGTTAATCCGGGACGACCCGGCCTTAGCAGGAGGGGTGTCTTGGCCTGGATTTTTCTCGTACTAGCCGGTTTTTTTGAGGTCGCCTGGGCTTTTCATATGAAAAAGTCAGCAGGTTTCACGTTACTTGTTCCCAGCATTATCACTGTCGCAACGATGGCGGCGAGTGTTGTATTGCTTGCGTTGGCCATGAGGTCTTTGCCTTTGAGCACGGCCTATACGGTCTGGACCGGAATCGGTGCGGTCGGTGCGTTCATGCTCGGAGTGGTTGTTCTGGGGGAGGCGGCAACGCCTATGCGCTTGTTCGCAGCAGCCCTGATACTGGCAGGAATCGTATTGATGAAAATGTCTGGTAACGCTGCCTGAGAACATCGGGTAGCGATTTGTTTCCACGTTTAGACTAACTTTGTGCTGGGTGCCAGGCTACGCTAGCAGTGTAGCCGGCCCGCCACTAGTCGAGGTATTAGAACAATGAGTGATTTTCCACCAATAACAATTTCCAGCCTGGACCTGGAACGGCTGGAGCGTTTGCTCGATTCTGATCGAGCGAAGAACTTTCCCGGCGCAGACGATTTGCGTCGTGAGCTTGATCGGGCCGACGTCGTTGAGCCCAGTGAGATTCCGCCCGGCATAGTCACGATGAACTCAACGGCGCGGTTTCGAAACGAGGACACGGACGCAAATTATGAGATGACGCTCGTTTACCCGGATGGGGCCGGTGCGCCAAATTCCGTATCAATACTGGCGCCGATTGGCGGCGCCTTGCTCGGCTTGTCGGTCGGGCAGTCAATTTCCTGGCAGTTGCCGGCC
The DNA here is from genome assembly GCA_030425905.1 of Gammaproteobacteria bacterium. Classification (GTDB taxonomy): domain Bacteria; phylum Pseudomonadota; class Gammaproteobacteria; order Steroidobacterales; family Woeseiaceae; genus UBA1847. Next base: position 15,090 of record JAUHZT010000055.1, read on the forward strand.
GGCAAGAAGCTGCGCTTACAGGTGCTCGAGGTGGTGCATCAGCCCGAGCAAAGCGGCGAGTTACATCGTTAGCCGCGGTTTACCAGCAGCGTGCCCGGTTGAATCCGCAAACCCTTACTCGCGCCGTCGGCTTTTGTGAGACTGGCCACTGCGCACTGCCTCGGCGGCGAGCAAGGTCAAAATACGGTCGTTGAATATTCGGGCATATTTCGACTGCAGACCGCTTAATCCAGTTAACACACAGCCACAGGCCAGCGGCTTTACCGGCAAGCCTTTGGCCAGGTCGGCGTGCCCGGCGTCGAACTTTGGCGAACACACGAAGCCCCCGGACGTGTACAGGAAGGTTTGCCCGTTTGCGACGGCGCGGGCGGCATCATTGCGCGCAGCCTCAGCAGACCACTTTGCAGAAGAATCAGCTTCCTGTGCATGCGCAAGGTCGTTCCACGGGGCTAACCAAAAAATCAGTACGGCGATGATTAGCGGCTTGGATATGCTCATTGGTTTGTGCGATTGAGGATGACATGAGCATCTTGGCTGGCGATACGCGAATCTTCTACTAACTATTGCGGTTAGGCATCCAAAAGCCATTGGCCATTAAGTAGACTGCGGCCTCCAGATCGCCGCCGTCGGGGTGCCAGCCAATTGCACCTGTGAGGCAAGCAATGAGTCGGAACGATGCACGTACAGCAAAAACTACAGCTCCGGCCCGAAACCCCGGTGCAGGACGCAGGATTCAGTGCCGATTCGCAATCCTTATGGACTGTGCACGACGAGCTGCACGTGCGGCGTTGGGATACGGAGACGGGTGCTGAGCAGTGCAGGCTTGATCCATGGAACTCGCCCATACCGAGCCGGTTTGTTTCGCCCGCGTGGGACTGGGACCGGCGCCGGGCGCGGGCTTGTGTGTCAGCCTGCGGGCGGTATTTGCTGGCGTTGCTGCCAGAAACTGAGCACGGCACGGTGTTTAGTCGCGTATTCTCACTCGAGAGCCTGGAAATAATCACGGTCAACTACGGCCTTTGCTGGTTTTCCAGCCAGCCTGGCGTGTTGACAAAAGGCCACGGGAAGCAGTTGGCGGCAACGGCAAAGATTGCCGATGTGGAACCCTCCAGCTTCAGCCATTTGCACGATCTTGCGGCCGACCAATACCTGCATGAACTTGCGTTCCTGCCGCAGTCGCATCGACGTTTTTGTTTGTCGCCCGATCGTCGACACGTGGCATCCTGGCAGGGCTGGCAGGAGCACAATACAATTCTGCCGCCGCGCGCCAACGAGGTTTCAGTTTGGGATATAGCTGATCAGAGCAGAACGTCGAGATTCGAGTTCGAGCAGAACCGCCCGCTCGCCGGTCACCAGGATGCGATCTTCGACGCCCTGTTCCTGGTGGGCGAGGACCCACGACTTGTGACGACGAGCCGCAAGGAGAGCTGGGGCTCGGCAAGCGACGAGCACAATGCACTGGTTTGGGATTTTGCGTCCGCCGAGCCGCTCTTCGCGCTTGAAGGCTTGTGCCGGTCCGCAGTGCACGTGAAGAGCACGCCGTGTGGAAAAATGCTGCTCACGTTGTCGGCGCACGACACTATCCGCGAAGCTTTCGTTCGGGTGTTCGATGCGGCATCCGGCCGGGCACTGTTTCAGACAGCTTCACACCGCACTCAGCAACTGCCGCCCTATGCATGCGGCGTGGATGCGATGGCGGTATCGGCCGACTCACGCTACCTGGCAACCTTGTGCAGCAATACAGGCCGCGTACACGTCACCGCGCTGGACGACGCAACATTGCTCGCTTCTTACGATGTTGCGGTTTCTGACAACGAGACGGATCGCCAGGCCTTGCTGCGTTTCTCGCCCGATTCAAGCCAGTTACTCGTGGCGGTGTCGCGCGCCTGCATCGAGGTTCGTCGCCTGGCGGACTGACTACCACACGCTTACAAGATCGTAATGCTGTAGCGCGACAGGCTGCCGTTTCTCAAGTCTTCAGCATTGAGTTGCAGCGAACGGGTGCTGACATCGTCCGTATACTGCATGTGCACTGCGTAGTCGTTTTCTACGGGTCGCTTACCCATTCGAAACCGGTTTTTGAAGTCGTTCTTAACGCTTTTCCATTCAGCCGCGCTTAAGCGGTTCGCGAGCTGGTATCGAATACGTACGGAAAGAACCACGAAGTCCGCCCCGGGCGGCGCACCGCGCGGCGGCCTGGCTTCCACGTCGGTGAATACGCGCGACCCATCGTCGAGCGTCTTCTGGAAGGTCTTCTCGCGCGTATTTGCCCAGAATTTTTCAACGCCGCCAGCCCTTGCAAGACTCTCCGGGTTGATCGAAAAAGAGTTGCAGACCAGCGCCTCGTGAGCACTCTTCAGATCCATTCCAAGTTTTACACCCGAGAGCGTCACTTCCTGCCCCTTGGTGACCTTCTGTTTGTCGACGTAACGCGCGCAATGTTCGTCTGAAGGCCGGACCAGTGAAGCCTCGGCTTCATCGACCTTTGCTTCGTAGGCTTGCCGCTGGCGTTGCCGTTCCGCCCAGATCTGCGCCTGACGTTGCTGCGCCTCCCGATCAGCGCGCTCCTTGTATTCTGCCGCTGCTTTCAATAACGCCTGGGCCGCCTGGTAGTCCCTGAGCGAAGACTGGTTCACTTCGATCAGCGGGCCACCGCTCTGCAACGGGCCTACGGTGAGCACTGGCGGGTTCGTATACTGGCGCCCGGCAGAGTCGCGCCACGGGGTCGCGACGTTCTGGCTGTGCACTTCGATATTGTAGGTGGCCTGACCGCCCGGCTGGTGAATCCATGCCGGCACGGCAGGTGAAAAGCCGGCAGGGCATTCTGCATTGACGTAGCGGGAGAAAATCGCGTCTCTCGAACCAAATAGCCGGTAGGGCTGCGTCATGTTGACACAAACATGGTTAATCGCGCTGTTGACTCGTGTGGCGTTGGTGGGTACGAAGCGATTGTTGGTCAGCAAACCCCGGCTGTCCTTGGTAAAGAACGTGAGGATGACCTTGTTCATTCCATCCGGGACAAGATTAGCGCAGGTATCCGGCGCAACTTCCACGAGACCCTGGACCATGGCGCCGGACTGAAGCATGCCATCGTGCTCACCAACAGTGGCAAAATACAGCGAAGCAGTGCCCCGGTTGCACAGTCGCGAGCTGTCGATATCGGCTTGTGCCGGTTGCCAGGAAAGGACCAGCAGCACAGCGAGGAATGCGCTATTGGCGACTGCAAAACCTTGTCTTCGTTGTTTCATTCGTTGCGACTCCAGACTTAAGTATCTTCCGGCGAATCGACCGCTGCGCAGTGATTCCGCTTCGACTGATTTGAGCGTTGCCTATTCTAGTTGGCCAGCTCGCACGTGTCTGCTAACCATGATGGTAAGGGGCTTTCGGCACGGCGAGTCTGTAAAATGCAGCCAAATAATTGTTCACAAGGAGAGGGTCGGTGGAGTCGGTCAGGGTTACTCGCACCAGCTATTACAGCTACGAAGGCACGCTCGAGTCGCCAAATATCACGCACAGCAATCTGTCGCTAAAAGATTTTGTAACGGCGGCAATGGATCGCGAGTTAGACCTGGCGATAAGAGGCTACGGCGTGATTCCTCCGCTGCATATCATGAACGATGTGTTTGCACGCGGGCAGAGCGGCAAGTCATACAGCTGGGCGCCGTTCCGTATTTCAGAGTCGCAATACGAGCGATTGGCCGGTGCACTGGTTGAGCATGCGCACGACGGATTTGTCATTGTGGACGAGAGCTTGTGGTCAAACCAGGATTTTAAGCAATGGTTTGCGGCTCTCAGGGCGAAAATAAAAGCCAACCCGACTTTCAAGAAACTGTCTTTCAGTGTTCAACATGAAATTCTTGGTATCCCGCTTGGTGAAGGCCAGTGGATTCCGAGAAACCTTGACCTGAAAAACAGGAAGTCGAAGAAAATAGACGGCGTGCTAAGTCCGTTAGGCAGCTTTTTCCGAGCGCTCGAGCACTGCACGCCGTATTGTTGTCGCCTGGAAGCGTTCAACTTCGACGCGGACAATGTGCTTGCGCAGGCCGACGAACTTGGTCGCAGCGAGATCATGCGTCTGCTCGATACCGCAATAATCGATATTGAGCAAATTGATGCTGATGTCGAAGTGTTCAAGAGTGAGCTGCTCAACTCGAAATTGATGCGGCAGGAACTTGAGCAGCTCCTGCAGCATTTCGCTACGGTCATTTCACGCCGGCAGGCTTGCTCCTGACCGGCGGTGCTCCTGGCTGGCGTGCGTTGCATAGTTTGCTAACTGGAGCAGCAGTAAAACCGCTGCAATACGAGCGCGCGTAGCGATACGGCTTACCCCGGCAAGTTTCCGCGTACCC
>JAUHZT010000191.1 GCA_030425905.1 Gammaproteobacteria bacterium
CTTCGGCATTCGCTGACCCCAGGTCGCTGACGGTTGTTATGCCGGCCTGGAGTGTCTTCTTCGCGCTGACCACGGCAACAACCGTCAGGTCGGCATTGGTCGTTGTTGCCAGATCATGGCGGGTGGCATCCAGTGTGAGGTGCACATGCGTGTCGATCAGCCCCGGCATAACAAAGCGGTCACGCAGGTCGACGATGTGCACTTCATCATTCGAACCGACCTGCTGTGTGATGAAGCCATCCTGGATGGCGACGATCTTGCCAGCCCGGACGATAACGCTGCGATCGCTGGATGGCGCGTCGTCAGCCGATTCGAGCAATGTTCCGACATGCAGGATCGTTGTCTGCGCCGCTGCGGGGCTTACCGAAATGAACGGCACCAGGGCAAGTAACAGAACCAGGCGGAAAGTCGGCATACGAAATGGTCTCCGTTTTGTTGCCCGGAAAGCCGGACAGACGCGGTGGTAAGGAAGTCCACGCCGAATACCAAATTCGGCTGCCGCTACTGTAGTACAAGCGGTACGAGGCACCCAGTAAACGGTGAATGAGCGTTACTTCCTACGCAACGCTTTGCGCGGCCCGGTTGGGCTGCACCAGGTGTACGTGTCATTATTGCCTGGGGTTAAGCCGGTACGCGGTGGTCAGGCTGTACGCCTGGCGTAGCGCCAATGATTTCTTGTGTTTGATCGGGTCATGGCATTCGCGACCTCATGCGCGTTGCCATGTGCCGAAGTCGGAGGGAAATACAGCCATGCCAGACAGAGCGGCGAGAGCATCCACAGACCGTACCATTGGTTCCATTGGTCGAACCATGTCCCTGCTCATGGGCATGGCGAGCCGCACCGATCCTATTCGTGTTACTGACCTTGCCCGGGAGCTCGAGCTTGATAAGTCCGTTGTGTCTCGACATCTCTCCACGCTGGCGAAGGAGGGCTTCGTCGAGAAACCCGATGGCGGTGATGGTTATATTCTCGGTCGCCAGCTTATTATTCTGGGCGAAGCGGCGAGGGTGCAGAATCCGCCGTTCCGTGTATCACGCCCGTATCTGAAGCAGTTGCGGGACGAGATATCCACGGCGGTGCTCTTTTGCGTGCCCGGCGCAGTGCACCCGGGTGTTACGGTGATGCACGCATTGAGCGCGCCCCGGACTTACTATGGCGTGCCACTTGGCTCCTATCTGGCACCACCGGATTCTCCTTCCGCTTGCGTACGCCTGGCCTACGCGGACGCAGCGATGCTGGACCGGTTCATGGCGACTGGTCAGCAACACAAATCGCTCAACAGCGAAGCGAAACGCAAAAAGTTTCTGAGTCGCCTGGCCACAATTCGCAAGCAGGGCTACGACCTGTCGCTCGACCCGCATGCCACCGGCATAGCGGGTGCAGCGGCCCCTGTCTTCGATGTCGAAAATGAGCTCGTAGGGACGGTAACGATCGTCACTCCCTCAGGCAGTATCCAGCCCGGTGCCGAACAGACCTTTATCGAGCGTATTGTTTCCTGCGCACGCCGTATCTCCGAGTCGATTGGCCACAAGCCCTGAGTTTCCCGGCAGTGCTGTGTAAGAAGCCTCTCGCGAAATTCGATACAAAAAGACCCCCTAAGGTGTAGAGGTTTGCAACCCGACACAGTAAGCTTGCACGCCTCGAAGACTGGAGTTGAGTCTTGAGGTAGCGACAGGCGTCACTGACACCGTCACGTTACCCCAACCCGGTCTCCGTTTTTCTTGCGTCAGCCCGGGTGGCGGAATTGGTAGACGCTGCGGACTTAAAATCCGCTGTCCGAAAGGATGTGCCGGTTCGAGTCCGGCTCTGGGCACCAATAGAAACAGAAACAAAACAAATTTTCAGAGTTCGCTTCTTCCGAATCATCTACCGCTACGGGCTCTTGTCAAAATTCAATCTCATAGCGGGCACGAAGCCCCAAAGGGATGTTCCTGAGTGAAATTCGAACTTGTGACGTTCTCCGCCTAAAGGTTTCGCTTTTCTCGAAGCAACCGAATCAACATTACATTCCTTTCATCGGCCCATCCCGAAACGAGCAGCCCGAAAAGACCCACAAAAACCAAAATTGTGAGCCCCGACAAGTATCGAGTCAGCGGGTGTCCTGCGTACTCGCGAATTGTTGGAAAGTAGATTGCCGCTGCAAATGCAGCAATTGTAATGGGGATCAGAACGTATCGGGCTACACGCCAAGACCTGTGGGCGAACACTGCTTTCTTGAGGATTTGTTCTTCTTCTCTTGTCAGTGACATCGCAGAAGCACCTTCATGGGCAAACAGTTCATCCCTAAAGTACCGAAAATTTTCCGCCATTCAAGCGACATTGCTCGATTCCGGCCGTCTCGTGTATTCCCTCGAAATCGTATTCTTCAAAATCCGCCGTCGGTCGCCGGCACCTGTGGCGGATGCAGCGCCTGCGCCGGTTCCTATTGCCACTGCTTCAAATGCGAACCACGTCACATTGACAGTGTCGACTCGTTAACATTTCGACCGGAATTGCGTAGCAAAAGCCGGTTGCAGCGCATTATTGGCTGAGAATCAGGGCTTACCCGTCCGGAAGCCCTAATCATGGCAACACTGGTCAACGAAAAAGTCGATTACCGACTTCTGAATATGCTCAGCAACCTCGTCATCTGCAGCCGCTGCCTGCGCGCCGGCAAAGTGACACCGGTGCCGCAAATGATAAGCAGCCAGCGTGACATCCAGAACTTTTGTTCGCATTGTCGCGACGAACAGGCGTCTCCCGGCAGGCGCGCGAAACTCGGCCAGCTACTGAAGTTTCCGCGCGCGCAGCGAGGCGCACGACAATAAGGTGATTCTCGCTCGTCGTGGTGCCAGAATAGCGCCATGGCAAAACTCTACTTCTACTACTCGTCAATGAACGCCGGTAAGTCGACGGCGTTGCTGCAATCGAGCTACAACTACCGCGAACGCGGGATGAATACCCTCGTGATGACGCCAGAGATTGACGACCGCTTTGGCAAGGGCAGGGTGACCTCGCGTATCGGGCTCGAAACCGAGGCCAGCACGTTCCGCCCGGAAGATAACTTGCGCGAGCTTATCGATACGAAACTAGAGTCCGGGCCACTGCACTGCATCCTCATAGACGAAGCGCAATTTCTAACCCGCGACCAGGTATTCCAGCTCGGCGAGGTTACTGACGATCTCAATATTCCCGTGCTCGCCTACGGCCTGCGTACTGATTTTCAGGGCGAGCCGTTTGAGGGCAGCAAGTACCTGCTGGCCTGGTCAGACAATCTCAAAGAACTGAAGGCTATCTGTGATTGTGGCGCAAAGGCCACGATGGTGCTGCGCCTGGACGAAGACGGCAACGCAATTCAGGAAGGCTCGCAGATCGAGATTGGCGGCAATGATCGCTACGTGTCGATGTGCCGCCGGCACTTCAAGAAATACTTCTACGCCTGAACCTAGCTACCCAGTGTCGGCACGTTCTCGGTAGGCTCGGGGAACACATCCGTATTTTCCCGTGCCAGCATTGCACGCATGTCTTCCAGGGTTTTCATCACCGAGGTGTCGGCAAATTCCGCACCGTCCAGCGGCTTGCGGCGCTTCGCCGTCGGGTCGCTGAATTTGATCCGGTGATGGCCAATCGCAATCACGTCATCGTGAATCAGCACCTGGTTGGAGGCACGGCGTGAATTGACAAAGCTGCCGTTAGTGCTGTTCAAGTCCATCAGAAACGTCGCGTTGCCGTTTCGAATCAGCAGCATGTGGTGGCGGCTGATAAAGCGGCTATCGATACTCAGGTCATTGTGTTCCGAGCGACCCACCAGCAGCCGTGGCTTGTCGAAGGAGATTTTCTGTAGCAACTCCCCGTTGTGGGAGATGAACAATACGGGCGCTGCCGTCGGCTCGCTCGCCGCTTCGGCTTCGTCCTGGGCCGGTCCCTCCCAGGTGCCGGTAGGCAGGGCCGGGCGTTCAATATTGTCGATGGAGACGGGCAGCTGCGGGGCTTTCG
>JAUHZT010000192.1 GCA_030425905.1 Gammaproteobacteria bacterium
AACGGCCGATCTCGAAGCTCGCCAGGCAATCAGTGAACTGGAGCCGATTTACTCCGAGTTCCTGCAGGTTAACTATGCGAAAGCAGCCGACCTGTCAGCGCTGATCAGCGGCGACAACGATAACGCCATGTTGTCCGAACGCGGCAGCATCGCAGTCGACGAACGTACCAATACCTTGCTGGTATCCGACACGGCCGAGCGCCTGCAGGATATCCGCCGCATGGTGCGCACGCTGGATATACCGATCAAGCAGGTATTGATCGAGTCACGTATTGTGGTTGTCAGCGATGACTTCAGCCGCGACCTGGGCGTGCGCCTCGGCCTGACCGGCAACGATATCAGCAGTGACACAATCACCGTGTTTAGCGGTACCGGCGAAGGCACCAATAACTACCTCAGCTCGATTACCGACGCGCTGAATGACCCGACCGGTGGCACACCTGTCGAATTGCCGTCGCTTACCAATCGCTACAACGTAAATGTGCCGATCTCCAATCCGGCCGGTCGTTTCTCGCTCGCGGTACTGGGCGAAGACTACCTTGTCGACCTCGAGCTGACGGCACTTGAAGCTGAGGGCCGCGGTGAGATCGTATCAACGCCGCGGGTGATCACCGCCAATCAGAAGGAAGCGCGTATCGAGCAGGGTGTGGAAATTCCATACCAGCAGTCCGCGTCTTCCGGTGCAACGACCATTCAGTTCAAGAAGGCTGTACTGAGCCTGATCGTGACGCCGCAGATCACACCTGATAACAACATCATCATGGATCTGAAGGTGCACAAGGATAACGTCGGTGACATCATTTCGACCGGCGGTATCGGCGGCACCGTGCCGAGTATCGATACTCGCGCAGTAGAAACGCAGGTGCTCGTTGCAGACGGCCAGACAGTCGTACTCGGTGGCATTTACGAGACCGAGCGTCGCGAAACGATCCAGAAGGTTCCGTTCCTCGGCGACATTCCGTTCGTGGGCGCCGCATTCCGCAGTACCCAGCGGGTGGACAACAAGTCAGAGCTGCTGATCTTCGTTACGCCGCGTATTCTCGAGGAGGGCGGCAGCATCTACTAGTCTGCCGATCTCAAGTCATGTAGAAAGCCAACCCTCGGGTTGGCTTTCTATTTAAGAGACCTCAAAAAAAGAACTGCAATGAAGCATCCGAAGAATGTCTTTCTGATCGGACCGATGGGAGCGGGAAAGTCGGCCGTTGGCCGCCAGCTTGCACGGACCCTGCACCTGACCTTCATGGACAGCGATGACGAAATAGAATCGCGCACTGGTGTGGATATTCCCTTTATCTTCGAGAAAGAAGGTGAAGAAGGCTTTCGCGCACGGGAAGCGAAAGTGATAGACGATCTAAGCAGCATGGACGGCATCGTGCTCGCCACGGGTGGTGGTGCCATCATCAACGCCGACAGCCGCAGCCGTCTTGGAGCTCGTGGCTACGTTGTGTACCTGAAAACCGGTATCGACCAGCAACTCGCCAGGACCCGCCGCGGCCGCGAGCGCCCGTTGCTCGAAAACAGCGACCCCCGAACAACGCTCGAAGCCCTCATGACCGAGCGCGAACCCATGTACCTCGAAATCGCAGACCAGACGGTCGATACCGATGGCCGAAAAGTAAATGCTGTCGCCAACGAGATCATTGAGGCGATCACCTAGTCAATCCTCGCTGGGTTTACTCTGAATAAAACGGGTGTCACCGCGGTGGACTTTGGCTCATGGGCAAGGCGGCCGCGCTCCGGTGATTCCTCCGCCGAATGGCTCACAAACCGGGCAGTGCCCGGTTTGCTCCGCTTTATTTCGGCCGAGGAACCCCCCTCACCCGTCCGCCCTCAGCAACGGTGGTGGGTTCAGCTTGAATATTCGACATTCTCACGGGGGGCTGGGTGAGGGGGACTGTTTTGCCGAAATAAAGCGGAGCGCCACGCAAGTGGCGTGAGCCATTCGGCAAAACAGTCACCGGAGCGCAGCCCCCTTGCGATGATCCCGAACCACCCGAGTGTAGCCACCAAGCGACCAGCCTGAATCAACGGAGCGCAGCACCCTTGCGATAATCCTGAATCACCGGAGCGCGGCCGCCTTGCGCACAAGCCAAAGTCGCAACAACTCAGAGGTCTTGTGTAGCGCGATCAGTAAACAATTCGGGTAATCTAATGGCATGAACAATACGATAAACGTTGCTCTCGGTGAGCGCAGCTACCCGATCGTGATCGGGCAGGGTTTGCTGGGTGGTGGTTTCGATTTGGGTCCTCACCTGCCGGGTGAGGATTGCCTGATTGTCAGCAATGAAACAGTTGCGCCGCTGTATCTCGATAAACTGGTGGCCTGCCTTGGCAAGAAAAAAGTGGCTTCTATCACTTTGCAGGACGGTGAGGCTTACAAGAACATGGCGGCCGTTGAGTCGATCCTCGACCGGCTTGTGAGTTCGCGAGCGAATCGCGACACCACTGTTATTGCACTCGGCGGCGGGGTTGTCGGGGATATCGCCGGATTCGCGGCGGCCTGTTACATGCGCGGCGTGGCGTTTGTCCAGGTGCCAACAACATTGCTGGCACAGGTTGACTCCTCTGTCGGCGGTAAAACGGGCGTGAATCATGCGCAGGGCAAGAACCTTATCGGCGCCTTTCATCAGCCGCGTATCGTATTGATCGACACGAATACACTGGCCACCTTGCCCGATCGTGAACTCAAAGCCGGGCTTGCAGAAGTCATCAAGCACGGTGCCATCGCTGATGCCGAATTCTTCGCCTGGCTGGAGGAGCATATCGAAGCCTTGCTGGACGGCGATCCCGAAGGCCTGGCACACGCGGTCAGGCGCTCCTGTGAAATCAAGGCTGAGGTGGTCGCCGAGGATGAGCGGGAGGCAGGAAGACGCGCGATCCTTAACTTTGGCCATACCTTTGGTCATGCAATCGAGCACTGCCAGGGCTACGGGGAGTGGTTACACGGCGAGGCAGTCGCCGCGGGCATGGTGATGGCAGCCGAGCTCAGCAATATAGATGCCGAGGATAAGCGCCGGATTTCCAGGCTCATAGAGCGTGCAGGTTTGCCCGTTAAGGTACCTGCAATCGGTGCAGCACGAATGCGTGCCGCCATGGGCATGGACAAGAAAGTGTTGGGCAAGCAACTGCGTTTCGTGTTGCTGGACCGCCTGGGTCACGCAATCACCACCTCGAGCTATGACGAAGAGCGCCTGGCGAAGGTGCTCGAGGCCAGTAACGGATGACAGAATTGGCCGTCTATGCCGCCCGCGAATCCGGGTCGCGGGGCCGCCGTTACAAAGAAGCCAGTTCTGCTTACCGGGGCGAGTACCAGCGCGATCGTGACCGAATCATCCATTCGACAGCCTTTCGGCGCCTCATGTACAAGACCCAGGTATTCGTCAATCACGAAGGGGACCTCTATCGCACCCGCCTGACGCATTCTCTCGAGGTTGCGCAACTGGGCCGGACGGTTGCGGTTGCGCTGAACCTCAACGAAGCACTGACCGAGGCAATTTGCCTCGCACACGACCTCGGCCATACGCCGTTCGGCCACGCGGGCCAGGACACCTTGAACGAATGCATGCGCGAATACGGCGGTTTCGAGCACAACCTGCAGTCGCTACGGGTAGTGGATGAACTCGAGTCCCATTATGCCGACTTCCCCGGGCTTAACCTGATGTTTGAAACCCGCGAAGGCATTCTCAAACATTGTTCAATGCGCAATGCGCGACAACTGGGTGACGTCGGCGAGCGTTTCATTGCGCGCCGCCAGCCGGGTCTTGAGGCGCAGATTGCGAATATCGTCGATGCGATCGCTTACAACAATCACGATGTTGACGATGGTTTGCGCGCTGGTCTGATCACGCTGGAGCAGCTACGCACGCAGACGCTGTTCGAAACGCACTACGACACGGTTCGCGCACGTTATCCGGATCTCGAAGACCGGCGTCTGCACTACGAAATCAACCGGCGCATGGTG
>JAUHZT010000056.1 GCA_030425905.1 Gammaproteobacteria bacterium
CAGCCAGTGAACAGCGAGTGGTGATGCTTGGTTTCACGCCCGGGTTCGCCTATATCGATGGTCCGCTCGAATGCGCATCGGTGAGTCGCTTGAAGCATCCGCGCCAGTCCGTTGCCCCAGGGTCGGTGGGTATCGCGGGCGGGCGTACAGGCATTTACGCGCTCGCCGGTCCGGGGGGGTGGCCGATAATCGGGCACACAGAGATGCGGCTGTTTGATGCCGCGAAGGACCAAGCGTTTCGCCTGCAACCGGGAATGCGTGTGCGTTTTGCAGACGTGGACGCACACTCATGAGCGTCATTGTCGCGCAACCAGGCAGCCAGACCACTATCCAGGGCGGGCCGCGCCGCGGCTATCGTCATCTCGGCGTGCCGGCTTCCGGTGCTGCGGATCCTTTGTCGCTGGCGCTTGCCAACAAGCTCGTTGCCAACAGCTTGCTGGCACCGGCGCTGGAAGCCGTGCTGGTCGGCCCAACGCTGCAATTCGAGTCGCACGCTGCAGTTGCCGTGACGGGTGCAAAGGTCAGCCCGCGAGTAAATGGCGCAGAAGTTCCCATGCACGCAACTGTGCATTTGCGGCCCGGCGATGTCCTCGCCATTGGGCCGGTTGAGCTGGGCGCCCGGGTGTACATCGCCTTTGCGGGAGGCTTGCGGGCTGATCAATTTCTCGGGTCTGGTTCGACCTATCTGCCCGCAGCGCTCGGCGGTATCGAGGGGCGCGCGTTGGCAAAAAAGGATGTTCTGCAGCTCGATTCGTCAAACGCTGAGTGTGCGGATCTGCAAACGCCGGAGGATTTTCGCCCGCCGATCACGCCGCACTGGGCGATGCGTGCATGTGATTCGGCTGACACAGGCATGCTGGCAAAAGATCAGGGCGAGGTACTGTTTGATACCAACTGGCGGGTCGGGCAACGTGCTGATCGCATGGGCCTGGAACTGGAGGGGCCGAGCATCCGCACGCAGGCGAACGGGCGCCTGCCGAGCGAGCCTGTGTTCCCGGGTACCTTGCAGTGCCCCGAGCATGGCGTACCGTTCCTGCTCGGTATCGATGCACAAACGACGGGCGGCTACGCCCGCATCATGCAGGTGGCGCGAGTCGACCGGCATCTGATAGGCCAGTTACGCGCCGGTGACTCGCTGCGTTTCCTGCCGCGCCAACCCGCAGCAGCGATCGTTGAGCTGCGGGCAAAGCAGGCGTACTGGCGCAAATGGTTGCCGGGCATCGAAACCATTATTTAGCCCGGGCATCAGGTCTTGAGTTGATCCTTGATCGGTAGCTTGCGGATACGCTTGCCGCTGGCCGCGAAGATGGCATTTGTCAGTGCCGGGGCTGCCGTTGGCAGGCCGATTTCGCCGACGCCTGTGGGCACATCGTCGTATGGCAGGATGTGGGCTTCGAAGCGGCTTGGAAATGCGGCGATCCGTGCGAGCGGGTAGTCGTGAAAGTTGCTTTGCTGAATTTGCCCGTCTTTAACCGTTATCTCCAGACCGAGTGCTGTGCTGATGCCATCGACTGTGCCGCCCTGCAGCTGTGCTTCAACAGCATTGGGGTGCACCGCATAGCCGCAATCGATAGCAGCCACGATGCGTTCAATGCTCAGGTCACCCGACTTGCTGACCGAGACTTCGATAGCATGTGCCGCGTAACCGCCGAACGTAAAATGCGATGCGAGGCCGATGCCATGGCCGGCGGGTAATGATTTGCCGTAGCCGCTTCGTTCAGCAACGAACCGCAGCAGTCTTGCAAGGCGCCCGGGATTGAACGTGGGGCCACCGTGGTTGCCGTATTCGAGTTCCCGTTCGCTGCCATACAGGTCCAATCGCAACTGCAAAGGATCCTGGCCGGTCTCGTGCGCGATCTCATCAATGAAACTCTGCACGACCCAGGCATTCGCCGTGTGCGCCGGTGCCCGCCAGGAGCCGCGCGGCACACCAATATCGTTGTGAAAATATTCGAGACGCAGGTTGTCGACGATACGGCGTGGGAAATCGTCGACGTACAGCTCGGCTTCCCACAGGTTTTCGTCGGGCATGTTGGCGCGGCGGTAGTATTTGCTCGCGCTGGCGAGGCGCTGGGTCCAGGCGGTAATTTTGCCATTGCCAGCGAGGCCGGCGCGCATTTCGTGCAGGCCCGCGGGCCGGTAGAAGTCGTGCTGCACATCGTCTTCACGCGTCCATTGCAGCTTGATAGGCCAGCCGGTTTTCTTTGCGATCAGCGCCGCTTCGGCTACGTAGTCATTGGTTAACCGCCGGCCGAAGCCACCGCCGACGCGCGTGAAATCGACGTGAATCTGGTCTCGCTCAAGCCCGGTAGCCCAGGCCGCAGAGCGCGAGGCACCGCTTGGCATCTGGGTCGGCGCGATGATGTGGCAGAAGTCAGCCTCTACGCGCGCATAACAGTTCTGCGGTTCGAGTGGCGCGTGATTGACGAAAGGCACTTCGTAGCGGTGCGTGATGACCGTATCGGCGCTGTTGATGCTCGCGTTGAAATCGCCATCGTCAAGTACCACCTGTCCGACGCCCTCAAGCATGGCGGCATTCTGTTTCCAGAAGTCCGCCGAGTTGGCGCTCGGGTCGGGTCCCTTGTTCCAGGTGATGTCCAATGCCTCACGACCTTTGATGGCTGCCCAGGTTGAGGTGGCTACAACAGCAATGCCACTCGCGAGAATCTGGTAGGGGTCACCCAGAGCCGGGCCTTCGATCTCAAAAACATCCAGCACGCCGGCGACCTTGCGCGCGGCGCTGTCGTCAAATGATTCGGGTTTGCCATTGAGGTACGGGCAGCGTGCAATGACGGCATAACGCATATTCGGTTCGCGCGTATCGATTCCGTAGCGGACTTTGCCGGTCACAATATCCCGGACATCTACCGAGCCGTGTTGTTTGCCGACAATACGGTAGTCATCCATCGCTTTGAGTGCCGGCGCCTCGGCAGGCAGCGGTAGCGCAGCCGCATCAGCCGCGAGTTCGGCATAAGGCAGACTGCGGCCGATCTCTGCACAGACAACCTTGCCCGGTTCGGTCGTGCAACTTTCCGGGTCTACGCCCCAGCGTTCCGCGGCCGCCCTGATAAGTTGCTGGCGCGCCGTGGCGCCCACTTCGCGCATGTATTGCCAGTTTTCTGTAAGGCCCGTGCTGCCACCAACCCCCTGACCGCCGTACTTCCAGGCGTAGCCGTCTTCGGTCTTTACAATTCCCAGCGGCATCGCACGGATGCTGACCTTGTCCCAGTCAACATCGAGTTCCTCGGCGATCAGCATAGGCAGCGCGGTGCGTACGCCCTGGCCGATTTCCGGCTGATTGCTGCCGATGATTACGCGGCCATCGGCCAGGATCTCAACAAAGTAGCCGAGTTGCCGCTCGTCACCCGCCGCCGTGCCGATGGCGGGCAGGCCAATCACGAATGCGCCTGTGGCGCTGGCGCCGGCGATAACAAACTGCCGGCGTGAGAGGGTGGCGGTTGTTGCCGTATTTTCAGCTCGCATCACTGCCTCCTTTGGCCGTCAGTTCTGCGGCACGGTGGATAGCCTTGCGAATGCGCGCGTAGGTGCCGCAGCGGCAGATGTTGCTCATCTCGCGGTCGATATCGTCGTCCGTGGGTGCAGGATTGCGCCGCAGCAGGTCTGCTGTCGCCATGATCTGCCCGGCCTGGCAATAACCGCACTGCGGCACGTCGAATTCGACCCAGGCTTGCTGCACGGGATGCAGCGTCTCGGCATCGGGCGCCAGGCCTTCGATGGTGGTGATGGATGCGTCGCGCACGGCAGAGACGGGCGTGACGCAGGCGCGCTGTGCCCGGCCACCGATGTGTACTGTGCAGGCGCCGCACTGGCCGATACCACAGCCGAAACGGGTGCCGGTCAGATCGAGGTGGTCGCGAAGGACCCACAATAGTGGCGTGTCCTCGTCGCCGCCGAATTCTACCGGCTCCGAATTTACTTCGAATGAAACCATGTCGTCGCTGCCCCCGTGAATGGCCCTTTGGATAGAAACGGCGCGTGCCGCTTATTTAGTCATGTTAGACAAAGGGACAGGGGCAGCGGTCGGCCGTTCAGCGTATTGCGGCCAGGAGTGCCGAAGCTGCGACGAATGGTTAGGGGCTGCGCACGCCGTGTTTCGGGGCCCTGGAAGCAGGGCCGTTGCTCATACTGAGCCAGGGTGTTCGACAGGGGCCGCTACTTCTTGCGCCAGTTGCCGTTGCTGTCCTGGTAATAGTTACCTGCCGCGGTGCGCTGTACAGCGAGCTGATAGAAACGTGCCTGGACCTGGGCGAGGGTTGCGCCGGTTTTTGCGGCGGTCTGTTCAAATTCCGCACGTCGCTTGGCGTTGACTTCGCTGATCAAAGTGCGCACTTCAGCCGTGGCTGGCACAACGGCTGCGAGATAGCCCGTATTTGCTTCGCCGACGAGGCCTTCGCTTTTCGCGGTTTGCAGATCAATGGCCCACGCTGTCTGCATTGCAAACACCAGCAGCAATGCTGTGAATAATTTCTTCATCGCACTTGTCCTCAATACTTTTGCCGTCAAAGTCGTCCCCATTAGAACAGTTCGCTGTCTTCTTCGAAAATGTCCTCAAGTTCCTTGTCGACCTGGACGCGAATGTGATGTTCGATTTTCACATTCAGGTTGATCTCGATGGGCTCTTTTGGCGCGGCAACCTGGACGGTTGGCGTGCAGCCCCAAAGGGTGACGAACAGGGTGACCAGAATTACATTAATTCTCATGCGTGTGTCCAACCTCGTGTCATAGTCTTGCCTGTTTCGATTGCAGCTTATCCCAACGCCTCCTCCTCTGGAAGCAGGCGTGCCTGTTTTAGTGACGCTGTTCAATAATATCTTCAATATCGCGGCTGGCCTGCAGGCTGCGCAAGAGCTGCGGAATATTATTCTCTACACCGAGATTGAGAATAACGGGTTGCAACGGATCGTATTCCGGGTTGGTGCCTTTAAGACGCATCTTAAGCACCAGGTCACCTGCTCTTGTATAGGTGACATCCGATGTTAATGACTCATAGTGCAGGTTCGAAAGCGCTTTTGTAGCAAGCCCGAGTGCCGAGGTGTCTGTCGATGTCGCACCCGGGCTATAGCGAATCACGCCGCCCGGTGCATCGCTCGTGAGTTTGCCGCCAACTATACGCACGTTTGTACCCTCAATCTCGACGGGCAGTTCGCCCGAAACAGTACCGCTTACTTCAATGTCTTCGAAGTCTGCCAGCTGTGCCATTAACGGTAGCTGAATAGCGTGGAGACTTACGTTGAGATTGGCGCTTGCATCCTGCAGCCGATAGTCAAACGGTGCGGCAGCGACAGTGCCGCCCAGCAGCGAGAAACCCAATGCTTCGATGCGGGCGATACTCCGGCTGCTATCAAAGGCTACGCTGGCACGCAGCTTTTCGATGAGCACACCAACGTCGATGAGTTCAATCTGGAGGGTCTCCGGCCCTACCTGGATACTGTTTGTTGCTTCGATCCTGATCGGTAGCGTGCCGGAAATGCCGGTTGCCGCAATGTCGTTGTAGTGCCCGCCGACATCAGCAAGCCTGACCTCAGCTGTACCCGTCAGCGCGCTGCCGTCGCCAATCTCAAACTGGCCCTGTACCAGCACACGGCCGGCAACGAGGTCCCACGCGTGCGGCCAGCGCCGCAGCCGTTTCGACAATGCTGATTTGTCGAAATTAAGGCTGGCGCTGTCAATCTGGACGGTCGTACGGCCAGGGTCCAGTGTGATATTGAGCGCTCCCTCTAACGATTGACCGCTGCTGCCAAGCGTCGCATGAACCTCACCAGCGAGCGCGTCGTCCTGGTTGGCAAAGAGCTTGAACGAGCCGCTTACGCGCGGCATAACGACGCTGCTTGCCCCGTACGTCAGGCTGGCGCCGCTCGCAGCGATGTCGAAGCCGCCGGAAGTCCGGAGCTCGTCGGTTGCCAGTGAAAAGTCACGCAGCGTGAGCGGCAGTGTCGCGACGAGGTCTGTTCCGACTTTAAGGTCCTGCAGCTGAAGTTGCAGGCTTTTGCCGCTCGCTTCGAGTCCCGCTTCACCAAACCGTATGAGCAAATCCTGCTGCTTGACGAGTTGCAGGCTTGCGATGGACCAGCTCTCGCCTGCGAGCGTCTTGGCACTCAAACTCGCAGCTTCCAGCGTGACACGGAGTGTGTCGGCGAAGTCCGCGGTGAGCTGGCCGGTGACACTCACGTCGCTTGCACTTGTGCCGTCGAGAGTCACAGCGGGCATGCTTGCGTCGAGCGCGAGTTGGCATTGCAGGCCTGAGTCGCAGACCACGCTTGCAAGCTGGAGCTCTATATTGTCTATGCTGTCGGTTGCAGCGGCTGCCGATAGCGAGCCCGCCGTCACGCGCCAGGTGAGCGCCGGGTAGGTCGTGGCAAGCTCGTAAACTTCGGCGCCGGCTGTCTGTAGCCTCAGCCCGTCCGCAGACGCATAGCCGATTGCAGTTTCTGCATCGCGGGCGAGAGTGACAAGTGCCCTGACTTCGGCCGCATCGTCGGTCTCAATGTCGAGATGGGCCGGTCCACTTAGTCTGCCCGCCACTACAAGCGCGTCATCGGCGATGAAATTCAGTTCGCGAAGCAATTCGAGCGTGGCGTCCAGTTCGAGCATTGTGGACCCATCGGCTACGTAGCCTTTAGCGAGCCGTTCAAGCTGCAATTCGAGTGTGATGTCGGGCTCAACAGTCGCGCGCGACGCCGCCATCGTTACGCTGTAGTGGCCAGCATCGAGCATTTTGCCTTCCAGTTCGATGTCCATGCTTTCGACAGTCAGCGTAAGTAACTGACCGCGTTCGAAGCTATGCCAGTCGAGTTCGTCCAGCACTGGCCAGTCCGGCAAGATCACCTGGCTTGCATAGACACTGATATCCCCAAAGGCATCCGGCAGGTTGAGCGCCAGGTCCAGCAGGTCGGTGAGCGATGTTGGCGCACCCTGTTCCGCCGCAGGCAGGTACGCCACTGAGCCGATCGATACGCTGCTGATGGTCGTGTCGGGTAACGCCAGTGGTAGCTGCAGGTCACGCAGTTCGATGCGGGCCCCGCCGCTTTGCTGCAGATCCAGTCGCGAGAAATGCAGTTCGTGCGTGTTCAGCCGGTCGATGGCAAGGTCGGTGACCACAAAGTCACTGCCGCTGAGTATTGAGTTGGCAATGCTGAGCGCCAGCGCCTCGCGCTTGATGTGTGCTGTTACCGCAGCGATCACAAGAGCGGCAAGCAATGCCGCGAGGCTGTATTTGATGAACTTCAAGAGACGGCTTGCCTGGAAACGTTAGGGGACGAGTAAGAAGTGTGCCGGAACTGGTCCCGATGCGTCACGTTTTGCTCATTGCTCCGCGAACGATCTGGCACGTTCGAGGGCGGCGTGTGCCCGTTCGCGGCGCCGGCCAGGGCGGTCGGCAAGACTGGAGACGCTCTGCAGCAACATCGGCTCGGCTTCGGCTGTTCGTCCGAGTCGTGCCAGCGTGTCGGCGTACTCGGTACGGGTAGCCGCCATCAGCTCGTGTTCGGGCGGATAGTCGCGGGCGCGAATCAGCATGGCGCGCTCAAGATGGGGCAGTGCCAGCTCCGGCTGGTCACCGGAATTGAGGACCGCACCCAGTTCAGTCAGCGCCGATGCCGTGTACTGGTGATTCGCGTCGAGCGAGTCCTCGAAAATGCTTAACGCGCGGCGCAAACTGTTTGCCGCTTCTTCGAGCTTGCCGGCATCGTGCAGCACCATGCCGAGCACTGTCAGGTCAAAGCCTACGCGCGGATGCGATTCGCCGCGTGAGTCATGGTCGAGTTGCAGTGCTTCGCGCATCACGACCTCGGCACCGGCGAGGTTGCCTTTGGCGTGCATGACCATGCCCTGGTCGATCAGTGTCGCGGCAAGCAGGTCGTGCTCTTCGCCTAGTATCCGGCGCGTGGCTTCAGCGGCACGCTTGAAGGTATCTTCCGCGGCCGTCAATTTGCCTTGTGATCGTTGCAACACGCCGAGGCTTTGCAGGTAGTAAGCCATCAGCGGGTGGCTCGGGCCTTCGCTGCCGGCAACGATACCAATCGCCTTGTTCAGCAGTTCTTCGGTGGCGTCCAGGTCGCCGCGCACCTGCCGGGTGCGGGCCAGCAGGTTGTAAGCTTCGGCAAGTTCGATCTCGTAGTCGCTGCCGAGCTGCGAGTAGATGTTGATGCTTTGCCCCACATTACTCTCGGCAATGTCCAGCGAGCCGGTTGCGAGTTCAACTTCGGCCAGCACAAAGTAATTTTCGGCAACTTCCGGCGCGGTAACGCCCACTTGCTGTTCGTATATCGCCAGCGCTGCGAGCAACATCTCCCGCGCACGGTCATAGTCGGCGGTCCGCACCAGCACCTGGGCGAGGTCGACCATAGCGGCTGCGGTCTTTAAATCAGTATCCCCGTCGATCTCGCGATGCAGCTCAAGTGCTCGCTCCAGCATCTCACGCGCCTTTGGCAGTTCGCTGAGATTGTTGTAGACGCGTCCGATAGTGCCCAGCAGGGCAGACTGCACTTCGGGCTTGCTGCCGAGGTCATCACGAATCCGATCCGCACCGGCGGCGAGAATCTCCTTGGCGGTTACTTCGAGTCCCCGGGCCTGCACGGGGTCGCCCGCCATGAACGTGTCTTCGAGTATTTTCGTCACGGCTTGCGCGTTGTCACGTTCGCGGCTGATCTCCTGGTTCTGTAGTGACAGCAGCACCGTGAACGCGATCAGCATAATGACCACCGCGGTAGCGACACCTACCGCCGCATAGTGCCGGCGCAGGAACTTGCCCGTGCGGTAGCGCCACGAATCCGCGCGCGCCACGATCGGCATTGATCGCAGATGCAGACCGATGTCATCGGCCAGGGCACTGGCCGAACGGTAGCGACGCGCAGGCTCCTTGCGCAGTGTGGTTTGCACGATGATATCGAGGTCGCCGCGTAGCTGGCGCTGCAGCCGCTCAAGACTGGAGCGCCGGTCCGGGCCGACCTGTTGCGCCTGTGCCAGTGCGCCGGGGTCGCCGCTGTCCTTCGCGGTGCCCGCTTCAAGTTGCAGGCGCTGGCTTGGCCTAATGACATCTTGCTGACAAATGATGCGCGCAAACTCGGCAGGTGCAAGGTCGTCCATCGGGAAGGCCCGATAGCCGGTCAGCAAGGTGTAGAGCAACAGGCCGAGCGCATAGGTGTCTGTGGCTGTCGTGACCGGTTGCCGTGAGAGTTGCTCAGGCGCGGCATTTTCGGGCGTCATGATGACCGCGCCTTCACGCGTGAGCCCGTCCGTTGCGGCACCTTGTGTGTCGCTTAGCTTCGCGATGCCGAAGTCGAGCAGCTTTGGAGTGCCATCCGCCGTTACGAGAATATTCGATGCTTTGATATCGCGGTGGATAATCAGGTTTTGGTGCGCGTAATGCACGGCGCCACAAATCGTTTGAAAAAGCCGCAGTCTGTCGGCCACGCTCAGGCGGTTGCGGTCGCAATAGATATCTATCTGCTCGCCGTCGATGTATTCCATGACGAGGTAAGGAATACCTTCGGGCGTCGTACCGCCATCCAGCAAGCGCGCAATGTTGGGGTGATCGAGGTCGGCCAGGAACTGGCGCTCGGTGCGCAGGCGGAGTTGCGTTTGCGGGTCAACCAATCGGTGACGGCCCAGTTTGATGGCCACCTGTTGGTCGTATTGCTCGTCGGCACGTTCCGCCAGGTACACCATACCCATGCCGCCGGAGCCGATCAGGCGCTGCACGCGGTAGGGTCCGATCATCTCGCCGCGCATTTGCTCGGCGTGGCTGAAGTCATCCTGGAAGGCACGGGTCGCTGTATCTACGATCGTCCTTTCAATAGCCTGTTCGATTTCCGGATTGGCGTTCAGCAGGTCTTCGAGGTAACGGCGCAGCTCGTCGTCACCCGAGCAGGCCGTGTCCAGGTAGAGACTACGCTCGCCGGGCGCGAGTGACTCCGCCGCCGCAAACAGGGTTTCGACGCGCGACCAGCGCTCAGGTCCGAGTTCGATCATCACGCAGTTCGTTGCCGAGCCAGGCCTTTGCGAGGCGCAGGTCCCGGTCAACCGTGGCGGCCGAGATGTTGAGGGCTTCGGCCGTCTCGTCGTAAGTCATGCCGCCGAAGTAGTGCAGAACGAGAATGTCGCTCTTGCGCGCATCCAGCGCCGCGAGTTTTTCCAGGGCGTCATCCAGCTCGACAATATCCACGGACGCGCTACCGGAGACGCGTTCTTCCTGCAGTGTGACGGCCGGTACGCCGCTGCCGCGTTTCTGACTCATGCGGCCGCGCCCGTAGTCCGTGAGGATGCGGCGCATCATGCGGGCGGCAAGCGCGAAGAAATGCGCGCGGTCGTTAAAGGGGATGTCGCTATCGGCCATGCGCACGAAGGCCTCGTTGACCAGCGCCGTGGCTTGCAATGTATGCCCCGGGCGCTCCGATCGAAGGTAGCCGGCCGCAATTTGCCGAAGGTCCTCATAGATGAGCGGCGTGAGTTGCGCCAGCGCGTCCGAATCACCGGCGCGCCAGTCGCGCAGCAGCGCTGTCACGTTGCTTCCAGGGTTCATCTGACATTTTGCTCCGGCGAGGTACTGCCATTAGATAACAAATAGCCATGTGGACCGCAATGCGCGCCATGAAGGCTGGTCTCTGCGCAGCACCCCGTCTAGACTGGCCGGGCACTTCCTGACCAATAACAAGAGGACACAATCATGGCCGAACCGAGTCAACCACCCCCATCCCGCACTGCGCTGGCTGCTGCTGCCGGCGGTTTTGGCGGGGCCGTACTGGGCGTTATTGCAGCGACCACAATGATGGGCGACGGCGACACCAGCAATGCCCAGTCAGCCGCGCAACCGGCCGACACGCAAACGATCGAAACGGAAGATACGCGGGTCGCCTCGCGCTAAGCGCTGCTCGCTCGGGAAAAAGAACGCCGCATGAGGGAATTCCTGCGGCGTTCTCGCTTATCTCGTCAGGGACACTGAACACGTGACCGGACTGGGGATATGGCGAAAGACAAGGACAAGTTCTACTGCATTATTGACCACGCGAACAAATTAGTGGATCGAGAGCGCGTGATGCCCGCCAGCATCGCAAGGCAGGGCCCGTTTCGGCGAGACCAGACGCCGGTTGCGGGGCCGGTGCTTGCGCCGGACGGGGACAAGGCGGCTGACGACACCGAAAGTGAGTGAGGCGGGGCAGAGCGCCGGCTTGTTCGACGCCCGGCGGCTGCCTTATTCGCGCGTAATCCAGTGACGTACGTCTTCGGCACCGAGAAATTGCTCGGCGGCTGCACCCTGCAGCATAGCCAGCGTACATAGCGCGCCAGCCTGAACGCAGGTATCTGCTGCGACCGTAATTGAGGCAGGTGCGTGCGCGACGGGCCAGCCGCTCCGCGGGTCGATGATATGCCCGTAGCGAATGCCGTTCTTGAGCAGGAAACGGCGTGTGTCGCCGCTTGTTGCCAGTGCGCCCGAACGGAGTTGCAACAAGGTCTGCGGGCTTTGCTGCGGCCCCTGCAACGACTCCAGGCCGACCAGCCAGCAGGGACGACGCGCTGGCGCTCGCGAAACCGCAAGATCACCACCGAAATTAACCAGGCAGGGCACGTCGGTATTTTCGACCAGCCGCTGCACGGCCTGGTCAACCGCGTATTCCTTGCCGATCCCGCCGAGATCAATCTCCATGCCTGCCGGCATCGTCAGTACCGGTTCCGCCCATGCAACACGTTGCCAGCCAACCTGTTCCAGGACGGCGGCGATTGCCTCCGCCGCAGGCACCGCATTGCTGCCGTCGAAGGTCCAGACCCGGCGCAATACGCCCGATGTGATGTCGAAGCGCTGCTCCGATGCTGCGTGCAACATGGCGGCAAAGTTCAGCAGACGTGCGGTCTCTTCATCGACCTCGACCGGACGTCCCTCGGCACGGTTAATCTGGTCGATGATATTGCCGGCCAGGTAGCGGCTGAACTTGTCTTCAACGCGCCAGGCCTCAGCGGCGACGAGTGCGGTCAGTTGCCGGGCTTCGCGAGCCGATGATGACTCGATAAGCACCTCGCAGGGGCTGCCCATCGCAAAGAATGAGCCGCGCCAATAGTGCCCGACCTCCGTGACTTCGATGCTGCGAGCCGGGCTGCGAAGTCGGGCGGCCATGTCAGAAGCTGTAGCTGAACTGGGCAATGACGGCATCAAGATCGGGATACGCTACCTGGCCCACCTGGTTGCCGACGAGTTGTGCTGAGGAAATGGTGCCACGCTGCTGGTACAGCTCAAGACGCAGACTGGCATCGTGGTCGCCGCGCATCTTGAAGCCAAACTTGAGGCCCGCCGTCACCGCATCGAAGTCGCCGAGGCGATAGTCGTTTGATGCGAACGCGGGCAGCGCCTGTCCGTCAACAAGACTGACAGTGTAGAAGTCAGCGGCCGATTGCGTGTAGAAGCGCACATGCGGTTCGAGGTACTGACGCGCGCCGATTGGCCAGCGCAAGTGCATGTCCAGCGTGTGCGAATCGATCTCCCAGTCGTCGGTCATGTAACGATAGGAGACATCCAGCACCTTGCCGCCGAAATAGCGTTTCGCCAGCGTGTAGAGGCTGTGCTTGGTACGTGTATCCGGGCGGCTCTCAAAACGGAACACGTGTGACGGTCCCTCTACCCCGGGTGCCGGGGTGCGTGCCAGCGGGTCGCCACTGCTGCCGTCGATAACACTCAGGACGCGGTAAGGGTCGGTTTGGTAACCCTCTGTGTTGCTGTAGGAATAGTTGAGTTGCACCACCGTATTGCGGTTGATGACCTGCGAGATGCCAAGGACCACGTCGAGGACATCTTTGGTCTCGGCCCCTGTGCGGTTGCTGAGGTCGCCGACGTCGAGCATTGGTGAGAATGCCGCGGGCGTACCGCCAACGGGATCAAACTCGTCGCTGGAATACGCAAGGCCAGCGGACAGCGTTGTATTGCGCTGATTGAAGTCGCGTGACAGCCCAGCGTTCACGCCGAGGTGGGTGTAGTCGTATTCGTTAGATACATCACCGCCGACACTGAGGGTGTAGAGGCGACCCAGAGGTTGTTGCCACTTGGCACTCAACGCAACGCGTGTATCGCGGAAGGCATCATCAAGCGGCAGTTCACCTGCTGGGACGGTAAATGCACTGTTGCCCGAAGGGTGTGTGAAAGTCTGGGCAACGGACTGTTGCAGCGCGCCGTTCGGGGTTGCACCGGTCAGGGCGTCGACGCTCAGGCCCAGCGTCAGGCTGCGATCATCAACCAGCTTGCGCGTGGCCAGTAGACTAAGGCTCGCATCCGTGACCCGGTCGCCATCTTCGCCGTAGTAGAGGAGTGCAGTGTCGAAGTCCCACTTGTCCAGTTCCTGTGCGTGCACAGGGGCAGACGGGGTGGCCCCCAGAAGCGCGCATGTAGCGGTTGCCAGTGTGGCGGATACGCGCTTGTTATTCGGCTTGCTCATTCAGAACTCCTAATTACAGCCACAGCCGCCGCCGCCAAAACCACGGCCGCCGCTGGATGCTTCCTTGCTGAAGTAAATGTGGTCGTCGAGACTGGCGTCGAGTGGCGCAGACACGAGCTGCATCTCATCTTTTGCCAGAACGTCCCGATCCCAGGGCTCAACGCCGAGCGATGAGCAACCTGTTATCACGCACATACCGCCGAGCAGCAGCATGGCGCGCCATGACTTCGTGAAGTTCATTGCGGGTCTCCAAGGGCCGAACGTATGGCAGCCTCGTAGTCTTCCTGTTGCAGTACTTTGAACCCGAGGTGCTGCTCCACGAGTTTGCCGTCCCGGCCAATCAGGAAGGAGCTCGGCATTGCAACAATTTCGTACTCGCGCGCCATCGCTTTGTCGTCGTCGAAATGGATCCTGAATTTTGCGGGATGCTCTTCAAGGAAGCGCTGCGCGGCCGCGCGATCGTTGTCTACATTCACTGCGACGATGACAAGGCCGTCGCTGCCGTATTTTTGCTGCATGTCATTCATCCATGGGAAGGACCGTAAGCAGGGCTGGCACCATGAGGCCCAGAAGTCGAGTAACACGACCTTGCCGCTGTACTGGTCAGTATCAAATGCACTATCGGCGGCGTTCGCCGGTAGTTGCAGTCCGAGTGCGAGGACGAGTCCCGCTATTCCTTGCGTAGTTCGCCGCATGCGCATTTCCTGATCTCTCCTGAGGTCTCATAGGTATTCGGATATGGCTCGAATTCCCCGGCCACGAAGGGTTAGAGGACTGCCGCTGAGAAATCCTTCGAACAATTTCGCGATTGAGGCAATGGCAGGCAGGCGGTGTCAGCAGGTTTTACGCACGAGTACCGAAGGATTCCGGGTGCTGTGCCGTCTAACGCCAGGAAACGCGCTGTACCGGTCTGGCTGCCACGAAGAATTCTCACGCTGGTACAGCGCAATGGTGGCATGGTCTGTTTACTGCCAGTCCGGTGCCTGGCGCGAGGGCCAGGGTTGGTGAAGGCTCGGGTTGATAATCGTGTGTGGGCAGGTTTGTCGGATATGCTAGGTGTTATGCGGCTGCAAAAGAGGTGCTTATGAACCGCAACAGGCTGGTGCGACATTCGCACTTACGCAGCGAACCAGGGGTCGTATGGTGACGGAGGGAAGCCCTCAGATTCGACGGGATCGGGAACTCGCGGCCAGGGTGGCGGCGGGCGACCAGGAGGCGTTTGATGAATTCTTTAAGGAATACTTCCCGCGGCTCTTCCGATTCACCCTGACGCGGGCAGACAACAATGCTGAGCTGGCCGAAGAAATTGTCCAGCGCACAATGTGTATTGTCGTGCGCAAGATGGGTACGTTTCGCGGCGAGGCATTGCTGTTCACCTGGCTTTGTCAGATCTGCCGCAACGAGATGCACACCCTCTATCGGCAACGGCGCCTGGAATTTACGGATGACTTGCCGATCGAGGATCACCCGGCGGTGCAGGCGGCACTGGAGGCAGCCTTTGCCGATGACTTCCGCCCGGACACCGCGCATCGGCATGGCGAGATAGCAAAGTTCGTGCGTGTGACCCTCGAGCATCTGCCCGCAAATTATTCGCAGGTCCTGGAGTTGAAATACGTACAAGGCCACAGCGTGGCTGAAATTTCCGACCAGCTTGGCATGGGCGACAAAGCCGTCGAATCGATGCTGTCGCGTGCCCGTAAGGCCTTTAAAGAGGCTTTTCATACGCTCTGGGACTTTGAGCCCGGATTCGTAGTGGAGCAGTAGAATGAGCGAACATACCAACAAACAGGATGCGCTGGACGCAGACGAAGCGACGACGGCGAAACTGCTGAAGCTCGCAGGCCAGCGCCCCGAAGTGCCGCAGGATGCCGAGCGCCGCGTGTACGCGAGCGTGCATGCCGAATGGCAGAAAGCGACGTCGTTACCTGAAGGTCAGCAACTCTACAAGCGTGTGCAGAATGAGTGGCGTGACGAGCTTGCACAGCGCCGCCGCCAACGTTGGTATATGCCACTGGCGCTGGCGGCCTCGTTCGCGCTGGTCGTGGCCGTGGTATTGCAGTCCGGGCCGTCGCCGCTTGCACCTCAGGCGAGCGTAGCAACCGTGGTTCGCGTACTTGGCAACCCGTCAGCCGGGTCACTGCCTGCGGTGGGTGCCGAAATATTCGTGGGCGACCGACTGGCAACCACAGATGACGCCGGAATGAGTATCCGGCTTGCAGGTAGCGGGTCGCTGCGTCTTGATGAGAACACAACGCTCGTAGCGCAGGCGGGTGGAAGATTCGAATTGTTACAGGGTCGTGTCTATGTCGACAGTGGCGATCTCATCTACCGTGATACCAAGCTGGCAATTGAAACACGTTACGGCACAGTGACCGACATCGGCACGCAGTTCGTTGTTGCATCCGGTGCGGATGCGCTTGAGCTTGCGGTACGGGAAGGACGAGTGGACCTGTCGGGCAATACAGCATCGGTCACTGCCGTTGCGGGCGAGCGTTTGCAAGTGCAGGCCTCCGGGGAGGTCGTAACCTATGCGATTGCCGCACATGATGACTATTGGGCATGGACAACAGACCTTGCGCCGACCTTCGATATTGAGAACCGGTCCCTGCTCGACTTCCTGCGCTGGGCGTCACGCGAAACCGGTCGCGAACTGGAATTTGAAGACGAGGAGTTACGGATGGCTGCGATGCGTACGGACCTGCACGGATCGATTGAGGGCATCGCACTTCTCGATGCGATTGAGACCGTGGTTGCAACGACAACGTTTCATTACCGAATCGACCCGGACCGAATAGTGATTCAGCGCTGAGCGAGGGTAGATTTTCATTGGTTGGCGGCCGCAAGGCACTGCTCTAGTATTGCGGCATGCGATGGATACTCTACGGGGCTGCGACCCTGCTGTTTTCAATGGCGCCATCGGTTTCGGTGGCGCAGGTTGAGCAGGTCGACTACGTATCTTTATCCGCTTATCTTGACGCACTGAACCAGGCTGGCCGGTTCCGAATAGTCTACTCATCTTCTGTGGTCACAGAGGATATGCAAATAGCCGGCTCACTGAGCACAGCAGCAACCCGCGATGAGTTGCTGGCCGTGCTCGATGACTTCGGGCTTGCTGCCACGGACGGTCCGGCTGGCAGCTTGCTGATTGTGCGCGGTGCCAGCAGTTCTGAGGATGCCGCTCCGCACCTACTGCAAGTTCCCGAACCTGTCCCTATCCCTGAGGTTGTCGTTACGTCGAGCCTGCACCGGCTGCTGTACGCCAGCCCGCAGAGTCATTCTTATCTGAACCGGGAGCTGGCGGCACGCATTCCCGGCAAGGGCGACGAAACCCTGCGCCTCGTCAATCGCCTGCCAGGTGTTGCCGGTGGCGAGATTTCGGTACGTGGGCATGTGCGCGGCGGCGAGCAGAACGAAGTGTTGTTCCTGTTCGATGGACTGCGCCTCTATGAGCCTTACCACCTGAAAGACTTCCAATCTGTTGCCACGATTATCAATCCGAGTGCGATTGCCGGCATCGATACCTTCACGGGCGCATTTCCCGGCCGCTACGGCGACCGGATGAGCGGCGTAACAAGTATCGATATGCGCCGGCCGGGCAAAGCGCTGGAAACCGAACTGGCGCTCAGCTTTTTCAATACCTCTGCAACATCGCTGGGGCAGTTTGGTGGTGGTGATAAGGGGGAGTGGCTGTTTGCCGCGCGTCGCGGCAACCTCGACATTATCGCCGACCTCATTGACCCGGAGCGGGGCAGCCCGGATTACCAGGACTATCTAGCGCACGTTGCATGGGATTTCGGTCGTCTCGGCGAGCTTAGTGCCAACCTGCTGTACTCCAAAGACAAGCTGAGCCTGGACGACCCGGACCGTGGCGAGTCGGCAGGTGCGGATTACCGCAACCAAGTGTTCTGGCTGAAGTGGCAGGCGGACTGGTCCGATAATCTCAGCGCGACGACCCTGATCGCAGTAAGCGATATCAGCGATCAGCGCGTTGGAACACTGCGTATGGACGGTGTTGTATCGGGTTCGCTGCGCGACAGCCGCGAGTTCGATGCCGTCGAGTTGCGGCAGGACTGGACCTGGCTGGCGAGTGAGCAGTGGATGCTCAGGTTTGGCTTCGATCTGAAACAACTGGACGCCACCTACCGGTTTTCTTCGGAACGAACTTTGAGTGCCCCGTTTTCCTCATTGTTCAACAATGCCCCGCAGACCGTTCGTGATTTTTACCGCGATCCTTCGGGGGCACAGTACGCTGCCTACACAGAACTGCGCTGGCAGCCGTTTGCGAAGCTGACCATTGACCTGGCATTGCGCTGGGATCAGCAGAACTACACAACGGCCAGCGATGATGAGCAGTTCAGCCCGAGGTTTAGTGCACTGTACCGAGTGGGCGAGCGAACCGACGTGAGGATAGGCTGGGGGCAGTACTACCAGGCGCAGGAGATTAACGAACTGCAACTTAGCGACGGTGTCGCAGAGTTTTTCCCTGCACAGCGAGCCGAGCATTTTGTTGCGCGACTGGAACATCGCTTGTCGAACGAAATGGATGTCAGTCTCTCGCTCTACCGCAAGAGCTTTCGTGACTTGCGGCCAAGATTTGAGAACAGGTTTAACACATTGACCCTGCTTCCCGAGTTGCAGTTCGATCGCGTTGCGATAGCAGCCAACGAAGCCGAAGCCCTCGGCGCTGAACTGGCATTGTATCGCGGTGGCGCCGAAGACAATTTGCTCTGGTGGGTGAGCTACGGCTGGTCGCAAGTCGAAGACAAGACCGCGACAGGCAAGGTGCCGCGGAGCTGGGATCAGACGCACACGCTAAAGGCCGGTATGAGCTGGGCCTGGGGACGGTGGAACCTGAGCCTCGCTGGCGAAGCTCACAGCGGCTGGCCGACCACGGCGCTCGCCGGGGAGCTTGTCAGCTTGCCTGCTGGTGGCGATGAACTGGTGCTGGAAGTGGGTTCGCGAAACGCACTGCGCTATCCGACTTATCACACGCTCGACATACGGGTAAGTCGCGACTTCGATCTTGCACTGGGTGACCTGAACGTATTTCTCGAGGTTACGAACCTGTACAACCGCGACAATCCTTGCTGCATCGAATATTCACGCGGCGCCGATGGCGGCCTTGTCAGCGAGCAACGAAGCTGGTTGCCGGCACTGCCCAATCTTGGGGTTGTGTGGCGTTTTTGATGTGCAATGGAAGTAGAAAAATGGTGGGCCCGCCAGGACTCGAACCTGGGACCAAGGGATTCACTTTGTCCAACCATTTCTGGATGGAGCGGACTATCTCATCACCCTCAACCGAGTTGTTAGGGGCGGGACGCTCTAGCCTGTTATTAAGAACACTCAAGTTCCCAGGTAGTCTCTGCACCTTCCGACGGTGTACCGTCAGCTTGGCTCAGGATTGCCATCAGCCGAACTGCTAAGGTTTCCCTGAATTCATCCCGTTCAATTCGTGCCTTTCGGCACGAACGCACCTTTTTTGATGAGTCCCCTGCTCTAACCAACTGAGCTACAGGCCCACATTTTTCTGTCCTGCTCACGCAACTTGTAGCAACTCGCGTATTGAGCAGGGTGGGCATTCTAACAGATAAGTCCGCGAAGATTCGATTCCAAAAACATTATATTAATCAGTGTTTTGCTATATGCAAGGTTGATTCGAGACCGATAACCTGAATCAATGAAATGTTGCATCGTGTGTGATCGGCCGTTGTCTGGTCGACAAACGAAATAGGGGCCCAACGAAAAGTGCCGGGCAGGGCCCGGCACTTTTCGTTGGTCACACTTGCGGTAATTAATCTTCCAGCAAGAAGCTCCGCAATTGATCCGAGCGCGTCGGGTGCCGCA
>JAUHZT010000193.1 GCA_030425905.1 Gammaproteobacteria bacterium
CCCGGCCGCCGATTTCTCACCCGCGATTCCGGCAACCAAGCTGTTTATTCAGCATGCACCGCAACAGTCTGTTGCGGTGTGGGTAAACGGTGAGCCGGTCAACGCCGTGAATCTCGATAGCGTCGTTGTCAACAAGGCGGGCACGGTTGCCGTTTCGCGCTGGAAGGGTGTGCCATTGCAGGATGGCGAGAATCGCCTGCGCGCGGTTATCACCAGTGCCGATGGCGCCCATTCCGAGACCATTACGCGCAGCATTTACTTCGCCGGCATGCCGATCCGGGGTGAAATTGTCGCATCGAAATCCGTGTTGAGCGCGGATGGAAAAACGCGCCCGGTGATAGCCGTGCAGCTGTTTGATCGTGCTGGAAAACCGGCA
Organism: Gammaproteobacteria bacterium; assembly: GCA_030425905.1. Classification (GTDB taxonomy): domain Bacteria; phylum Pseudomonadota; class Gammaproteobacteria; order Steroidobacterales; family Woeseiaceae; genus UBA1847. Next base: position 377 of record JAUHZT010000193.1, read on the forward strand.
AGGCGTGGCATCGTTGGCGGCTTCCGTGTTGCAGCGCCGTACCGTTCCTGGTGGTCGGTTGAGAATGACCGTGAGAACCCCCTGGTGCAGACAACGACACGCGAGCCGACCTACCGGGTAGGCGCCGACGGCATTGCGCTAATTGAACTTGAACCTACAACACGGACCGGTGAAGTAAAACTCAACCTGTTGTTTGAGAACTATCGCGAGCAGGAACTGAATGCCTGGATCAGCCCCGCTGAGCGCGACTGGATTCTCGTTGGTTTTGCCGAGGGTACGGCAGGGTACAACACGCTGTCTGACAACATGGCCGCCGCACTGGCAGCCGGGAACGACGATGAATATTACGATGACGGGCGTGTAGCCTTTTTTGCCAAAGGTCAGATCAAGGGAGAGTTCCTGCTGACACTGGCCTACGATTCGGACCGCGAACGTGACGAGAATTTCGGCGCGTTTAATACAGTCGTCGACCCGAATCAGTACTACGCCTTGTACGGCGACACGGCCGAGCAGCGTTATGAAGCCCCCAGCCAGCGCAAGTTGTTCGTAAAACTTGAACGCAATCAATTCTATGCCTTGTTCGGGGACTTCGAGACCGGACTGGACGTTACCGATCTTTCGCGTTATCAGCGGCGCTTCAACGGCGTGCTGAGCGAGTACCGCGGCGAGATTTTCGGCTACAGCGCGTTCGCGGCTGAAAGCAGCCAGGCCTTTAACCGGGACGAACTGCCTGGCGATGGCACTTCCGGACTCTACCGCTTAAGCAACGCACCGATTATTGCCAACAGCGACGAGATCCGCATCGAGGTTCGCGATCGCTTCGACTCAGGACTGGTGCTTGAGAGTCGCACGCTGAGTCGTTTTCTTGATTACAACCTCGATACGCTCAACGGAACCCTTTATTTCAAACGGCCGGTACCGAGCCGCGACAGTAATTTCAACCCGGTCTATATCGTCGCGGAATATGAATCGCAAACAACTGGCGCCGAAGATGTCGTGGCGGGTGGTCGTGGCTCAATACGAACACGCAGCGATAATGTTGAGTTTGGCGTAACCCATATCAGTGATCAGACCAGCGGTGCGGAAGCAGAGTTGAGCGGCGTAGATCTTCGCTGGCAGCTCAACGACCAGACACTTGTTACGGCAGAAATTGCAGAGTCGAGTTCCACGACAGGGGCTGTTGAAACCAGTGGCAGCGCGCATTCCGTCGAACTGGAGCACAACGGCGAGCGGCTGGATGTCCGGGCGTTCATCCGTGAGGTTGAAGAAGGTTTCGGCATTGGCTATCAGTCGGAAGCTGACAAGGGTGCGCGTCGTCTTGGTATCGATGCGCGCGCCAAGCTGGGCGAGCGCTGGTCTGTCGAAGGCGAGGCGGGCTGGCAGCAGATGCTCGAGACGCAGGACATTCGTAACCTCATGCGTGCGCAACTTCGCTATGAGCGCGACTCATTCGCCGGGCTTGTCGGGCTGACCCACGCGGAAGACAAGTTTGACGATGGTGATACACGGACCAGTGATCTGGCCGAGCTCGGTGTGAGCAAGAAGATTTTCGATGGCAACGTGACCTTGCGGGCGACCGCGAGCACGGCGCTAAACGATGATGCGCAAAGCCTGGATTATCCGACCCGGACCGTGCTCGGCATCGACTACCGCTTGACCGAAAATATCGACCTGGTCGCGGAATGGGAAGACGCAAGTGGCCGCGATATTGACGCCACCATGACGCGGCTCGGCGTACGTGCGACGCCTTGGTCACGGGCGCAGATTGATACTTCCATGACCAGTGAGGTCACAGAGTACGGCCCACGCCTGTTCGCCAATGTTGGCCTTATCCAGGGATTTCAACTGGGCGAGCGATGGCTGCTGGATGTCGGCGTAGACCAGACCAATACTATCGAGCAGGGCGGTGCGCGCCCGTTTGATGACGACCGGGAATTTGCGTCAGGCTCGACAAACGAGGATTTCCTGGCGGTGTACACAGGCGCGACCTACACGGCAGACTTGTGGACCGCCAACTCGCGGGTTGAGTACCGGAACTCGGACACCGAAGAGCGCACGTCGCTGCTGTTCGGCTGGTACCGCGAGCCGACGTCGGGACACGGCATGTCGGCGGGGCTGACCGTGTTCAGCACGCAACTGGACAATGGCGGAGAAATGACCAATGCGGACCTGCGCGTTGGCTGGGCCTACCGGCCTGCCGGCAGCAAGTGGTCGTTCCTGGATCGCGTTGATCTTGTCTACAGTGACCTGTTGAATAGCGATAATCAGGAACGGAGCTGGCGGCTGATCAATAATTTCAATGCCAATTACCGCGTCAGTGCTGCGACGCAATTGTCCCTGCAATATGCATTCAAGTATGTGCGCAGCGAGTTCGTTGGCGCCGCCTACACCGGCTATACCGACCTGATTGGCTTTGACCTGCGCAGAGGCATTCGTGGCCGCTGGGACGCGGGGATCAATACGAGTGCCTATCACTCTTATGAATCGGGCGTGATCGATTACGGGGCTGGTATCGATATCGGCTACAACGTTGCCACCAACATCTGGTTGACGCTGGGTTACAACGTAATCGGCTTTCATGATGAAGATTTCGCCCATGCGCGCTACACGGCGCAGGGCCCGTTCCTGCGTTTCTCGATCAAGGCAGACCAGCGCACGCTGAAGGATATCGCCGGTCAGCGATAGGCGTGCGCGCCGCATCAATGTAACCTTCGGCCTGTGACCGAACTTTCCGACTTTTTTGGCGATCAAAGCCCACTCACCGAACTCCTGCCTGGCTACCAGCCGCGGGCCGGGCAGGCATGGATGGCTGAAGCCGTGGCCGAGACTATTGAGCAGCTTGGCAAGCTCGTAGTCGAGGCTGGCACCGGCACTGGCAAGACCTTCGCCTACCTGTTGCCTGCTATCGAAAGCGGGCGCAAGACGATTATCAGCACCGGCACCAAGGCGCTGCAGGATCAGTTGTTCCACCGCGACCTGCCGCTGCTCGGCAAGGCAGTAGGCCAGCCCGTCAATGCGGCGCTGCTCAAAGGCCGTGCGAACTACCTGTGCCTGGAACGGCTTGAGCAGGTCGATGATGTGCCGCTGGCGCTGATAGAAGACCTGCAGCAGGTGCGCGAATGGCGTTTTCGCACACGTAGCGGGGACCGGGGTGAACTCAACGAGGTAGCTGAGGACTCCTCGATCTGGCCGCTCGTAACGTCCACTGCCGATAACTGCCTCGGGCAAAAATGCCCGAAATATGCTGAGTGCCACGTCGTACAGGCGCGCCGCGATGCACAGGAGGCGGACCTCGTCGTCGTCAATCACCACTTGCTGCTGGCCGACCTTGCAATGAAAGAGGAAGGTTTCGTCGAGTTTCTGCCCGGCGCAGAAGCCATCATTCTCGACGAAGCACACCAGATTCCGGATCTCGCGGTGCAATTTTTCGGAATATCGCTGGGCAGTCGCGAACTGGAGCGGCTTGTCGATGACATCCGGGGTGCCGCGCAGCCATTTCTTCATGAGGAAATGCTGCGGCGGATCGAGCGCATGCAGCAGGCCATTCGG
>JAUHZT010000194.1 GCA_030425905.1 Gammaproteobacteria bacterium
CGGGCTCCCACAGCAATCACGCTTGCCGGTGCATTGCTCGACTCCAGCACAAGCGCTGGCATCGAGTGGCCAGTCGGTGAGCGCTTGCTGAACGTGATGGTGGCGCGCGATGCAACTGCGACCGACGAGACTGATATCAACAGCCTGTCTGTTGGCATGCTCAGCCCGGTTGGCCGCAACTTTGATCTTGATGTCAGCCTCGGGTACAGCAGAGCCGCCAACGGCGACAGTGCCGTCTTCCTCAGTGCGCTGTTGTTCTACTACACCAGTCTCTAGCGCAACAGGTGTTGCTCAACGGTCGGTAGTACGCGAGCGCTGCCGAAGTTGCTGAGCGCGCTGTTGCATTCGCTCCAGGGCACGGCGCCGTTCCTCCGGCGACAAACCTTCGAAGCGATCCCGCAACTTCTGGCGTTGCTCTGGTGTCAGGTTGCGCATCTTGCGAAAGCCTTCACGCAATCGCTGCTGTTGCTCGGGCGTTAGGTCCCGAAATTGCTGCAAGCGCTCAAGAAGCTGATCGCGGCGTTCGGGAGGCAAGTCCTGCCAGCGCTCGAAACGCTGCAGCAACTCTTGCCGTTGTTCCGGCGCCATGTTTATCCAGCGCTCGGCGCCCAGCAACAAGCGTTGTTGCCGCTCGGCATCCAGTTCCTCCCAGCGAGACTCGTATTTCGCGAGCACATCTTGTTGCTCGGCGCTAAGGCTTTGCCAGGTGTCGGCCTTTGCAGCGGAAAATAACAACACAAGTAGTAACGTTACCGTGCAGGATATTAGTTTGTTCATTTCTTGCCCTCCGTTGCATCTTCAACGCCGGGATTGTCATTCTGTGCAGATTCATTCGAATCTGTGTCACCAGTCTCGATCTCATTCACATCCTGCATGGCGAGTGGGTCTACCCACTCACCGTCGACACTAACGAGATCGCCTAAGTAATCGAGGAAGTCGTATTCGCGTTCGGCCAGCTCGTCGGCCAGAACATGCGGTGACGTCATGCCGAGCGCGCCAAGGCCTGTGAGTGACACTGTGCTAACCAACATCCGCGTCCTGCTCCAGGAGCCATGCAATAAGTTCGATTTCATCAAGCATTTCCATTTCAGTGGCCGCAGCCATTTCGTTGTCATCAAGTGCCGGTAGCTGAAGCGGGGATTGTGCAACGGGCCAGAGAATAGCCGCCGCTACGCCGGCGGCCAGCAGTCCGCCAGCCGGTAACAGTCCTGACATACCGAGCCACGGAACACGGCGCGGCTCATCCTGTGCGGCCATACGCGCCACCGCATCGCGACGCGCGGCAGCCAGTCGAGCGTTGACCTCTGGCGGCAGGGCTTCTTCCTGGCGGCGCAGGTTTCTCTCTATCGCATCGATCGATGCCGGGTCTTGCGGGTGTTCATCTTTCATGACCAATGCGCTCCCAGTCGTTTACGCAGTGCATGCACTGCGCGAAAGTAATGTGTCTTTACGCTGCCGGCCGAGCAGTTCATCGCTTTGGCCGTATCATCGACGCTGAGTCCCTCCCAGGTCCTGAGAAGAAACGCCTGGCACTGCCGCGGCGGCAGTTGTGCGAGCGACGCATTCAGCGCCTGGCTTGCAGCATCGAGCGAGGAACGGTTCTCGGGTTCATCGCTGGCGCGACCGGCATGCATCTCACTGGCATCAACGACTTCGTTGTCTTGGTTGCGAGCACTCAGCATGAACGTGAACAGGCGGTTCTGACGCGCTGAGCGCCGGTAAAAATCTGTCGTGCGGTTTTTCAGGATGCGGTAGAACAATGGCGCCCATTCCTCTTCCGGCTTGTGAGCGTATTTTTCCACGAGCTGCAGCATGCTGTTCTGGACAATATCCAGTGCATCTTCGGTGTTTGAGCCGGCTATACGTGTCATGGCAAAGGCTCGTTTTTCGACGCTGGCAAGGAAGCGGTTCATTGCCGCCTGGCTGGCGTTCATTTCTCTATTGCCCTGGCTTGCAGTGGGCCGTTGCTCAAAGCGTGCGGGTCCGGGAACCCATTGATTCCCGGACCCGCGTATTGGCGTGCTGTGCTAGCTTCCGTCATTTGCCGCCCTGAAGACAAAACCTGCTCTCACCGTGGTGAACGCGTTATTGATGTCATTATAACGGCCGTGCGCGCTGAGATGGTGCAGGAGCGCACCGGCATCCAGTTGTCGCTGCAACTCGGCCACGAGATCATCGAAGTCTCGGTACACGTGTATTTCTCCGCTACCGCGTACTTTGACCGCAAAGACACCGCGACCGGCGGGCAGTGCCTGCAACAGAACGTCATCGAGTGAGTCAATCACAGGCAGGGGTACACCGCGAACTTTCAGTGCGGCGCGTGCTGCGGCGAGGTCAATGTCTATCCCGGTAGTGGCAATGCTATGAAATGGCATGCTCGTACCGTCGCTCCAGACAGCCTTGAGCAGCGCATGGCGCGATTCGATCGCAATGTCGATCAGACTGCGGGCGTTGAAGTCGGCTGGTGCTGCGCCAAACTCGTTGACCAGACCGCGCACGCGAACGATCTCGCCGCTGTCGATGCCGTCGAGCGTTAACGCGCCGGTGTCTATCTCGTAGTAGTCAGGATCAGCATCCATGCTTGCGTCGACGCCGGTACCGCTGAAATCAAACGCGGCTGGCTGACGTCCGTTCAGGAATCCCAGGGTTAGTGCCAGCGGTTGAGCGTCGGCGACAGTAGCGGTGACCGTGTTCATTTGCATGATCACGCGGGCGCTGCTCGCATCCAGTGTCTGGTCGTCAACAAACTCGCCGAAAGCCAGCACGCGCTGCCCAACAGAAACGCTCTGCGTCGACAGGAGTGCGTTGTCGATGCCCGGTGCCGTTACGGTCGTGCCAGGGCCTAGCAGTACCGTCGCGAATGCGCGCCGGGCATGGGTACCATCGGCAAAATCGACCGTTGCACCCTTGATGGTCAGGGCATCGCCGCTACGGGCGGTGACGATACCGGCCACAACATTGGCATCGGCCCAGGGAACGCTGCTGCCAGCAATGACTGTGTCGGCCAGCATGCTCATGCCGCTGATGCTGCCGTTTGTCACGACCGGCGAATCGGCGGGCAGGGCGGCGAGCGCGCGCAGTCCGTCGATCCCGGTGAGCCCGACGCCATCCACTTCAAACTGACTGTTGTCGTCGATCTGCACGGTGAAGCGACCGAACTCGCCGCTGCGTACTCGAAACGGGCGTACTTTCATCGTGAATTGCTGCTCGGTTTCACTGACTTCAGCAAGCAGGCCACGCACACGATGCTCACGGTCGTCTTCCAGTTCGGGAGTCGCGAGCAAGAGCGGGTCGACAACAACAAGCGGCGGATTATTCGCCATCTCGATTTCGTTGGAGGCATCGAGATCGAAGTCAAGGCTGATAGCGGCGGGGGCACCACGGACGATACGGATCAGGTCGCTGGTGGTCAGTTCGAGCCGCATATCGACGACACCAAGCGAGTTGCCGTCGGCGTCAACGGGCGCGGCATTGACCGCGTTGCCGTCCTCATCCTGCACAATAATTTCCGCATTGCCGAAATCCACCGTCAGCGAAACGGCGTCGTAATTGCCCACTGGTACCGAGGCGATCGTCAGGAACTCACTAACCTCTACCAGCTCGGCAAAATCCACACGCGTGCTGAACGGCAGAGTCTGTACGGTATCGCCGTTGACGCGATGCAGGGTGAGCTGCTGAACATCGACCTCGTAGGCCAGAAAATCGCCGGGCGCATCCGTGATAGTGATGAAGAGCTCGCCTTTCTCCGCCGTTGGTTCTGGTGTGTTTGGGGCATCGGCCGTGGCCGAGCCGCCGCCACCGCAGGCTTGCAGCAGCGCCAGGGCGCTTAGTAGCAGGGTGGCCAGCCCGGTGCGAGCATAGCGGGATTCGCAGACGTTCCCTGTTGATTGCGAT
>JAUHZT010000057.1 GCA_030425905.1 Gammaproteobacteria bacterium
CAAATCGACGCTTTTAACGGCATGTAATCGGCCAACTCCAGCCTCTTTATAGGAGACTTGGATTCCACTCGCGCTCACCAGCGGCTGGGACTGCGTGGCGACCGCAGGCCGGCTCGGTGCGTCGAGCCGCGGCACAGCGGCGAGCAGCGTGCGCGTATACTCGGTCGCCGGCGCGGCGAAGACCGCCGCCGTCGGACCACTTTCGACGAGGCGCCCGCGCTCCAGCACCAGCATGCGTTCACAGTGCCCGGCCACAATGCCGAGATCGTGGGTGATGAGCAGCAAGGCCGTATCGCGCCGCAGATCATCGAGCAACTCCAGCACCTGCGCCTGCACCGTGACGTCGAGCGCTGTCGTCGGCTCGTCGGCAATCAGCAGCTCCGGCTCCGCAATCAGTGCGGCAGCGATCATGACGCGCTGGCGCATGCCGCCCGATAGCTGGTGCGGATACGCACGCACCTGGCGAGACGGGTCCGGTAAACCGACCGCATCGAGCATCTCGAGCACGCGCTGGTCGGCCGCCGCGCCCGCGCTGATGTTATGTGTCAGCAGGATACGGCGCAGCTGCCGGCCTATCCGGACGTAGGGGTTGAGCGCCTGCAACGGGTCCTGGAAAACCATCGCAACGCGCCGCGCGCGAAGCGCATTGAGCGCGCGCTCGTCGGCGCCAACAACCTCGGTACCGCCCACCCGTATATGGCCGCTGAGCGCCGCCGACGCTGGCAGCAAGCCAAGGATCGCGAGCCCTGTCTGCGTCTTGCCGGAACCGGACTCACCCACCAGCCCTACTGATTCGCCATGCTCAATGGCAAAACTCAGCTTGTCGACCGCCAGGTCATTGCCGTAGCCAATGCAAAGCTTGTCTACTTCGAGCAGACTCATGGCGCCTGCCGCACATCAAAAACGTCGCGCAAGCCGTCGCCGAGAAAATTGAAACACAGCAGAATTAGCGCCAGCACGCCACCGGGTATCAACAACATCCAGGGCGCACGTTCCATGTGACCGACGCCCGTGTTGACCAGTGCGCCAAGGCTTGTTTGCGGCTCCTGAACACCCAGTCCAAGAAAGCTCAGAAAAGACTCAACCAGGATGGCCTGCGGGATCGTCAGCGTCACGTAAACGATAACGATGCCAATAAGGTTCGGTGCTATGTGTCGCAGAACGATGCGCGGCGTGGAAACGCCATTGAGCCGGGCTGCCTGCACAAACTCGCGCTCGCGCAGGCTCAGGGTCTGCCCGCGCACGATGCGCGCCATATCAAGCCAGTTGATGGCGCCGATCGCGACAAAGATCAGCAGAAAGTTTCGTTCGAACACCACCATCAACAGGATCACAAAGAAGATGAAGGGCATGGCGTACAGCGAATCGACAATGCGCATCATAAAGGCGTCCACGCGGCCACCAACGTAGCCGGCAACAGCGCCGTACAATACGCCGATAACAAGGCTCACCAGGCTGGCGACTACCGCCACGGTGAGCGTTACCTTGATACCCAACATCGTGCGCATTAGCTGGTCGCGCCCAAGCTCGTCGAGCCCGAACCAGTGCATTCCTGCCCAGCCTGGCGCTTCCAGTACACGCTGGAAACTCGTCGTGCTGTAGTCATTGGGGCTGAGCCAGGGCAGCACGATCGCGCACACGGCCGTTGCAAGCAGCAACACAAAGCTCACCACAACGTTTCGATTGCGCCGTGCACGCAGCATGAAGCCGGCCGCCCGCCTCATCGGTATCGCACCCGTGGATCAATCAGGCCGTAGAGGATATCCACCAGCAAATTCAGCGCGACAATCAACGTCGCGTAGAAAATAACGATACCGAGCACCAGGGTGTAATCGCGATTGAGCGCGCCGCGGACAAAGAACTGGCCGAGGCCCGGTATACCGAAAATCTCCTCGACAACCACAGAACCCGTGAGAATTGCGGCAACGGCCGGTCCGAGATAGGAGAGCAAAGGCAGTATTGCGGGCTTGAGCGCGTGGTAGCGGATGATCGCGGCTGTGCCCAGCCCCTGTGCGCGCGCGCTCTGGATATACGGACTGGCCAGTACGTCGATCATGCTCGCTCGCGTCAGGCGTGCGATATACGCGATTTGCGGTAAGGCCAGCGCCAGCACCGGCAGCACCAGCGGGGCGGCGCCGCTGTTACCGCTCCAGCCGGCGGGCAACCAATTGAGCTTGACGGCGAACAGCAGCACCAGCACCGGCGCGATAACAAATACGGGAATGGAAATGCCCGTCATCGATGCCGCCATGAGCAGGCGGTCGGTACTCGTATTGCGACGCAGCGCGGCGCAGGTACCCGCCGCGATGCCAACGACAAGCGCGAACAGCATCGCGAGTCCGCCAATGCGCAGGGAATACGGAAATGCAGCGGCGATCAGTTCGGAAACACTGTGCTCCCGGTACCGGTACGAAGGACCGAAGTCCCCCCGTACAACGCCGCCCAGGTAGCGCAGAAGCTGTTGCGGCATTGGCTCGTCGAGGTGGTATGCCGCCCGCATGTTGGCCTCGACGGCCGGCGGCAGCACGCGCTCTTCATCGAACGGTCCACCCGGGGCCGCATGCACCAGCAGAAATGCCAGCACAATGATCAGCAGCAAAGTAGGGATCGCGCCAAGCAACCTCTGCAGTACGTACTGTCCCAAAGCGTCTCCGAATTCTTGCACATGGCGCCCTTGCGCCGCGTCGAGACTTTAACCCGCCGTGTCGGCCAAAGGCTACGCGCTCTTGCGGAGCTGGCGCTTCTTGAGGTGGATCAGCAACAGTGAAACAGCCGACGGCGTCATGCCCTCGAGGCGCGAGGCCTGGCCAAGAGTGGCCGGGCGACTTGCCAGCAGGCGCTGGCGGGCCTCGTTAGACAAGCCGGTCACCTGCGCGTAGTCGATGTCGTCCGGCAGCCGCAGCGACTCCTGTTTTGCATGCTTGGCGATTTCGCGTTGCTGGCGCTCAATATAGCCCGCATAGCGCGCCTGCACCTCGAGTTGTAGCGCTATTTGCTCGCCAAGTTCGTCGAACATGTCGCCATCATCGGCAAAGCGGCCAACCATAGACAGTGCCGCCACCTGCGCGTAGTCGAGCTCGGGGCGCTTCAGAAGATCACCGGCCGCGGTCTCGCGGGACAGCTCGGTGCCGCGGGCTGCCAGCAGCGCACGGTCCGCGTTGCTTAGCGCCGCCGGCTGCACCGTCAGTTTGTCGAGGCGCGCCTGCTCTTCCTCGACCCGCCTGCGCTTGGTGGCGAACGCCTGCCAGCGTTGCTCGTCCACGAGCCCGAGGTCCCGCCCAACGGGGGTCAGGCGCAGGTCGGCGTTGTCTTCGCGCAAACTCAGGCGGTATTCAGCGCGGCTGGTGAACATCCGGTAGGGCTCGCTGACACCGCGCGTGATGAGGTCGTCGACAAGCACGCCGATATAGGCCTCGTGGCGCAGCGGAAACCAGGCCTCGGCATCGGCCGCCTGCCGCGCCGCATTGATGCCGGCCAGCAGCCCCTGCGCACCGGCTTCTTCGTAGCCGGTCGTACCGTTAATCTGGCCGGCGAAAAACAAGCCCTGCACGTGCTTTGTTTCAAGCGTCGGCTTGAGGTCACGCGGGTCAAAATAGTCGTACTCTATCGCATAGCCCGGCTGCGTTATCACTGCCCTTTCGAAGCCGCGAATCGAACGCACAAAGCGTTCCTGGGTTTCGAGCGGCAGGCTTGTCGAAATTCCGTTCGGGTACACGGTGTCGGTTGTCAGGCCTTCGGGCTCGACGAAAATCTGGTGTGCGGACTTGTCGGCGAACCGCACTATCTTGTCTTCGACCGACGGACAGTAACGTGGCCCGACGCCTTCGATCATGCCCGTGTACATCGGCGATTCATCAAGTGAGTCGCGAATTATGTCGTGGGTCGCCTCATTGGTATGCGTGATGAAGCAGGAAATCTGCCGCGGATGCTGCGCGCGGCGGCCAAGGAACGAAAACACTGGCACCGGCGTGTCCCCGGCCTGCTCCTGCATCACCGAGAAATCGAGTGTGCGGCCATCGAGCCGCGGCGGTGTTCCTGTCTTCAGCCTGGCGACGCGGAACGGCAGCTCGCGCAAACGCGCCGCGAGCCGGTTCGACGGCGCATCGCCCACCCGGCCACCGGGCTTTTCAGTGCGCCCGATAAGAATGCGGCCGCCGAGAAATGTACCGACGGTCAACACCACTGTGGTTGCGCTGTAGGTCGTTCCGTCGGCGCACACGATACCGCTGATGCGCTCGCGCTCAAGGGCCAGATCCTCCACGGTCTGCGCAACGATAGTCAGCCCGGCTTGCGCTTCCAGAATGGCGCGGATCGCCTGGCGGTAGAGCTGTCGGTCAGCCTGGGCGCGGGTAGCCCTGACGGCGGGCCCCTTGCTCGCATTCAGGGTACGAAACTGGATGCCCGCCCGATCAATTGCCGCGCCCATTGCGCCGCCCAGCGCATCGATCTCCTTACACAGGTGCCCTTTGCCAATGCCGCCGATGGCGGGATTGCAGCTCATCTGCCCCAGCGTGTTGAGATCCTGGGTGACCAGCAGCGTACGCGCACCCGCCCGTGCGGCCGCCAGGGAGGCTTCCGTTCCGGCATGGCCACCGCCAATGACGATGACATCAAACTGTCTTGCTGCGGCTGCTTGCATAGCTGACTTGCTGATCAATTTATGAACAACTGTGCGGTCGCGCATAATAATGCCTGGCGACTTTACATGCACGGCCGGAATGCCCAAGATAGCCGGCCCTGAGCACTCGTTACGGACCCGTATGTTTCGATCAGGCCCGGTACTCCTGACTCTCATCTGCCTGTTTTCCTTTGCTCCCGGTGCCCGCGCGCTGGAGCTGGAGGACTGTCGGATCAGCGCCGGCCCTTCCTATCCGAGCCTCAAGGCGCGCTGTGCCACGCTTGAGCGCCCCGAGAACCCTGACGATCCCGCGTCGGCGCCGATTGCGTTGCGCGTGGTTGTCGTCCCGGCGCTGAACCTGAAGCCCGAGGCGGACCCCGTGGTGCCGCTGGCAGGCGGACCTGGCCAGAGTGCTGTGCAGTTTTATGCCGCCTATGCGCAGGCATTTGAGCCACTGCGCCGTGATCGGGACATCCTGCTGGTCGACCAGCGCGGCACCGGTGAGTCAGCGCGCTTGGATTGCCCGGCCGAAGATGCGCTCGTAGAGGGCGCGTACTCAACGGCACAAACGCTGCAGTACACAGAAGAATGCCTCGCGGCCCTGCCGCACGACCCGCGCTATTTTACGACCAGCGTTGCGGTACGTGACCTCGAAGCCGTGCGCGAGGCATTGGCTTACCCCTCACTGAACGTGTACGGGGTTTCCTACGGAACGCGCGTTGCACAGCACTACGCACGGCGATACCCGGCCAGCACGCGTACGGTCATTCTTGATGGCGTCGTACCGCCGAGCCTGCCACTCGGACCGGAGATCGCGCTCGAGAGCCAGCGTGCGCTCGACAGCATTTTCGCGCGCTGCGGCGAGGACGCCGCGTGCAATGAACGCTTTGGCGATATCGCAAAGACGTTTGCTGATCTGAAGGCAAAGCTCGAAAGAAAAGCCGTCCGAATAAAGACCGCCGACCCCGTGACCGGCGAATACACCAGCGTCAGTTTCGGTCGCAATGAGATGGCCGCTGCCGTACGGCTGCTTGCATACAGTCCGCAAACGATCTCGATGATACCGCTGCTGATCAGCGAGGCCGGCGACGGTAATTACCGGCCGCTGATTGCTCAGTTTCAAATGACGCTATCGAGCCTGTCGGAGTCGCTGGCGCTTGGCATGCACAATGCGGTGATGTGCACTGAAGACACGCCGTATTACGACGACACGCTCATTGACCTCGATGCGCTGCGCGACAGTTACATGGGTCCGATGCAGCTCGAAGCGCTCGAGGCCATTTGCTCGGTCTGGCCGAAGGGGCAGATCGACGACGACCTGCGCACCCCCCTGTCGACGGACACGCCCGTACTGCTGCTGTCCGGCACGGCCGATCCGATTACGCCGCCGCGCTACGCTGACATGGCGGCGCGCAACCTCCACAAGGCGTGGTTGCTGACCGGCAAGCACCAGGGGCATGGCCAGTTGGCCGTCGGTTGTATGCCGCGCCTGATCGACGAGTTTGTGCGTCAGGAAAGCCTGGAAGGCGTTGACACTGACTGTTTCACGCACAGCTTTGTGATGCCATTTTTTCTCGACTTCGCAGGCCCGGCGCCATGAGCCGGCCGACTCGCAGGATGGATCGCTCGTGATCAAGGTAGACGGCATTCACAAGACCTTCGGCAAGGTCCACGCGGTGCGTGGCGTGAGTTTTGATGCGCCCGACGGCAAGATCACGGGCCTGCTGGGGCCCAACGGGGCAGGCAAGTCGACGACACTGCGCGTGCTGTACACGGTTCTTAAACCCGATGAAGGCAGTGCCAGTATTGATGGCAAGGACGTTGTCACCGAAAGCCTCGAAGCACGTCGTTGCACGGGCGCGCTGCCGCACGGCTCCGGCCTTTACCCGCACCTCACTGCGCGTGAAAACATCGCTTACTACGCCGCTCTTTGCGGCATTCCACGAAGCCTCATTGACGAAAAAGTGGCCGGCATAATCGAGCTGCTGGATATCACCGCTTTTGCTGACCGGCGCACGAAAGGCTTCTCCCAGGGCCAGCGCACGCGCGTGGCACTGGCGCGCTCACTGGTGCACGACCCGCAGAACATTATTCTCGACGAGCCCTCAAACGGACTCGATGTCATGGCCACCCGTGCCTTGCGTGAATTGATCCTGAAACTGCGGGACGACGGCCGTTGCGTGCTCTTTTCAAGTCATGTGATGCAGGAAGTCGCCGCACTCTGCGACGACATTGTGATCATTGCGAACGGCCGGGTGGCGATGGAAGGCAGTGCCGAACACATACGCGAACAAAGCGGTTGCGACGATCTTGAAGACGCGTTTGTCGCGGCGATCACCAACGTGGCGGACGACTGATGCGCACGGTCTTTACGGTTTTTGTTAAAGAGGTTCTCGACAATATTCGCGACCGGCGAACACTGATGTCGGCGCTGCTCATGGGGCCGTTATTCGGTCCGATCCTGTTTGCCTTCGTTATCAACCTGTCGATCGAACGCTCGCTGTCCGATGGCGAGAAGACCCTCGACGTGCCGCTCATCGGCGCCGAGCATGCGCCAAACCTCGTGCAGTACCTTGTCAGTAACAACATGAATATCGTTGCGGCGCCGGCGACCAGCGAAGAAGCGGTACGCGCGGTCAAACTCGGTGAGCACGACCTCGTTGTGGTGATTGCCGCGGACTTTGGCGAACGTCTGCGCAACTCTCTGCCTGCGAAAGTGGAACTCATCTCCGATCGGGCAAACACCAGTGCAGAGCGTGATGCGCGTCGCGTGCGCAATGCCCTTTACAGTTACAACCGTGAGTTGGCCGCACTCCGACTCTCGGCCCGCGGCGTTAGTCCACTCACGATGCGCCCGCTGAATATTGATGACGTTGACGTGTCAACGCCGTCGGGACGCTCGGGAATATTGCTGGGCATGATGAGTTACTTCTTTATCTTCGCGATGCTCATGGGCGGCATGTACCTTGCGATAGACACGACCGCCGGAGAACGTGAGCGAGGTTCGCTGGAGCCGCTGCTGGCGCTGCCGGTAACCCGTGGACGATTGATGCTCGGCAAGATCTTTGCGGCCTGCCTGTTCATGGTCCTGTCGCTGATGCTCAGCCTTGCCTCTTTCTTCGTAGCGCTCAAATTCATGCCGCTGGAACAACTTGGCATGACACCGAACTTCGGGCCCGACGTCGTCGTCAAGGCGTTCTTGCTGTTGTTGCCCTTTGTGCTGCTGGGCGCTGCGGTTATGACGCTGGTTGCCTCGTTTACGAAGAGCTATAAAGAGGCACAGACCTGGCTCAGCGTACTGATGCTGGCACCGACCCTGCCAATTCTCGTTGTCAGTCTGCTGACGCTGCGGCCGCGCACCGAACTCATGTTCATTCCCAGCCTTAGCCAGCACCTGCTGCTTATCGACATGGTGAAGAACGAACCGCTGAATCTCCTGCACGTTGCGATATCGGTTATCAGCACATTGCTGATTGGCACATTGCTGACCTGGCTGTGCGCGCGGCTGTACCGGCGGGAAGGCCTGCTCGGCTAGCTTCGGCCAGTAGCACCGCTCGCGGTTGACAATCGTGCCGGTTTGCTCAAGATGCAGGTTCTGCCTGCTTTGGTGAACCTCATGTCTTGTTACGCTGGGCGTCGACGCCACCCTGTATGTAAAACCAGCCATAAATTGAAAACGCTTGCACTGGGCTCTCTGCTACTCGTGCTGGCAACCGGTGCGGACCACCTGCTACCCGCTGTGCACGCGGCAGAGCTGCCGCAAGAACCGGCGGGCAATAATGTGCCTGCCGAGATCGAGAGCTTCACGCTTGAGAATGGCCTGAAGATTATCGTCTGGCCCGATCACGACATTCCGAATGTCGTGATGTACAACTTCGTGCGTGCCGGCGGCCGCAACGAGTACCCGGGCATCACCGGCCTGTCGCATTTCTTCGAACACATGATGTTTAACGGCACCGAAAAGCGAGCGCCGGGTGAGTTTGATCGTGTGATGGAAGCCGCTGGCGGATCCAACAACGCCTACACGTCCAATGACGTTACGGTTTACCAGGACTGGTTTCCGCGCTCGGCCCTCGACACCATTTTCGACCTTGAAAGCGACCGGTTGGCGAATCTCGCGTTTGTACCCGAGGTTGTCGAAAGCGAGCGTGGCGTGGTGTTCTCGGAACGGCGTAGCCGCGTCGACAACGACAATAGCGGCAAACTCTATGAGCAGGTGGTTGCCACCGCTTTCGTTGCACACCCCTACCAGTTCCCGGTAATCGGCTGGCCGTCGGATATCGAGGCCTGGACGATGGAAGACCTGCAATCCTATTTCCAGACTTACTACGCGCCCAATAATTGCACGATGGTTTTCGTTGGCGACGTCACGCCGGACGAAATTCGTGCGTTCGCCGACGAATACCTCGCCGACATTCCGGCACAATCACCGCCCGCTGCCGTGCGCACCGTAGAACCGGAGCAGCTTGGCACGCGCCGCGTGACCGTACAGGCGATCGCGCAAACGCCGCAGTTGCACCTCGCCTTTCACGCGGGCGCGGCCAGTGATGAGGAAACGCTGCCGCTCGAAATGCTGCTGAAGATCCTGGTCGACGGTGAGTCTTCGCGTCTGCATCGCACGATGGTGGAAGATGAGCAGCTTGCTATTTCAGTCGGCGGCTTCCAGAGCGAGGGCTTTGATCCGGGTCTCGCCTACTTCTACCTCATCTTGCCACAGGGTGGCGACGCGTCAGTTGCGGAGGCGCGCTTGCTGGAACTGCTCGCCGACGTGGCAGAGCATGGTGTCAGCGACGCCGAATTATCCAAGGCGCGCAATATCATGCTGGCAGATTTCTGGCGCGGCATGGCAACCATTGACGGCAAAGCCGCGGCGCTGGGTAATTTCGAAGTGTTCCACGGCAGCTACGAAAAACTGTTCAGTCTTTCCGAACAAATAGAGAGCATCGGCAATGAGCGGCTGCGCGCCGTTGCGGCGTCAGTATTCAGGCCTGCAAACGCCACGGTCGGATTGCTCGAGCCGCTGGCGGATAACGCCATGGGAGAAGAACAATGAGCGCCAAACTTGCCTGTTTGCTTGCCCTGGTAGGCCTGGCATTTTCATCACCGCTTTTCGCACAGGACGTAAACCTGCCGGATGCGACCCAGGTGGAACTGCCAAACGGCACCGTGCTGATCCTGGTCGAGAAACACGACGTGCCCATGATTGGAGTACAGGCCATACTGCGCGGTGGCGCCACGGCCGACCCCGCCGGCAAGGGCGGACTCGCGAGCCTGTACGCGGCACTGATTGAGAAAGGTGCTGGCAAGCGGGACGCCGCTGAATTTTCAGCCGCCATCGATTCTGCCGGCGCCACCCTGTCAGCAAGTGCGGGGATGGAAGGCATCACTATTCGTGGTGATTTTCTGTCGCGCGATGCCGGACTCATGGTTGAGTTGCTTGCGGACATGTTGCAGCGGCCCACGCTCGACAAAGACGAGTTTGAAAAATTGCGCGAGCGCTCGATCAACTTCCTGCGTGCCGCCAAGGATGCCGACCCGGGCGATCTGCTGCCAACCTATGCGGCCGCGTTCGTCTTTGGTGAACACCCTTATGGCAATCCGGTCAGCGGCAGTGAGTCCTCGCTGGAGGCGCTGGAGCATGCCGATTTACAAGACTACTTTGCAAACCAGGTCGGAGCCGATCGACTGATTATCGCCGTCGCCGGGGACTTTGAAACCGCGGCAATGCAAACTCGCTTAAGAGACGCATTTGCTGATTGGCGGCGCGCGGTTGAGCAACCGGCAACAGTGGCGGCGCTGCCCAGGCAGCCGGGTGGCCGGGTGCTGCTGGTCGACAAACCGGGTGCAACGCAAACCTACTTCTGGATCGGCAACGTGGGCGTCGCACGAGACTTTCCACGACGTGCTGACCTCGACATCGCCAATACGGTTTTCGGTGGCCGCTTCACCTCCATGCTCAACACGGCGCTGCGGGTCGAGTCGGGGCTGACCTATGGCGCCCGCTCTACACTGCTCAGGCCGAGCCAACCAGGTAGCGTTGCGATTAGTTCGTTTACGCGCACTGACGCGACTGTCGAAGCCATCGACATGGCGCTCGGTGTTCTGGGGCAGCTACGAGACGAAGGGATTGGCGATGAGATGCGGACGTCGGCACAAAACTATGTGCTCGGCCAGTTTCCTACGTCGCTTGAAACCGCCTCACAACTGGCAGCCCAGTTTGCCCTGCTCGACAACTACGGGCTTGGCACTGACTATATTGACGGCTATGGCAGCGCAATTCGCGCCGTTAGCGAGGAATCGCTTAATGCGGTAATCGATGAAGTCTATCCTTCCGGTGACGAGCTGATTTTTGTATTGCTCGGTGACGCCGGAACGATTCGTGACGAGGTAAAAAAATACGGTTCCGTAACCGAGCTTTCGATTACGGAACCGCGGTTTCGCGTATTGCCCAAGGAAGAGTAACGCGTTAGTCGAAGTACAGCCTTGCGCCAATACCGTAAGTTGTCACATCGTCGCCGAAGCCTATTTTTCCGCCGAGTGCGAAGTTGCGTGTGAAGCGATACCAGCCTTCACCGCGCACGCTGGTGTCGTCGCCAGCATCGTCGAGGTCAACGTAGTCGATAAAGCCCGCCAGCTCGAACTGCTCGGAAAGCAGGCTGCGTACACCGAGCGCAACACCGAAGCCGTCGTCATCGAACGAGCCACCCAGTGCATCAGCGTCAACGCTGACGTAAGCGAGATTGGCGACGATGTCGGTAGTGGGTGAAAGTGCCGCATGGAATCCGCCACCTACGCTTGCCTCATCAAGGTCGATACCGAAGTCGAGGTCCGCTTTTCCGTAAGAGGCAAAGATGTGCCAGTTCTCGGCCACCTCCAGTGAGCCAGCGATTGCGAAACCGTCACCGTCCACGTCAGCAAAGTCATCGTCGATATCAATACGCTGATAACTGCCTTCGAGATAATTGTAGTCTGGCCCCTCCGCCTGTGCAGTCGATGCCAGCGCGACCAGGGAAATTACTGCGAGTGTCTTGTTCATGTTTTTGTTGCCTTCTTTTAGATTGCCCAAACAATGTTTCGTAACAGGATGCACAGGAAACCTGTACGGCCGATGAATACGAATACGGCAGCGTTAGATGGGGGAACCGGCGGGTGGTTCCCCGGCCACAGGAAGAATCGCAAAAAATATTTTTAGAAGCGGGCGGGCTCTACGATGACCGGTATCTCGTCATTCTCGGCGACCCCGGGATGTTCAGCGCGGCTGCGCAGAAATTCGCTGTAGGCGTCGTTAAGTTCGTCGACATTGCGTTCGTGTTCACGTTCGCTGCTGGCTGCAAACGCGTTCCCGGCGCCGGTCACAACGGTTGCCGCCGGGAAACCGAGCACCGCATCGAAGGCACCCCTGACGACATTTTTTCCGGTCCAGCCCAGGTGGTTTGTTGAGCAGGCTGACAGGCAGGTCAGCGCCCCGGAAAGGATGACGATCCCGAACAATTGACGCCGCATCCATTTAGCTCCGAAATCGCGAATTACGAGGCTAACTCACAGCGGCTTGCGTTGCAGTGAACTGGGTAACGTTTTGCCGGTTTAACAAAATACCGGCTACTTACCGATACAAAACTCGGAGAAGATTCGGCCAAGCAATTCGTCCGACGAGACCTCGCCGGTGATGGCGCCCAACTCACTCTGCGCAAGGCGCAACTCCTCGGCGAGGATCTCGCCCGCGCGGGCCGCCTGCAGGGCTGAACGACCGGCCTCAAAATGCGTAGCAGCGCGCTGCAGGGCCTCGACATGCCGTCGGCGCGCCGTGAACGCACCCTCACCCAGGTTGTGATACCCGGCAAGGTCTTTGATGTGTTCGCGCAACGCATCGAGTCCGGCTCCCGTCCTGGCAGAGACCCACACTCCATCGCCCTCCGGCGCAGCTTCGAGCAAGTCTGACTTGTTGTGCACAACAAGCACCGGCACCTCGGGCACAGTCTCTTCGTCAAGAGCGCCGTGAGCAGGCTCCGTAGCATCTTGCACCCAGAGCACCGCGTCAGCGTTCGCCATGGCCTCGCGCGCCCGGCGGATGCCCTCCTGTTCGATCACGCCCGGGTCGTCGCGCAACCCGGCCGTATCGACCAGTTCAACAGCGAGCCCGTCAATATCGATACTTTCGCGCAGAATATCGCGGGTGGTGCCAGCGACCTCGGTGACAATCGCCGTCTCCGCGCCGCTCAAACGGTTCATGAGACTCGACTTGCCGGCATTGGGCTTGCCAACCAGCACCACCTGGAAGCCATCACGCAAGACCCGGCCGACCGCCGCGCCGCGCAGCAGTGACCTGAACTCCGCGCCGCAGGACTCTAGGCGCGCGAGCAAACGACGGTCCGACAGGAAATCGATTTCCTCCTCGGGAAAATCGATCGCGGCCTCGACATGTACACGCAGCTTGGTGAGATTCGCGACGAGCAGGTTTACGGCCTCGGAAAACTCCCCGGACAGCGAACGCAGAGCAGCGCGCGCCGCCTGGGCTGTCCCGCTTCCAATCAGGTCAGCAATCGCCTCGGCCTGCGCAAGATCGAGCTTGTCGTTCAAAAAAGCGCGACGCGAAAACTCCCCAGGCTCGGCACGCCGCGCTCCGAGTGCGACGGCTGCATCCACAAGCATGCCGACAATAACCGGGCCACCGTGGGCGTGCAGTTCGAGGACATCTTCACCAGTGAAGGACGCTGGCCCGGGAAAGTACAATGCAATCCCGTGGTCAATGGCTTTTGCATCACTGCCGAGAAAGGTACGCAGGGAAGCCACACGCGGCTCAGGTAGACTGGTGATCAGGTCGCCTGCAATGTCGGCGACGCCCTCGCCGGACAGGCGCACGATAGCAACACCGCCGGTACCGGGCGGCGTCGCGGCTGAAACAATCGTGTCGCTGGTTGCGCCCATGCTGAGATCGAAAACGGAGACGAACACACTATGCAGAATCAGGACTCAACGGACAACAACAACGCGCTGATAGGCTCGGCCGACGAGGTGGTCGCGCGCACCCACATCGACAGCTTTACAACCGAGCTGCTCGCCGCCGAACACCCATTGATTGCCGATGAACCGACCGCTGTGGGCGGCAATAACAAGGGCCCATCACCCTACGATCTGCTGAGCGCAGCACTGGCTTCATGCACGTCGATGACCCTGAAGATGTATGCCGCGCACAAGGAACTCGCACTAAGATCGGTTACGGTGCGGGTAAAGCATGCCAAGGTGCATGCCAAAGATTGCGCGGACTGCGAATCCGCGGACGGCAAAATTGATGAGTTTCATCGCGAGATAATTCTCGTCGGACAGCTCAGTGACGAAGAACAGCGACGCTTGCTCGAGATAGCCGACAAATGCCCGGTACACCGAACGCTGTTAGGCGAAATCAAGATTCGAACCGAGCTTCGCGTTTAGAAAGCGTTACCGTAGCGCACGGTCTGCGCTCTGCCGCGGGGCGGTAACGCGTCGACCGAAGTAAAGCGGAGCAAAGCCAGCATTTCGGACCAGCCGGTCTGAAGTGCTGGCTTTGTGAGCCATGAGGGAGTGCGTTACCGCCCCGCGGCAGAGCGCAAACACTGGCCACGGCAAGCACGCTTACTTAGCGTCGGTAGTGGTGTCTTTCTTTTTTGATTTGCGATTTTTGCCGGCTTTTGCGGCGAGCGCTTCTGCGTGCACAACTTTGTTAATGCGCCATTGTTGGGCGATCGAAAGCAGGGTGTTGGTTACCCAGTAGAGCACGAGGCCCGACGGGAAGAACGCGAAGAAGCCCGTGAACATGATCGGCATGATCTGCATTACGCGTGCCTGCACGGGGTCGGCTGGCGCGGGGTTCAGTTTTTGCTGGAACAACATCGCTGCGCCCATAATTATCGGGAGGATGAAGTACGGGTCACGTGTCGACAGGTCGGTAATCCACAGGGCAAACGGCGCCTGGCGCATTTCAACTGACTCAACCAGCACCCAGTAGAACGCGAGAAAGAACGGCATCTGGATAAGAATCGGCAGACAGCCGGCGGCGGGGTTCACTTTCTCGCGCTTGTACAGGTCCATCATCGCCTGCGACAAGGCCTGGCGGTCGTCTTTATAGCGGTCCTGTAGCGCCTTCATCCGCGGTTGCAGTTCGCGCATTTTTGCCATCGAGCGGCCGCTCGCCTGCGTGAGCTTGTAAAACGCGAGCTTGATAATGACCGTGACACCAATAATTGCCCAGCCCCAGTTGCCGACAAACGAGTAAACTGCCGACAGCAACCAGAACATCGGTTGCGAGAGAATCGTGAGCCAGCCGTAGTCGACGCTCAATGTAAGTTTCGGGTGCAGCTCTTCCAGTTGCGACTGCAGCTTCGGGCCAACGAAAAGCTGGCGCTCGAATACCGCCGAAGCGCCAGGCGCGACCGTTTGCGGGGCACTAATGACACTGGCTGTGAGCTGGTGGTCGTCGACCCGAACCTGGTAGATATTGGTGCTCTCAGCCTCAGGAACGATGGCCGTGAGAAAGTGATGCTCGATCGCCGCGTACCAGCCGTTGTCGGCCGTGAAGTTTGCGGGGCCGTCGTCGAGCAGGTCGTCGCGCTTTAGTTTCTCTGCTTTCTCGCCGTTAAAAAACAGCGAGCCGTTATAGGAATACGAGTCGACGTCGAACATCGAACGTTCGTGCTCCACGGAGTGCCGCAGCAACTGCGTGACCTGGTCGCCGGTCCATGGCTCGCCGCTGCCGTTGTACACGATCTGCTGCATTTCGATCGCATACTGGCCGCGTTTGAGAATGAAGATTTTCTGAATACTGATCCCGCTTTCCGACGTCCAGGTAAGCGGGATTGTGAGCTCGTCGGCGTCGCCAAGCCGGTATTCGGTTTCGGCGGCCGTGTAGACCGTGTTAGCGCTGGTCGCCGCGGCGGGGTCTTTGCTGTTGCGCAGCCAGCCCCGGAGCATGGCCAGGGTGTCGGTGCCCGTATCAAGCAAGACCACTTTCTTGTCGGGCTGATCTTTCGCGACCGGGTACTTGCGCATCTCGGCATGTTGCAGGGTGCCGCCGCGGGTGTTGATTTCCAGCGTCAGGACATCTGTTTCGACGCGTATTACGGCGGCGTTGGCATCCACCTCAGGCGTTGCGGCCGGGTTTATCCGCCCGGCATCGTCGCTGGCTATCGATGGCAGCTCCGCGCCGGCACTGTTGAGCTCCGGCAGTCCGGCATCCGTATCGAGCGGGACCGGTGACTCGGCCTGTTCGGCCGCCACCGGTTGTGATGCGGGACCGTAATCCTGCATCCAGGTTTGCCAGGTGAAATACAAGAGCAGGCCGAATAGGCCCCATGTAATCAGTCGTTGGTTGTCCATGCCCGCTTATTTCCCGCCCGCTTTGGCTTTTTCACAATTCCGCCAGTGCGTATCGAGGCTGGTAAACAACGCCTCGTTCGCTGCCTCGCCGGCAGAAATCTTGTTCATGACTACAATGTCGAGTCCTTCGAGGCACGCTTGGCGGCCGCGAAACGACTCCCTGATGATACGTTTGATTCTGTTCCTGTCGACCGCTAGTTTGCAGTGCTTCTTGGAGATGGCCAGCCCCAGCCGGGCGACGTGCAGATCGTTGCGCCGGCACAGGACGGTAAACCACTTGTCGCGGCTACGCGAGGCCTTGTCGAAGACACGCGCAAAAGACGCAGCATCCAGCAGCCGGTTGGTCTTGGTAAACCGGTGCGGGTGGCTGCGTTCCAAAATAGAAATTTAGTTGCCGGCGCGACGACCGCGAGACGTTACGGTGTCAGCTTGGCGCGGCCCTTGGCGCGGCGGCGCTTCAGGACGAGGCGGCCTGCCTTGGTCGCCATACGGGCACGAAAACCGTGCGTGCGGGCGCGCTTCAATGTACTGGGCTGAAAGGTGCGTTTCATGTGCCTGTGCCTTAATTCGGATGGTTTGTGGCGGACCTCGACGGGCCCGTCCAAACAAAGGGCGGCAAGGGTACGTGGGCCGGTCTTTAGTGTCAATAGAACGGGCCCGCAAGTCAGTTCATTGGCGGGGTTCTTGTGCGTCCGTGGGCTGTGGCGGCGCCCTCGAAAGCCGTATAGACTGCTCGGTCTTCCGATCCACTTAAAACAGCCTTTGCCACATGGGGACCTCGTTGCCGGCCGAAACATCGTTATGGGACAGCTGTTTGCGAAATTTGCAGGCAGAGCTTCCAGAGCAACAGTTCAACACCTGGATTCGGCCCCTGCAGGCAATTGAAGATAGCTCCCAGCTAAAGCTCATGGCGCCGAACCGCTTCGTTGTGGACTGGTTACAGGACCACTACATGGAGCGGATTCTTGAGATAGTTGACGGTTCGGGAAACGCCAAGACGGTGCTTGTAGAGGTCGGCTCGCGGGACAAGCCCGCGCCGGCGCCGCCGCGCAACACGCGCTCCGTTTCGCTGGAATCCTCGGCCCCACCACCGGCAGTAGCGTCCCGACTAAGTCCGACATTCACGTTTGCGACGTTTGTTGAGGGCAAGAGTAACCAGCTCGCAAAGGCCGCGGCCAGCCAGGTGGGCGAAAACCCGGGCACGTCTTATAACCCGCTGTTCATATACGGCGGCGTAGGCCTGGGAAAAACCCACCTGATGCATGCCGTTGGAAATGCCATTTTGGCCGCGAAACCGGATGCGCGGGTTGCCTATGTTCATTCTGAGCGCTTCGTCGGCGACATGGTAAAGGGCCTGCAACACAACAAGATTTCAGAGTTCAAGCGTACCTACCGGTCGCTGGATGCTTTGCTGATTGACGATATCCAGTTTTTTGCGGGCAAAGAGCGCTCCCAGGAAGAATTTTTTCACACGTTTAACGCGCTTCTTGAGGGACAGCGGCAGATTGTGCTGACCTGCGATCGCTACCCTAAAGAAGTCAACGGGCTCGAGGAACGCTTGAAATCCCGGTTCGGCTGGGGCCTGACGGTTGCGATCGAGCCGCCCGAGCTCGAAACCTCTGTCGCAATCCTTATGAGTAAAGCCGCGGCAGAAAACGTAGCGCTGCCGGAGGAGGTCGCGTTTTTTATTGCCAAGCGAATTCGTTCAAACGTTCGAGAGCTCGAAGGCGCCTTGCGGCGCGTGATTGCGAATTCCCGGTTTACCGGCCGACCTATCAACCTGGACTTTACCAAAGAGGCGCTTCGCGATTTACTCGCGCTGCAGGATCGGTTGGTTTCCATTGAAAACATCCAAAAGACCGTTGCGGAGTATTTTAAAATACGCGTCGCGGATCTTTTGTCGAAGAAACGCAGCCGTTCGATCGCGAGGCCGCGGCAAATTGGCATGGCACTGGCAAAGGAGCTGACCAATCACAGTTTGCCGGAAATTGGCGATGCTTTTGGCGGCCGTGACCACACCACGGTGCTGCACGGTTGCCGGCGAATTGAGACGCTGCGTGAAACCGAGAAGCGTATTGATGATGATTATTTAAACCTGTTGAGAACTCTGACAGGATAGGTGGATAAGCGGTGGATAAACCTGTGAGCATTTTTTATCCACAGACTGTACACAGCTAGCAAGCAGACTGCACAGTAGTTTAGGGCTCGTATATTTAGACGTAAGTCATTGATAAATAATGTCTATTAAAAGTTATACACAGGGTCTGGTGGCCTTAATAACTATAATAAAGACTATAAATCCATATTTTATTAACAGGTGGAACCTATGAAATTGAGCGCCGCGCGGGACGTTCTCCTTAAACCTTTACAGGCTGTTATTGGTGTTGTTGAGCGTCGCCAGACAATGCCAATTCTGTCCAACGTCTTGCTCGTTGCTCGAGATGGTGAGCTGTCAGTCACGGCCACCGACCTTGAGGTAGAGCTGGTAGCCCGAGCTGAGGTGAGCGTGGAGAGTGGCGGTGAGATAACGGTCTCAGGCAGAAAGTTACTGGACATTTGCAAGGCTTTGCCGGATGGCGCAGACATCCAGTTATCTGTTAGTGGTGAGAAGGTGAGTGTGCGCTCTGGTCGCAGCAAGTTCTCGCTGACCACACTGCCGGCGGCTGAGTTTCCTACGGTTGAGGACATTAAAGCCGGGCAGACAATCACGGTACCCCAGGAAGTGTTGAGCAAGCTGATAGAGAAAACACACTTTTCAATGGCGCAACAGGATGTCCGCTATTACCTGAACGGGATGTTGCTCGAAG
>JAUHZT010000195.1 GCA_030425905.1 Gammaproteobacteria bacterium
CATAGGTCGTCGCGGTCGATGCACCCGAGCCGTCAATCGTCACGAATGTGCCGGTGTGGCTGTTCGAAGCGGTTGCTGTCAGGCCTGCTACGCCAGCATTGTTGATAGCGCGAACTTTGGCATAAGCACTATCAGCTTCCTGGCCATTAGCCGAGCCGGCCACTGAAGCGCCAACACTGACGGCAGTACCACCACCGACGGCGATTGTCAGGCCGTTATCCGAAAGTGCACCTGAGGTCACAGCGGTGCCGGTCGCGCTTGCGATCTGGCCAATCTGTGATGCGCGCATACCGGTCGTCAGGTTGACACTGATCGTCTCGCCGACGTTCGCGCCTACCTGGAACTGGGCACTGCCGAACGTACCATCAAGAACCTTGCGGCCGTTGAATGACGTCTGGCTCGCAATACGCTCAACTTCAGCAATACGCTGCTGAACCTCAGCGTTCAATGCAGAACGGTCAGAAGCAGAGTTCGTCGCGTTAGCTGATTGCACTGCGAGTTCACGGATACGCTGCAGGTTATTGGTCAGCTCGGCGAGCGCGCTTTCCGCTGTCTGCGAAAGGGAGATACCGTCGGAAGCATTTCGCACCGCCTGGTCGAGACCGCGGATCTGCGTGGTGAAACGCTCGGAGATCGCCAGTCCTGCCGCGTCGTCCTTTGCGCTGTTGATTCGCAAGCCTGTGGACAGTCTTTCAAGTGACTGGTTAAGCAAACCTTGCGAACGATTCAAGTTACGCTGTGCATTAAGCGACGCAACGTTTGTATTGATCGTCTGTGCCATTTTATTAACTCCTGATTTCTGGAAAATAACCGGCTTGTTTTAGACTTCCGGATACCTTGTTTTATGGCCGCATGATTTGTGTGTGGCCACCTTTCAAGTATTGGTATCGGGAGCTATGCCGAAAACTTTAGAAAACAGCAGTACAATTTGTGGTGGTGCCCGGCTGCCGCAACGATTTCTTTAGCCGCAGTGGTGAGAAGTGTGATCCAGTACCCACACGCATCGGCAATTTGCGGTGCAACCACCGCAATAACGTCGCCGTGCCTGTATTTACAGCGGCTGGTCGGTTCTAGATGTAGTCAAACAGGGATAGCTGCTGAGTAGCTACAAAGGACTTCTGCGCCGCTTCCAGCGTGGTCATTTGCACACTCAAGCGTGAAAGCGCCTCGGCGTAATCAAGGTCTTCAATGCCAGCCAGCGTTTCATTGCTGATGAGCGCAAGCTCGGCATTGCTGTCAACCTGCTCCTCAATCGCGGCTAGACGAGACCCGACCTGGGTTCGCACGTCAAGTACGTTGCCAATCGCCTCGTCGATATAGCGCAATCCTGCGTTAATGCTGTTGGTCTGTGCGGCGCTTGCCTGGTCACTCGAAACAGAAGTTTCTATCGCCGTTGCCAGCTGATCAATACTGCTAAACATGTCCTGGTAAGGACTGGGCTCAACAACAAACTGGTCACCCGCGGCCACCGCGCCGCTGAGATCGAATGAAATGCCGAGGAACGAGATTTGTTCGCCATCGGTGTGTGTACCGGCGGCCACGTTCGCGCCAAGCCCGTCGCGGACTTCATAGTTTGTAGCATCCACAAATTCGACAGTGTAGTTGCCGGGAATCCATGCAGACGGGTCAAGTGTACTGGTTGCGCCGACAATGCCACTGCCTGTGTTCGCAGCATCCGGTGCCGCAATAAAATCACCGTTGCCAGCGCGAATGCGAAAGAACACGTCATCACCCGAGTCGCTATCAGCGATCATGCGGTCCGGGCCAATCGCTATCATGCGCTGGCCCTGGTCCCCATTGTAGGAGTAACTGCCCCCGGATTTCGTAACCGGCGCCACCTCTTGTTGGTGACCCGAGAACAGGTAGCGACTATTGCCATCTGACTGATTGGCAATCTGCACCAGTTGATCAAGATGCTCACGCATCTCAACAGCAATCAAAGAGCGAGTTTCATTGCTTTGCGTCGCATTGTTTGCCTGCAGCGCCAGTTCGCGAACGCGTTGCAAAACATTATTGACTGACGACAAAGCCGATTCTTCCTGGCTTAAACGGTTCTGTGCGACGACGGCATTCCTGTCAAACTGCGCCAGGCCCGCAAGCGTTTCTCGCAGCTCCAGTGCACGCGCCGCGCCGATTGGGTCGTCAGACGGTGCGAGCAGCGTCTGGCCTGTCGAAATCTGTTTCTGTGTATGGTCTATCGCTGATTGCATCGTTTGCATCAGGTTAAGACCCGACAGATAGCTGCCCATGGTTGATACGCGCATCGTTAACGCCTCGTTGCGTAGAGTAGACTTTCGAACAGGGAATTGGCCACCGAGACAACTTGCGCGACTGCCTGGTAGGCTTGCTGGTACTGGATCAACTTGGCGGCTTCTTCGTCAAGGTTCACGGCAGACTTGGACAACATCGCATCTTCCGCATTACTGAGCAGAACATCCTGCGCCTCGCGATTGGACTGAATCTGGTGCGTAGCGCTGCCGACTGCTGCGATGAGGCGACCGTGATTCTCATTGATGCTGATCGTTCCTCCATCGAGTACGCCGACAGACTGAATGCCCGCAAGTGCCAGCCCATTACTATTGTCGCCCGACGCACCATAGTTTGCTTCGATAGTGAAGACATCACCTGTCAGTGGCGCGCCACTGATCGTAAACTCACTGCCATTCACGACGATAGGGTCGCCGTCTGTATACGCAAAGTTACCTGCACCATTAATTGAATAAGTCGACGGACTGGTAAACTGGATCTGTGTTGTGTTGAGCAGTCCGGGGTCCGTTACGTCCACCACGGTTGCTGCCGAGATCGACGCACCGCCCAGATTGGCTATCGAGGCGGAAGCCCGGGTTGGCGCGGCCATACTGATTGCTTTCGGATCGCTAAGCCGGTTACGAACTGAACCGGCTGCATCGAGTGTGGAGTGCACCAGCACTTTATCACCGGCTGCTGGAGCGCCTGATACCACGAACTCCAGTCCGTCAGCGACAAACGGGTCACCGGCGGTGCCGGTCCCGGTCATCGCCACACTGGAACCGCTGTTGAGGTTGGTCAGTGAGTAGCCGGCACCGTCGAATTCAAGCAGGTAGTCATCGCCTGTCAACGCCCCCAGGTCGCCGATGTCAGCGCTAACGCTGCCGGTACCTGAATTATTGGAAGAGTATCGGACACTCGGCGGCGCTACCGCAAAAAAGTCAGCGCCAAGCGCGCCGTTGAGATCCATGCCAGAGGCATGTTGGGCGTTGAATTCGCTAACCAGCGCCGTTGCAGTCTGACCCAACGACTGTCGCGCCGGGTCCAGCACGCTGTCGCGAAACTCGAGCAGCCCACCGAGCGCACCGCCTGTCAGCGACCGATCCATGGGTGCAGAGCCCGATGAGCCCTCGTAGACGACGTTGACCACCGTCGGGTCGAACTCACTTCGTTGTACAGCCAGTTCCTGCACGTCGCTGCCGATCACGAGTGTCTGGCCGGCACCGATAAACACACTCATCGTGCCGTCACTTTGCAAGGCAGTGTTTACAGAAACCTTGCTGGACAGGTCGAGAACGAGCCGGTCACGTTCGTCCAGCAAGTCAATCGGGGCGCGATCAATACCGCCTGCAACGGCAATCTTGTTATTGATGTCGGCGACCGAGGACGCGAGCCGGTTGATGTCGTTGACAGCCAGCTCCACGCGCGAATTGACTTCGGACGAGATATTCCCGAATTGCTGATCAAGCGACTGGAACCGGCCAGCGAGGCTGTCTGCCTCGCCCAACAGCGCCTGTCGCGCCGGTATTGAAGCCGGATCGTTTGCGACATCCTGCACAGCGCCAAAGAATTTTTCCAGGCCGCCGCTC
>JAUHZT010000058.1 GCA_030425905.1 Gammaproteobacteria bacterium
GAGCATTCGGCTTTTACCCGACCGGTCGTAGGTTCGATCCCTACACGCCCCACCATTTTCCCGCAAAACAACACGTTAGAACTGCAATTGTGCCAGCCGAATCAGACGGGCGCCCTGTGCTGAAAGCGCTTGCCGCGAACTCAGTTCGTATCTTGAATGTCGCTATACCGCGCTGCCTGCTCAATCGCCTCGGCGCTCAAACTGGTCCCGGCGATTTCGCGAATGGCCGCCTCCAGAATTTCGTCGCGACTTTCCCGCAATCCTGCAATTGTCGGCCAGATTTCAATATCCGGCACGATCCCTACCCGCTGTGTCGGTGTATTGTCCGGATAAAACACACCAATGCCGCTGAACACCGCGTTTATGCCGCCGGGCAGCGGGATGTACGAAATGTTTCCGTCAGCGCCCGCCGTCTGGTTGCCGATCAGCACGGTATTGTCGCCGGCGCGGAGTGCCATCGCAGTGTATTCCGCCTGGCTCATAGTGCTGTCATCAATGAGCGCAATGACTCTGCCCTGGTAATAGGGTTCTTTTGCTTGTAACGAAACCGGCGCCGACCAGAAAAAGCTGCCGGGATGATTTTGTTTTGCCTTGGTGAACCTCGCGAAGTCAGTTTCCTCGCTGACCAGGTGCTGGCCAAGTTCGAACACCATGAATTTCGCGGGGTAAGAGCGTAAATCAACGATCAGTGCATCATGCCCAAGCAACTCGGATTTGAAGTCATCGAAATCATTTATAGAGGGGTCCGCCAGGCTCAGGTATGCAATTTCATCGGTCAATGATCTAAATGCGTTGCCATGATGGTCATGCCAAAAGCGATCACCTGTCATGTCTATCTGGTCCCGGCTTAACCGGCCGTTGCGTACGGTCAAGGTTTTGCCATGGCGGTTAATCTCAAGGGCGACTTCCGGGGAGTCTCCATTCGTAAGAAATTGTGCGAACAGCCTGCGTTGGGAAAGCAGGTTGGAGGCACCGATATATGGCTGGGCAGATGCAAACAATTCCTCAATCGATTTACCGTCGACACTTAGAATCACATCGCCGGTTTCAAGCTGGTAGACATTGGCAGGGTCGTAGCTGATGTTGGGTTTAATTCTCAGCCGTCGCCAGATAACTGGTTTGTCTTCAATAATGCGAATTGAGTATGGCGCCATATGGCGTCCCCGAGGGGGCTTGATGTAGTTCGCCTCGTTGAGGTTGCCATGGCCGTCATTGATTGACGCAGCAAGGGCAGATAATTCGACGAGATAAGCGTCCCAGTTACTGGCTTTGTACAGTCGCGGGATAAAAGATCGAAGTACTGTATTCCAGTCTTCATCGATCAGGTCCTTGTACGGAAACCAGTATTCGATTGCGTTCCAATAGCGAAAAAGCGCGAGCAATCGCAGGCGCCAGTCTTCACCCCTGAATTCCGGGTACCGGTTCTCGTTCAGGAAAACCGGGTTGCCAACAGAGGCTTTCATCCCGACGAAATGCTGCCGGGCTGACGAAGCGGGTTGCGCCAAATGGCGCAACCACTCCCGGCGGCTTTCAGGTAAGTCGATTCGCTCAATCCAGCCGCTGTCATACGGGCGCTGAATCTCCGGAATCGGCGAGTCGCAATCGGATTGACTGGCTTCCAGCGCCGCCAGCAGTGCTGCAAGCGGCGGCTCAGGTAGAGCCTGGGACGTTGCCTGCGAAGGCCAGCCCAGTGATGTAAGCAGAGCCATGTCCCAGTCAATGCAGCCTGATTGGACGGTTGGATGGTAGTACTTAAGAAACCCCCAAACCTTCCCTAACTCATACAGGGCGTGTTGTTCGTTTTCGGGAAGATCAGCCGGCGCGAATTGCGCTGTAGCCCAGCCGGGAATGAGAAATTGCAAGGCTAATAATAGCGCGCATCGGCGAAGAACAAGGAACATAGGATTCCCCCAAAAAAATCCCGCCGCACAGCCCGAATCCTAGCATAGGCGAGTGCTGCGACGGAGCGGGCGCTGGGGCAAAATTGGTTTCCAATAAAACAGGCGACGGGCGCCCGCAGGGTCGTTATCATTGCCCGTTTTTTACGTTGGGGCCCGTGTACGACCGTGACTAGCACTTCCTGGAAAATTCATAAGTTTGGCGGCAGTAGCCTGGCCGATGCCGATTGTTTTCGCCGTGTTGCGGGCCTGATGCTGGAGAAGTCCGACGCGCAGCTTGGCGTGGTGGTGTCCGCGATGGGCGGCATGACAGACGCCTTGCTGAACCTGACGGCGCTCGCCGAACAGGATGATCCTGCCTACAAGGCGGGGCTCGAAGCCATCGGCGAGCGGTATGCTGAAACAGCGAAAGAGTTGCTGGACAGTCAGTCGCTGGTTGCCATCCTTGATGCCTGGGCCGCCGATGCAAATGATATCCAGGATGTCCTGAAAGCCGTCGCGCTGGTTCGCGCTGCGCCACAACGCAGCAAGGACGTAGTGTCCGGCTACGGAGAACTCTGGTCGGCACGCCTGCTGGCGGCCTTGCTCGCCACGCTCGATCCGGCACGAGGCGGGAGCTGGATAGACGCGCGCGAGGTCCTGACTGTACGCCAGACCGAACTGGGCCCCACGGTCCTGTGGGATCGTTCACGCGAGCGATTTCAGGCGGCGGCTGCCGAAGGGGTCACTGGAATCTGTGTTATCACGGGCTTCATTGCGAGTGACGAGGAGGGTTTGCAAACCACCCTGGGTCGTAACGGGAGCGACTACTCGGCGGCGATTTTCGCAGCGCTGGGTGATGCCGATGAGCTCAGCATCTGGACCGATGTCGATGGCGTGATGAGCGCGGACCCGAACCGGGTGCCAGAGGCACGCGTTATTGAGCGCATGACCTACAGCGAAGCCATGGAGCTGGCGTACTTCGGAGCCAAAGTTATTCATCCGCAAACACTGGGGCCGGTAATTCGCAAAGGCATTCCCGTCGTTATCCGGAACAGCCGTAACCCCTCTCACCCGGGCACACGAATTTCCAGTGAGCGCGGTGTCGATGACAATATCAAGGGCATTACGGCCATTGGCGGCATGGCGCTCGTCAGTGTCGAAGGGGCCGGGATGATCGGTGTACCGGGGACCGCCGAACGGCTTTTCGAATCCCTGCGTGCTGCCGGCGTGTCTGTCACGCTGATTTCCCAGGCCAGTTCGGAGCACTCAATTTGTATCGCGGTGCCGGCGGCGCTTGCCGAGCGTGCTCGTGAGCTTATATCGCGTGCTTTCGCGGACGAACTCGAAAGCGGCCAGATTCAGAGTGTGGACGTGACGCAGGCACAAAGCATCGTTGCCGTTGTAGGTGACGGCATGGCGGGCACGCCGGGCGTCGCTGCACGGTTCTTCGGCACACTGGGTCGCGCCGGCATTAATATTCGCGCGATTGCGCAGGGCTCGTCCGAGCGCAATATTTCGGCAGTTGTCGATTCCGACGAGGCAACTCGCGCGTTGCGTGCTGCGCACTCGGGTTTTTACCTGTCATCAAAGACGCTGTCTATCGGGCTGATAGGGCCGGGCACGGTCGGCCGTACGCTGTTGCAACAACTTGAGAAGCAAGCAAAAAGGCTGGAATCGGAATTTAACCTCGACTTGCGCGTGCGTGCTATTGCGCGTTCAAGCTCAATGCTGCTGGGGGAGCGCCGGATTGAGTTGGGCAACTGGCAAGACGAGTTCGAACGCGATGCGGTGCCGCTGGATTTCGGCGAATTTGAACGGCATATCAACCCGGACCACCTGCCGCATCCGGTGATCATCGACTGCACGGCGAGCGGTGATATCGCGTCTCGTTACGGCGGCTGGCTGGAACGCGGTATCAATATAATTACGCCCAACAAGAAAGCGTTCAGCGGTGATCTTGACGACTACCGGAACCTGCAGTTGCAGGCGCGCCGCGGCAGTGCGCATTATTTCTACGAGCCGACCGTGGGGGCTGCACTGCCTATCATCAGTACGCTGCGTGACCTGATCCATACCGGGGACGAGATTCGTTCGGTGCAGGGCATTTTCTCGGGCACGCTTGCGTACCTGTTTAATGTATACGACGGCAGCACACCGTTCTCCGAAATTGTGCGCAGCGCGAAAGAGAGTGGCTATACCGAGCCTGACCCACGCGATGACCTGTCCGGAATGGACGTAGCTCGCAAGCTGACGATCCTGGCACGCGAACTCGGTCTGTCGATTGGGATTGGCGATTTTCCGGTGCAGAACCTGATTCCCGAAGCGCTGCGCGAAGCCAGCGTTGATGAGTTCCTGGAGCGGCTCGCCGACTACGACGATGAAATGAAAGCGCGCTACGAGAAAGCTCGGGCCGAGGGTAAAAAGCTGCGCTACATCGCGCAACTCGATGCTGAAGGTAACGCGCGGATCGGCCTGGATGCCGTCGATAACGAACACGCCTTCAGCAATATAAACCTGACCGATAACATTGTGCAGTTCCAGACCGAACGCTATTCGGCGAACCCGCTGGTGGTGCAGGGGCCGGGCGCTGGTCCCGAAGTGACGGCAGGTGGCGTTTTCAGTGATCTGCTGCGTCTGTCGAGTTACCTGAGTGCAGGGGACTAGGATGGCACAATCAGCGACAGCTTTCGCACCGGCCTCCATCGGCAACCTGGCGGTCGGCTTCGACATGCTGGGTCTGGCCCTCGATGGCGTTGGCGACAGGGTGCGTGCCGAGCGCACGGCAACCGCGGGGGTCAGCATCACCGAAGTGCGAGGCCTCGATGGGGAGTTACATGCTTACCTGCCTAACGAGCCGGACAAAAACACCGCATCGATTGCAGCGCAGGCTTTCTGGGATGAGCACGGTGACGGCGGCGGCGTGGCGCTCAGTATCTTCAAAGGCGTGCCGTTGCAGTCCGGCATGGGCAGTTCCGCGGCTTCGGCAGTGGCCGCGGTTGTTGCGGTCAATGCATTGCTCGCAGCGCCCCTGCCTGTGACTGAGTTACTACCGTATGCCCTTGAAGGCGAGAAGTTTGCGAGTGGTGGCATGCATGCGGACAACGTAGCACCCAGTTTGCTGGGTGGCATGGTGTTCTGCCCATCAAACCTGCTACCGGATATGCTGCAATTGCCAGTGCCCGAAGGTGTCAGTGCTGTCTTGATACACCCGGAATTGCAGGTCAACACGGCGGCATCGCGGCGCGGACTTGCGGCGACAGTCAGTCGTGAGGCGTGGCTTGAACAGCAAGCCTGCTTTGGTGGTTTCATTGCGGCGTGCGCGGCTAACGATCACAAGCTGATTCGCAGGACACTCAAAGACGTCATCATTGAACCGCAGCGTGCCGCTGCCGTATCCTGCTTCCCCGCAGTTCGTGATGCCGCTATGCAGGCTGGCGCATTTGGCTGCAGTCTGTCCGGCAGCGGGCCGAGCATTTTCGCGCTGGTCGCCGAGGCACAGGCGGCCAACGTGGCCGATGTTATGACGGCCAGCTGTCGTGGACAGGGCATCGATTGCCAGTCATGGGTAAGTTCATTGGAGGCGCCCGGCGCCTTTATCGAGAGTTAAAGTGAAGTACTACAGTACACGCGGTGCCGGACCGGTCACTCTGGATGAAGCACTGACCTTAGGCATTGCCGACGATGGTGGCTTGTTCTTGCCAGAGGAGTTACCTGCATTTTCCCCGGAGGATTTTGCGCCTGGCGCGAACGTTCGTGACGTAGCAGGCACCTTGCTGGCGCCATTTTTTACTGGCTCGACGCTGGCGTCGGAACTCGACGATATCCTGGACGAGACATTTGCATTTCCAATCCCCGTTACGCCGCTTCCCGGTGGTGATAGCTCACTGCTGGAGCTCTACCACGGTCCGACGGCCGCGTTTAAAGACGTGGGTGCAGCATTCCTGGCAGCAAGCCTGACGCGGCTGGAAGGCGACCCTGCAAATCCACTGTGCATCCTCGTAGCCACTTCCGGTGATACCGGCGGGGCGGTCGCCGCGGCATTCGACCAGCGACCGGGCATGCGGGTGGTGGTGCTGTTTCCGAAGGGGCGCGTTTCAGCGCGCCAGGAGAAGCAACTGACCTGCTGGAGCCAGAACGTGCTGTCGTTGCGGGTTAACGGTGCGTTCGACGACTGCCAGGCGCTGGTCAAGGCGGCATTGGCTGATGAGAAGCTTGGTAAACAGTACCGATTCAGCTCCGCTAACAGCATCAATATTGGCCGTTTGCTGCC
This sequence comes from Gammaproteobacteria bacterium, assembly GCA_030425905.1. Classification (GTDB taxonomy): domain Bacteria; phylum Pseudomonadota; class Gammaproteobacteria; order Steroidobacterales; family Woeseiaceae; genus UBA1847. The sequence goes on from JAUHZT010000058.1 coordinate 6,151, forward strand.
GCAGGCAACTTACTATGCGCAGGCGAGTCTCGCGCATTTTGCAGAGACCGGTGAATGTCCCGGTTTTGTCATCCCGACGGGTAACCTGGGCAATGCGTTTGCCTGTATTCTTGCACGCGAACTCGGGTTACCGATTGGGCCGATCGTGCTCGCGACGAATGCAAACCGTACGATTCCGGACTATCTTGAGACGCTGCAATGGGAGCCGCGAGCCAGCATCGAAACACTGGCGTCCGCGATGGATGTTGGCAACCCGAGCAATATGGAACGCCTGCGGAAGTTGCTTGGCGATGCTTCCGAACTGCGCGAGCGTGTGGATGTCGTGTCGGTTGGCGATGCTGAAATAGAGCGAGAGATAGCACGCAGTTTCGCTGAATTCGGTTTTGCAATTTGCCCGCACACAGCGACAGCAGCCCATGTCTGGCGGCATATGGACCCGGCGATGCGCAACAGTGCCCACTGGATACTGGTCGCTACTGCGCACCCGGCGAAGTTTGAGACCATTGTTGAACCGTTAATTGATGCCACTGTGCCATTGCCGAACGAACTGGCCGAAATTCTTGCACGACCGTGTCATAGTACGGATATCGAGCCGTCGCTCGATGGGCTTGGCGCCGCAATGCGCCAGTCATTTGCGTAACACCCCAGTCTCAGGCCTATGACGAAGACTACTCTCGAATCGCCTTTTATTCTGTGGATCGCCGCGTTTGCGGTGCTGCTGCTGGTGGCGCTCCTGTTTCACTTCTACCGGCGTCGTACGACGCAGGTAGAGCAGGTCCTCGACAGCATCGGGTTCGACCGCATTCATAACGTCGTATTGCCGAATGCTGATGGAGGCGAGATCCTTATTGACCAGTTGCTGCTGACGACGCAGGGCTTGTTAATAGTCGAAATCAAGGAAGTGCAGGGTACGGTTTTCGGCAGCAACAAGATGCAGGACTGGACGGTCATTGCTACCAATCGTCGCTACACATTCCCGAACCCTCAACCTGGCCTCTATGACCGGATTGCGGCAGTGCGCGAAGTGGTGAAACAAATTCCGGTCGCCGGCCGTGTGGTATTCCTCGATGGTGCCGAGTTCTCAAAAGGGGTGCCTGAGCTTGTGGCGTCACTTGATGAACTCGCAGCGGAGTTCGGCGAGCCTGACAGGAAGTCAGCGCTCGTTAAAATTGAAGCATTCATGCCGCATTGGGAAAACATCAAGAAGGGCCTGACTACACTGGCCGTTCGATGAAGAACATAGAAATACGTATTTGCGGTCGCGATGATGTGCCGCTCTTGTCGGCTGTTGGCGGCAGGGTATTCAAAGAGACCTACACGGCGTTTTCGGACCCGGTGGACCTGGCGGCCCACGTGGACGAAAAATTCAGTGAGCGCGCAATTGCCCGGGAAATTTCGCGGTCTACAGTGCGCTATTTCATGGCAGAGGTGAGCGAAACCTGCGCAGGCCTGATGAAACTGTGCCGGACACCCGCGCCAGACCTGTTGGCGGGCAAAAATGTGTTTGAGGTGCAACAACTGTATGTTTCTACGGACTTCCAGCGCCGCGGTGTTGGCAGATTGCTGCTGGATACGGCGGCTGCTCATGCGCGGAGCAAGGGCGCAGAGGGCCTGTTTCTGAGTGTGTGGTCCGAAGCAGACTGGGCTCTGTCGTTTTATCGCAAACACGGTTTCCACACGATGGGCACAGTGCCGTTTCAGCTCGGCGAAACGGCGTATGTCGATTTCCTGATGTGGTTACCGCTGCCGCCGGTGCCGGCAGATTCGTGAGCAATCTGCGGCTACGCTTAACGCAGCGCAACGAGGCTGCTATTCTGGCTCTTCAATCGATGTTGCTTATGGTGTCTTAGCGTAAGCAACAATGCGTTAGTATTACAGGCCTTAACTTTTTCTAGAGGATGTTAAATCAGATGGCATTTGAGTTACCTCCGCTCCCGTTCGCGATGGACGCACTGGAGCCGCATATTTCGAAGGAAACGCTTGAGTATCACTACGGCAAGCACCACGCGGCATACGTTAATAAACTCAACGAACTCGTTGCTGATACCGATGATGCAGGCAAGGATCTCGAAAGCATTATTCGCAGCGCCAGCGGAGTGCTGTTCAATAACGCGGCGCAGACCTGGAACCACAGTTTTTACTGGAACTGCTTGTCACCAACAGGTGGCGGCGCGCCGACCGGAAAATTGGCGGATGCGATAGAGTCGGCGTTCGGTTCGCTGGATGCTTTCAAGGAAGAGTTTGAGAAACACGCTCTCGGCAATTTCGGATCAGGCTGGACCTGGTTGGTGAAAAAATCCGACGGCAGCGTCGCCATTAGCGATACCGGGAATGCGGGCACGCCGTTAACCGACGACGCAGTGACACCGATTTTGACAGTTGATGTATGGGAACATGCCTACTACATCGACTATAGAAATTCGCGGCCGAACTACTTGCAGGCATTCTGGAAGCTGATCAACTGGGAGTTCGTTAGCAACTGCTATGAGGCCTGACGTCGTCTAGCCGCTGACACCGCAACAATCCCCAATAACCCAACAACGCCATTGGCGTGCTTTGTCGCGCCTGAGCGCCGGACGTCTATGTCAAGAATCGATGAAGTTCTACTTAATCTGCAGCGCAGCAGTCCTGCGCAAGGTGAGTTTTACCAGGCTGCAGAGGAGGTACTCGAATCCTTGCAGATATTGCTCGACGCTGACCCTCGCTACATCGAGCAAGGGGTTGTGGAGCGAATGGTGGAGCCAGAGCGACAGATTCTGTTTCGCGTCGCGTGGACGGATGATGACGGTCGCATCCGCGTCAACAAAGCATACCGTGTGCAATTTAATTCTGCGCTTGGGCCGTACAAGGGCGGACTGCGTTTTCATCCAAGCGTGACGGCAGGGGTCATCAAATTTCTTGGTTTTGAGCAAATATTCAAGAACGCGCTGACGGGGCTGTCCATCGGTGGTGCAAAAGGTGGCGCGGACTTTGATCCCAAGGGGCGCAGCGACGGCGAAGTCATGCGTTTTTGTCAATCGTTCATGACCGAACTGCATCGGTACATTGGTCCCGCTGTCGATGTGCCGGCAGGTGACATCGGTGTAGGTGCGCGTGAGATAGGTTACCTGTATGGCCATTACCAGCGGCTCACGGGCCGTTATGAAGGTGCACTGACCGGCAAGGGCCTGAACTGGGGCGGCTCGCTCGGACGCAAAGAGGCAACTGGCTACGGTTGTGTGTATTTTGCCGAGCATATGCTCAATGAACTCGCGTTGGGTTTGCAGGGCACAACCTGTCTTGTGTCCGGCGCCGGCAACGTGGCTATTCATACCATTGAAAAACTGATTCAGCTCGGTGCGACCCCCGTAAGCTGCTCCGACTCTACGGGCACGCTCTATCACCCGGCCGGTATCGACCTGGATGCCCTGAAAAAGATCAAGGAAGTTGAGCGCAAGTCCCTGGTGGCCTATCTCGAAGCGCATAGTGACGCGGAGTTTACACCGCTAGCGGACTATCCAAGTGACGGTCATGCCGTGTGGCGCTATAGCGCGGAGGTTGCGTTTCCCTGCGCGACCCAGAATGAACTCACCGAGGCTGATGCACAGGCTTTGCTCGCGAATGGCGTGCGCTGCGTCAGCGAAGGCGCCAATATGCCGTCGACGGCCGAAGCGGTGAGGTGTTTTCTGGACGCAGGTATTGCGTACGGCCCCGGCAAAGCGGCCAATGCCGGTGGTGTGGCCACAAGCCAGCTTGAAATGCAGCAAAATGCCGGGCTTACGCAATGGTCAATGCCGAAGGTTGAAGATCGCCTGCGTGACGTGATGGCGGGCATCTATCGCCTGTGCAGAGATACCGCGCAGGAATTCGGTAGCCCGGGAAACCTGGTGCTGGGCGCGAACATCGCTGGTTTTCGGCGCGTTGCCGATGCCATGATTGACCAGGGTTTACGCTAGGGCGCGCGGGACAGCAACCCTGGGCGCCTGACGCCATGCGGGTGCGGCGGCAGGTTCCTGTTAAGTGCCGACCGGACCCAGGTCAAAAAACCGTAGTGCGTTTTCAGTACTGGTGCGGGCGACGTGTTCCATGCTTTGCGCGCGTGCTTCGGCAACGACGCGCAAGACTTCAGGCAGAAAAGCCGGTTCGTTGCGCCGCGACCGTGGCTTCGGCCGCAGCGAGCGGGGCAACAGGTAGGGCGCATCGGTCTCGAGCATCAACTTGTCGTCGGGGATCAGGCTAACGATGTCGTGCAAGTGCTTGCCGCGTCGTTCATCGCAAATCCAGCCCGTGATGCCAATATACAGGCCGAGTTCGAGGTACTCGCGCAGGACCGCTTCGTTGCCCGTAAAGCAGTGTGCAACGGCCCTGGAAATAGCAGGCAAAGCAGGTTTCAGCAAAGCGACAAAATCATCGTGGGCATCGCGTTGATGCAGAAAGACGGGCAGCCCGGTGTCCGCGGCAATGGCGAGCTGTGAGCGAAAGGCGGCTAGTTGGGCGTCGCGCGGTGAAAAATTACGATAGTAGTCAAGTCCGCATTCGCCAATCGCTACGCAGGCGTCCCTGCTCGCGAGTGAGCGGATCAGCACATCGTCTTCGGGTGCGTAGTCGGCGGCATGGTGCGGGTGCACGCCAGCGGTGGAATACAACTGGCCGGGCCGTGCTTCGGCCAAAGCAAGCGCCTCGCTATTACTGGCTCTGCTGCTGCCGGTAATAATGAGCTTTGTTACATGAGCATCGCTGGCACGCTCCAGCACCTCGTCCCGATCATCATCAAAACTGTCGTGCGCGAGATTGGCGCCTATATCAATCAGTTCGTACGTCATTTACTAATCGGGACTCCAGCGAAAAACAGCGGCGGCGATGCCGAGAAATACAATACACAGAACTACCAATACCAGGATGTTTGGCAATACATCGGCCAGACCCGCACCATCGAGCATGATTGCACGGGCCGCATCGAGCACGTGGGTCAAGGGGAATATTCTGGACATGCCCTGGACAATCGGGTTGGCGCCTTCAAGCGAGAACCATACACCAGACAGCATCATCATCGGCCAGCTGATCATGTTCAGCAAACCGCCCGCAAGTTCCTCGCTCGTGACGCGCGCCGAGACCAGCAAGCCAAGCGCAATCAGGCAGATAGCACCCAGTGTTGCAACGAGTAGTAGCGCAAAATAGCTTCCTTCCATGCGGGTGTCGAGCAACAGGTGTGTACCGGTATAGACGAAGATCGTGATGGCGAGAATGAGCACGAGCCGCGAGGAAACCTGCGCAATAATGAATTCCCGCGGTTGCAAGGGGGTGGCGCGCAGTCGCTTGAGAAAACCGTTCTTGCGGTAGCGTACGACGACATAGCCAACGCCGAACAGGCAACTGAACATCATGTTCATGCCGAGAATGCCTGGCAGGACCCAGTCGGCGTAGCTGATCTCCTGCCCGTCGACAATATTCTTGCTAATGTTATTGGCGATGGCCGAATCTGACTGCAGCAACAGGCGTTCGGCGAAGTAGCCTTTGGGTGACTCGGGATTCACCCAGTAGCGCGGTGTGGCGTCAAAGCTAACGAGTAGATCGAGCTGATGATGCGCGACTTTGCGCAGCGCCAGCGCCTCATCCTGAACCGGGACGAATTCTACGAAGCGAGTGCCGAGAAACGGATGCTGCGCGCTGTCGATCTCGGCGCTGTCCTGCAATACACCTATCGTGTACTGGTCCCGTCCGTCGCCGCCAAATGCGTAGGAGAGGCCCAGCACCAGCATGACGGGCAGGACGATATTCCAGGCCATCGAGCCGCGGTCGCGTACGAATTCACGATTGCGGGCGGCAAAAACCGCAAAAATTCTTCGTAGCATGCTCAGGCCCTCAACGTGTGACCGGTCAGGTCGAGAAACAGGTCTTCAAGATTCGGCTGGCGTATCTTGATGTTGTTGAAGTCCGAGATCAGTGGCTGCAGTCGTTCGAGCGTTCCGCTGACGTCCGCGGAGATAACTTCGACGATGCCGAGGTCTTCAATCACCCGGTGTTCCAGCGAGTCGAGGTCACCGACGATGTCGGCCAGGGGTAACTCGATAATGATGCCCGGGTAACGTTCCTGCAGCAGCGCATCTGGCGTGCCCTGGGTGACGATTTTGCCGTGGTCCATGATCGCTATTTCATCGCACAGTACCTGTGCCTCATCCATGTAATGCGTGGTGAGTATGACCGTGGTGCCCCGCGACTTGATGGTCTTGACGAGGTCCCAGAAATTGCGCCGTGCCTGCGGGTCAAGGCCCGTGGTGGGTTCGTCCATAAACACCAGGCGCGGCTGGTTTACCAACGCGACTGCCAGAAAAAGGCGTTGTCGCTGGCCGCCTGACAGCTTGCGATTGTCCCGATTTAGGAGGTCTTGCAAAGAACAGGCTTTGATAACTTCAGCGAGGTCTGCGCGACGATCGTAGAGCCGGTGAAACATCTCAAGCGTTTCGCGAACCGTAATATGGTCCTGCAATGCCGTTGCCTGGAACTGGATCCCGACTTCCTGCCGAAAGCGTTCGCCCGCTGGCTCGCCCATGTACCAGACTTCGCCGGCAGTGGCGGGTGTGACGCCTTCAATGATTTCCACGGTGGTTGTTTTACCGGCGCCGTTCGGCCCAAGCAGTCCGAAGCAACTGCCTTGCGGCACAGCAAAGCTTACGTCGTCGACGGCGACGACCCCGGGGTAGTGTTTGACGAGATTGCGAGCCTCTAGGGCAGGGGGCATGAGCGGGTGAGCCGAGAGCTGAAACAGGGTGCAAGAGTAGCGAATGCGCCGGACAGCGGCCACCTGAATATGCCGCATGCAACCAAAGTGTCGCCTGCGGTATCTAAAAGCTACGAACAAACGACTTTACTCGGACTTTCCTGGGGAACAGAACCATGCAGCGATTAGTACAGAAGAATCTTCTTGTCGTCGGCCTTGCGAGCCTGATGCTCGCACTCCCGGCGCAAGGTAGCGTAAACAAGAGCGTCAAGATTGAGGACGGTGCAACGGCGGATGGCGCGACATCGGTTAATGGCAGCGTTACCGTTGGCGAAAATGCTACGGTCAACGGCAAATTGAGCACCGTGAACGGCACGATACGGATCGGCGACGGCTCGATCGTTGCAGATGCGAGAACAGTCAATGGCGGCATCAAGCTGGGATCGCAAGTGCGTACTCGGGACCTAGAGACGGTGAACGGCGCCATCAAGGTCGGGAACGACAACTATATCGACGGCAATGTCTCGGCAGTGAACGGCTCAATACTGCTTGAGCGTGGCACGCAGGTGGTACGTAATGTGAGCAACACCAACGGCGGCATAGACCTGAGAAATGCGGTCGTGAGCGGTGATGTTTCATCCGTGAGCGGGGATATCGAGCTGGCTGACCAGTCGGTTATCCAGGGCAACCTGGTTGTCGAAAAAACCCGACGCGCAGGCTGGTTTAGCAAGGAATCCAGGCCGCCGACTATTATCATTGGCCCCGGCAGCCGCGTTGCCGGGGTTATCCGTCTCGAGCGTGAAGTGAAGCTCTATATAAGCGAGTCAGCGACGGTCGGCGGTGTTGAGGGCGTCATGACGATAGACGATGCGCAGCGATTTAGCGGCAATCGTCCCTAAAAGTTCGTAGAATTGGCGCTGTGCACGCCGCAGCAACCCAAATACCGCTTTTTCCCGAGCATGACGAAACCGAGGAGCCAACGGGCATCTCTATTCGGGAGAGCGGCCGTGCGAAGCGCCTGTCCATCAAGGTGTACCCGCGCGGCAAAGTCGAGGTGGTCGTGCCACGGCGCACGCGTGCAAGAGACGTGCAGGCGTTTGTCGAAGAGCATCGCGACTGGATCAAGAGCACGCGGGCTGCGTTCAGTGAGCGGCATACTCCCGAGCCGTTTCGGCTGCCAGCACGCATTAGTTTGCCTGGCATAGAGCGCACCATAGGAGTCAGTTACCAGCCCGCGGATGACAGCCGCTCGGTTCGCTTTCGATTGAAGGGCGATATTCTGTTCCTGAGCGGCAAAACGACGGACTCGTCCCTGTGTGTTGCTGCAATCAAGCGCTGGCTGGCGTCGACGGCCCGGACGTATTTCGAGCCGCAGTTGCAGGCGCTGTCTCGCCTGACCGGCAACCCTTACAAACGCATGCGTGTGGCGGGCCAGAAGACCTGCTGGGGCAGTCACTCGAGTACCGGCACCATCAGCATCAATTACTGCTTATTGTTTCTGCCGCCGGCCCTGGTTCGCTACCTGATGATTCACGAGCTCAGTCACGCGCGGCACATGGATCACTCACGCCGATTCTGGGCCGAAGTACGGAGGTTCGAACCGGATTACCGGCGACTGGACAAACGCCTGGCGGACGCCTGGCAGGCGATTCCAACCTGGGTCGGCATTTACTAATGCCTGGTTGGTACTGCGCTTAAGACCTAGCCCTGATCGAGCAATTCGCGCAAATTGATGACGGCGGCATTGGCCCGCGCCAGATAATTGGCCATTACCAGTGAGTGGTTGGCAAACAGCCCGTAGCCACGACCATTGAGGATCATCGGTGAATGTAACGGCGCCAGGCTGGCTTCGAGCTCACGGATTATCTGCCTGACGCTCGCTTCCGCATTCTTGTCATCCAGCACGTTCGCGAAATCGAACTGCGCGGCACGCAAAAAATGCATTAATGCCCACGCGCTGCCGCGTGCTTCGAAAAAGATATCGTCGATTTCGAACCATGATGTGCGGACGACCACGCTGTCGGTCTGCGCCTGTGCGGCAGTGGCGGCGGGTTCACCGGCGAGGTTCTCATTGATGCGCGTCTGCGCGACGCTGTCGCCCAGGCGGCGTGTGAGGCTGCCGAGGCGTTTCTCGACTTCTGCAAGCCACTCGCGGAGGTTGTCTGCCCGCGCATAGAACTGCGCATCGGTTGCCGTACCATTGACACCGCTCAGGCGATCCCGGTAACGCTGCAAGGCTTCAATACCTTCTTCAAACCGTCGTTCGGTAGGCGGGAACAGCCACGAATTGCTCTCGGAGAAAAACTTCTCCTGGGCAACGACAAGGTCCGGGTCTTCTTTCGACTGGGACTGACTGCGGCTGTAATCGTTGCGTAACACGCGCGACAGGTCGGCTACCTGCGTCAGGACCCCTTGCTCCCAGTTTGGGATGTTGTCCAGAACGACGCCCGGCGGCATTCTGTCGTTGGACAGGTAGCCGCCAGGTTTATCGACCAGTGCAGAAGCGACGCGAATGAGCGTGTCAGTCGTCGAGTACCCGACGACGTGTGTCCCATCCTCGACAAACTCATTCACCCAGAAGGTTTTGGGTGTGCGGGACCAGTAGATACCGAGCACGCTTAACAGCAACAGCACAACAAGAACAGCAATGCCAACTCCCCGCACCCAGCGGGGAGTGGCCATCATGCTCCTGGCGCTACGTTGGCTCATCAATGCTCAGCTCGCGTCAGGCATCAGGCGGCGAGTTGCCGCAACACGTAATGCAAAATGCCGCCGTGTTCGAAGTAATCGCGTTCCTTCGGCGTGTCGATGCGAATCAGTGCCTTGAAGCGGATCGGTGTGCCTTCGGCCGTGGTTGCAGTGACTTCCACAAGCTTCGAGTCGGCGTCTTTGAAGCCTGCGATATCGAAGGATTCGGTGCCGTCGAGGCCGAGGGTGCCCGCATCTTCGCCATCGAGGAACTGCAACGGCAAGACGCCCATACCGATCAGGTTAGAACGATGGATGCGTTCGTAGCTCTTGGCAATGACCGCTTTAACACCCAGTAACAACGTGCCTTTTGCCGCCCAGTCGCGCGATGAGCCGGTGCCATACTCGGAGCCGGCCAATACGATGAGAGGCGTGCCTTCTTCATGGTATTTTTGTGCCGCATCGAAAATCGACATTTGTTCACCGCTGGGCTGATGGCGCGTCCAGCCGCCTTCCGTACCCGGGGCGAGCAGGTTACGCAGCCGGATGTTGGCGAACGTGCCGCGCATCATGACTTCGTGGTTGCCGCGACGCGAGCCGTAGGAATTGAAGTCAGCGGGTGCGACGCCTTGCTCGATCAGGTACTGCGCGGCCGTACTGTCAGCCGCGATGCTGCCTGCTGGCGAGATGTGATCTGTGGTCACTGCATCGCCCAGCAGCGCGCGTGCACGCGCACTCTTGATTTCGGTGACCGGTGTGGGTTCAAGCTTCATGCCTTCAAAGTACGGCGGGTTCTTGACGTAAGTTGATGCATCATCCCAGGTGTAGATCTCGCCTTCGGGTGAATCGATGGCTTTCCAGTTTTCGTCACCTTCAAACACGCTGTCGTAACTTGAAGCAAACATCGTCGAATTGATATTCGCAGCAACCACATCATGGATTTCTTTCTGGTCAGGCCAGATGTCTTTCAAGTAAACCGGATTGCCGTCCTTGTCTTCACCAAGTGAGTCTTCGAACAGGTTTACATCGAGGTTGCCGGCCAGCGCATAAGCGACAACGAGCGGCGGTGATGCGAGGAAGTTCATCCGTACGAGCGGGTGAATACGTCCTTCAAAGTTACGATTGCCCGACAATACACTGGTGCCAACAATGTCGGCACTCTTCACAGCATCGGCAATTTCCGGCAGCAACGGGCCTGAGTTGCCAATGCAGGTGGTGCAGCCATAACCCACTGTGTAGAAGCCGACTGCATCCAGGTCATCCAGCAAGTCGGCCTTTTCAAGGTAGTCGGTAACGACGCGCGAGCCTGGCGCCAGGCTGGTTTTGACCCACGGTTTCGCCTTGAGACCTTTGGCGTGAGCATTGCGCGCGAGCAGTCCGGCGGCCACCATGACCATCGGGTTGGAGGTATTCGTGCAACTGGTAATGGCGGCGATAAGAATTGCTCCGTCACGAATCTCAACTTCCTTGCCGTCAATTTTCGCGAAGGCCTTGCCACCCTCTGTGCGGTCGGCAATGGCTGTTTTGAGGTGATTCTCAAACACGCTGTCCGCTGACTTCAGCAGTATGCGGTCCTGCGGACGCTTGGGACCGGCGATGCAGGGTTCTACTGATCCGAGATCCAGTTCGAGCGTATCGGTGTACAGCGCATCGACCTGGCCGTCTTCGCGCCACAGGCCTTGTTCGCGCGCATAGGCTTCAATCATCTCGATATGGCCCGCATCGCGGCCGGATAGCTGCAGGTAACGTACGGTCTCAGTGTCGATCGGGAAAATTGCGCAGGTAGAACCGAACTCCGGCGACATGTTGCCCAGCGTTGCGCGATCAGCCAGCGGTAGCTGGCCCAGACCGTCGCCAAAGAACTCGACGAACTTGCCGACGACGCCCTTGTTACGCAACATTTCCGTCACGGTAAGCACGAGGTCCGTCGCCGTGGCGCCTTCTTTGAGTTTGCCGGTCAGTTTGAAGCCAATCACCTGCGGGATAAGCATTGTGATCGGCTGCCCAAGCATGGCCGCTTCGGCTTCAATACCGCCAACGCCCCAGCCGAGTACGCCGAGCCCGTTGATCATGGTTGTGTGCGAGTCAGTGCCAACCACAGTGTCCGGATAAGCACTGCGTACGCCATTGCGTTCAGTATCGAATACCACGCGGCTGAGGTACTCCAGGTTGACCTGGTGCACGATGCCGGTGTTGGGCGGCACGACGCGGAAATTTTCAAACGCTGACTGGCCCCAGCGGAGGAACGAATAGCGTTCCTTGTTGCGCATGAACTCAATCTTGTTGTTGAGATCAAGCGAATTGGCGGCGCCGTAGTTATCAACCTGGACAGAGTGGTCGATAACCAGTTCGGCGGGTGACAGGGGGTTGATCTTGTCCGCCGAGCCGCCCAGTTTGACAACGGCGTCACGCATGGCGGCGAGGTCGACGACCGCCGGTACACCCGTAAAGTCCTGCAGAATTACGCGGCTGGGTGTGAAGGAAATCTCGGTGCTGGGCTCAGCTTTGGGATCCCAGTTCGCCAGTGCAACGATATCGTCGCGAGTAACGTCCCGGCCGTCTTCATGGCGCAGCAGGTTCTCGAGCAAAATCTTGAGTGAGTAGGGAAGTCGATCTGCGTGACCTTCCTTAACGGCGTCGAGGCGGAAGATCTCAAGATCGTCACCGCCGACAGTCAGCGTCGTACGCGCGCCGAAGCTATCCTTCATCGTGTCATTCTCCGGGGTTTTCGGGTTTTGTGGGCGGCAGCCGTGCGGCCAGCACCGTTGGGGCGCGCATTATAGCGAATAGCGTCCGGCGGCGCTCAGGATTTTGCCGCGAGTGCTGGCTCCGGCAGGCCTGTTTTGCCCCGGCTGGCGGCATCGATTGTCGCTCCGCCGAGGCAGCGATTGCCGTCGTAAAAGACAACAAACTGGCCCGGTGCCACCGCACGCTGTTGCTCGTCGAACGTCACCTTGAGCGTGCCGTCGGGCAGCGCCTGCACCGTGCAGGCCTGGTCTTGCTGCCGGTAGCGAACCTTCGCGCGCAGGCGCAGTCCCTGATCGAGGCCGGCTGGTGAGTGGCCGATCCAGGAAGGGGCGCTTGCTAGCAGCCAGTCACTCAGCAGGCGTTCGCTGTTGCCCTGATCGACGATAAGCGTGTTGGTCTTCGCGTCCTTGTCGACGACATACCAGGGCGCGTCATCGG
>JAUHZT010000196.1 GCA_030425905.1 Gammaproteobacteria bacterium
GAGTTCGCCGGATTTACTGGACGGATCGACGCCAGAACGCGAAATACTCGACCGATCGCGACCGACGACATTGGCAAGCTCGGCCCGCGAGAGCCCCAGGCGCTCCGAGGCGCGCAGCACGGCGGTACCGAGTACGCGGGCTGGATCAGGACTTGTTTGTGCTTTTGGAGTGACCACGGGGCCATTATACGACCAGGTCGAGGCTTGCGCAAATGCACGATTTTATAGTAATTCGTGCATTTGATAAGGCCCTGTTTAGAGCACAACCATCAGCTTGCCCTTGTTGCCGCCTGTGAATAACAGGTTGATGCCCTCAATGGCACTCTCCAGCCCCCCGAGCTTATGCGCCCGGTACTTGAGCTTGCCTGCCTGGAAATAGGCCAGCAGCTTCTGGCTGATGGCGGGCACCTCGTCCCAGTGATCGGGCATCGTGAAGCCCTGGACGGTCAGGCGCTTGCGAATTATGTTAAGCCAGTTGGGGCCCGGCGACGGCTTGTCGGTGTTGTAGTCGGCGATCATGCCGCACACGATGATGCGTCCGTGCGCATTCATACGGCCGAAGGTAATGTGCTGCACCGGCCCACCCGTGTTTTCGAAATAGAGATCCACACCATCAGGCGTGGCAGCCGCAATCTGCTTCGCGAGATCGTCCGACTTGTAGTTAATCGCTTTATCGAAGCCCAGCTCATCTTCGAGCCAGCGGCACTTCTCATCGGTGCCGGCCGTGCCTACTACCGTTAAACCCTCAGCCTTGCCTATCTGCCCCACCATCGAGCCAACTGAACCTGCGGCACCGGAAACGACCAGTGTCTCGCCAGCCTTCGGCTTACCGACGTCCATGAGGCCTTTGTAAGCCGTCAGGCCCGGCAGCGCCAGCACACACAAGACCGCTTCAGCGGGTATCTGCGGCGGCAGCTTTTGCAGCCCCTGGCCGTCGCTAACCGCGTATTCAGTCCAGCCGATCAGGCCCATGACCCGATCACCCACGGCGAAATTGCTGTTCTTTGACTCAACCACTTCGGCTATGCCGCTCGAACGCATCACCTCGCCCAGCTCAACCGGCGGGATGTAGCTATTCCTGTCGTCGGTCATCCAGCCCTTCATCGCCGGATCGAGCGACATGTGCGTTTGCTTCAGCAGAAACTGGCCGTCGACCAGCTCGGGCGTTTCCAGTGTGACAACCTCGAAGAGATCCGGCGTGATCGTGAGTTTTGGTCGCTTGACGAGCTTGATCGCTTTGTATTGCATGACTGTTGACCTGCTTTCGAAGATGAAGTGTTACCAGGGGTTGTGAGTTGAGGGGCACAAGCCGCTATTCAAGCTCCTCGCCATAAACAATGTACCTTCCTCCGGGCTTTGTTGCCTGCCTGCATCATAGTCGCAGCGCCCCGTCCACCTCGATGCAACGACCGCTTACGTAGTCGTTGTCGAAGATAAACTCGACCGCTTTTGCAATCTCGTCCGGCTCGCCGAGGCGCTGTGCCGGAATGACGGATGCAATTTTCTGCCGCGCCTCTTCTTTCATCGACATAACCATCTCGGTAGCGATAAAGCCCGGCGCCACTGATGCGGCCCGGATACCATAGCGCGCCAGTTCTTTCGCCCAGACAACGGCCATCGCCTCAACGCCTGCCTTGCTCGCCGAATAGTTAAGCTGCCCGATATTGCCGTGCCGGGAGATCGAGGAAATATTCACGATGCAGCCTTCGCACTTGAGCGCGATCATTTTCTCGGCTGCTTCCCTACCACACAGGAATGCGCCCGTGAGGTTCACATCAATGACAGCCTGCCATTGCTCCAGCGACATTTTGGACACAAGCTCACCGTCCTTGTACTTCAGCATCAGCGCATCGCGCGTAATCCCGGCGTTGTTGACCAGCCCGTTAATCGCGCCGAAGTCATCTGCAATTTTCTGCATGCAGGCCAGCACCTGATCTTCAACGGCGACATTGGCGCCGTAGGCTTCAACCCGCTCGGCGCCCGCCGCGAGGCTTGCACGTTTTGTCTCCGCGTTGGAGTCGGCATCGAGGTCGATAAGCGCTAGCTGGCACTGCCTGGCTGCGAGTCTTGTCGCGATGGCGGCGCCAAGTCCGCGGCTGGCGCCTGTAATAACAACTACTTTGCCTTTGAGATCCATCCTGGTTTCTGCTCCTTAAATAATATTAGTGTTATGGCTGGCGCCTGTTTCGGTAGTCCGTCACCGTTGCGGCTGCGACGCGCTGCAAATAAGCCGCGGTCTCAGCATCCAGGCCCGCCGTGTACGCGATACCCTCGGGCGACTTGCCGTGCAGACTCGCATAAAACGTACAGGCTGCGAGATAGGTACCCGCAAGCGTCGGGTGTTTCCTGTCGGCTATGCGCAGCTCAATATCCGGCCGCTCTTCGGTAACCGTTGCAAATGCGAGCCCGACAGGTACTACGTCGGCGTTCAACTCATCGCCAATGGCGCTATAAGCATCATCAAGCTGGCGAGTCATCTCCGGTTGCCCAGTGTAAGCCCAGGTCATGAAGAAAACAGGTTCGGCATTGTGTGCACGAATCTCAGCGGCCGCTTTGCGCGCGGCGCTGCGAAACGACTCGGCAGTGCTTTCCTCGATCGGGCCGCGGCTGTAACCCTGCAAAACGACAACATCCCAGTCGTATTCATTGACCATGAATGCCAGGCCCGCCGTATGCTCGTGCAGGTAGCCGCCGGAAATCGTCATGCTGCGCGCCCTACCCGCTACTGGATTGTCCGGGTCAGCGCTCTTTTGCAACGCCCGGTAGTGGTTATGCAGGCTGTTGTTGTAGTAGGTAAAACTGTTGCCCACAAACAGGACGTTGTCCGGTACCGCAGGGCTTGCTGCCACCGCGCACCCCGACAGGAATAACACCGCAAGCGCGAACAGTGGAAAACGCATCGTCACAACTCCGGGTTCATGAATGGCTGATTCTAGCCGATGCGCGCGGTGCCAGCCCAGGTGCGTCGCGAAAGCGAATGCCGACGGCCATTCAGTTGGACAGTATTCGCTGATTACTCAAGCAGCTTTGCGGCAGCCGGCGTCATCTGTGCGTTGACGTGCCCCGCCCCCGGCACCACTTGCAGCGTCCATTTGAAGTCCGTTTCGAGTTCCCGGGCCTTGGCACTGGCTACGCGAAACATTGTGTGCCCGCGCATGAACCGGTTCGCGCCCTGCAACTCGGCCTCCGGTGTCTTGCGCAACTTCGAGGCGTTCGTGTCGATATCCGCATCGCCAAGCAGGAGAACAAGCCGCCGGGCCAGCGCAACTTTAAGTTGCTCCTTAGAAACACCGGCATGCTCAAGCCCGTAAGGGTACTCAATGCCAAACTCGGGCACCGTGTACCAGCCGGCATTGGCGGCTATCGCGCGCTGCACCCGCGCCTGCGGCATGTAGTAAAGAAAACGATGCACGAACTGTGAACCGGCTGAATGACCGTAAAGGCTGTAGCCGGTCTGCGCGCCACCAACACGCGCAACAACCTCGTCGAACAGCGGCTCAATGGCGGCGAACGACCAGCGCTCTTGCGGGATCGCCTGTCCGTCGGCAGCCACCCGGTTGCCGAGGTTATAGGCGGCTGACTTCGGAAAGTCGGCCGCGCTGAACGCCGGTACAACCACGATGAGATTGTATTCGTCGGCAACCTCACGCCAGTCATTGAAATAACGGTCCGCATCGCGGCTTGCGCCGTGCATGACAATAACAACCGGTGTATCGGCAGCAAGCCCCTCTGGCAGGTAGAGGCGCACTGGCAAGGCGGGCCCGGCCCACCCGGTGAATGAGAAAGCGGATGCGCCA
>JAUHZT010000059.1 GCA_030425905.1 Gammaproteobacteria bacterium
TCGTCGGTGACGAGGTCGAGGAAAGCCCGGTAGTTGTCACGCGCGAGATCTGAACTATTGACGATTACGTTGCCCGGCCGCACATGAATGCGTTTGCGCTCCAGGCTCTTGATCGTTTCCTTTTCCTTGATCTCCCGAGCGTCTGCCGCCGGTACGCTGCACAGCGACACCGCAATCAGGCTCAAGGTGACAATGACTCTCAGGTTCATTCCGCCACCTCGCCGACCGTCGTCGCCATGTCGTAGATGGTTGCGAGGGCGAAACGCGCCTGCACCGTGTAAGTGTTTAGCCGCTCTTTTTGCGCCTGCAGTTCACCCACGGCGATTGACCGCAGAAATGCGCGTTGCGCCTCAAGGTCGTCCTCGACGCGCATCTTGATACTCTCAATGCGTGGCGCGAGCCCGTAGACCCGATCCGAGAACGCGGCAAATTCGGCTGGCTGGCGGCGCATCGACTCGTCTATCTGTCGCCGCGCGCGCTGAGCTTCCACAAGCGCTTCACCTGTTTCCTGCAGATCCTTGCGAATACGCCACAGCCGGTCCTTAAACTTTTTCTCCAGATCCCACTGCAATACACCCTTGAGCAAGGCAATCTTGTCGCGTACCTCTTTGGCTTCAGGAAGGTCAGCCGCCAGCGCCGGCGTCGATTCGAGGCTCGTAATTTCGCCCCACATCTCAAACTCTTCCCTGCTCGCGAGCGCCAGCCAGTCATTGCTTTGCTCAATGTCATTCATCAACGCATCGAGTTCCAGTTTCTGGTCGACCATGCCATCAAGGTCTGCCCGGGCCAGTGCGGCTTCGACGCGCGGCAAACGCTCGTCGTAGGCCATCTTCCGCGTTTCGAGAATGTTCTCGAACACATCGACGCTTTGTTGCCACACATCGAGATTGCGATGCATGTAACTCAGGTCACGGTAATTTTTCAGGCCTTCCTGAAAACGATGCGTGGAGAGCAGGTGAAACAGGTAACGCGCTTCCGGCCCTTCGGGCAGTTCTGCCATTCGCCAGTACCAGCCCGTACTGTCGAGCGGGTCATTATCAACAAAGGTTTCGAAGAATCGCCCTGACTCGATACTCTCGATGGTCTGGTCGATGCGGTTGCTTTCTTCGTAGAACGCCTCGATAGCATTCAGGTAGTGATCTGCCGCCTGGCTAACTGCATCGAGTTTCGCCATTGCGAACGGAATTGCGAGCATCGATTCCTGCACGGCGGGATCCAGCAGATCACGACTGCGCAATTCCATCCAGGGTATCAGGGCACGTTGATAAGCTTCGCCTTCCGCATCCGCCCAGCCCACACCGAGCAATGCCTTGCTCGAAAACGGGCCTTCCAGCCGGACACGTTGCAGCGCCGGTTTCGCCGCTACGGGATTACCCGCTTGCAACATGGCATAACCTAGCGCGAGGTTAGCCTTGTCACGCAGCGACGTCAGTTCTTCATTAAAAGGATTCATTTCGCCGAGGTCTTCGAGAATCTCGGCGGCCTCATCGACCCGTCCGCTGCGCACCAGCGCGACACCCAGGTTGAACTTGGCGTAACTCGCCCACTCGGTGCGGCCCTTCCAGCTCTTGAGCAAGGCAATTGCATTGTCGTAGTCGGCATTGTCGATATATAGCTGTGCCTGCAACATGTGCGCCTCGCGCTGCAGATTGTCGGGCAACTCGCCTTCAATGCGATCCAGTGCCTGCTGCGACTCATCCAGGTAGCCGCGCTGCTTCCAGATCTTGGCCAGAAAGAACCAGGTGCGATCGCGAATTTCGGGGTTAACGTTATTCGCCAGCAAGCGCTCAAAAATACGCGCCGCTTCGAGATGATGACCGTAAGACAGGTACATGCCACCCAGCAGCAGTTCGGATTGCTCGGCATGGTTTTCCAGCTGCGACTGCGACTGGGCTGCCAACAGGCGCACAATCGCCGGAAAGTAGTCTTCCTGGTAGAAGTAAAAAAGGACCTCGCCATAGTGCGGGTCCCTGACAACAATAGGTTCGGCGTCGTCCGCCGCCACGGCAAGTACCGGTGGCAGCAGCAATACGCAGCACAAACTAATCGCAGCAGTAGTTAAGCGTCCTGAAAGCAAGGATTACTCCCACTCCCTGATTTCAAATTCGGGCTGTTGCTTCTTTACCCGGTCGGTAATTTCCAGTTCCAGGTATTTCGCACCGATGCCCTTTTCCACTTTGACTGTGGCGCCACGCCGGTAGTCGCGCGTATGCGGGCCCTGGCCTGTAAAGACGGCGACCAGCTCGTGCTCACCCGCTTTCAAGTTGGCCATGTGTACTCGATGCACACCGCCGCGCAGCAGCGCGTCGACTTCACGTTCCGTATAGAGGTAGTTGGCAACTTCCTTGCCATCGATCTTGAGACTGACCGAATCGAGCTTGAAGTACTCGCCCACGTCCATGGAGATGAAGAACGCCACCTGGGAATTCGCCGGAAACAACAATTCCTCTTCCAGCAGGAACAGGTCGCGGTTCAGGTCGAGAACCTCTTTCTTCAGCGACTGCACGTCCTGGTCAAGCACGCGAAACTTGTCGCGCGACTCGCTGTCGGCAGCCGCAACGGCATTCACCTGTGCCATTGTCGCGTCGGCATCCAGTGCATCCTGTGCGTAGGCAGACATGCCGCCAGTAACAAGCACCGTAAAGGCCAGCGCTGTGAACCTGATTTGCTTATACAACCACACGTTCTCTCTCCTCAGAACGACCTTGACGATGCCCGCCGAAAACAGCGGGCATCGCCAGTTCAACTACTCCCGCAACAATGAACGCACCTGGTCCAGGTACTTTTCTTCGTAGCCGGGCTTGTAACCCTGGTGGACGTAGCGAACATTGCCGGTGCGATCAACAATCACGGTGACCGGCATGGCACCTACGTCGTACATCTTGCTAACTTCCTTGCGGGCATCGAACAGCACCGGAAAATTAACGCCGAGCTCGTCGATCATTGCCATGGCGCGGCTTGAATCGTCGTCAATATTGACGCCCAGCAAATTGAAACCCACGCGCTCGTAACGTGTGTACAACTCATCGAGCAACGGCATTTCCTGTCGGCACGGCCCACACCAGGTAGCCCAGAAGTTGATCATGACGACATCGCCACGAAACTCGGAAAGGCGCAGGTTCTCGCCGGTCGAACTCTTTAATGCGAAGTCCGGAGCGGGCTGACCGGTCAAACCGGACGACGCCAGGCTGCCTGCCGCTACAGCGCACAGAGCTAGCCCCAAAAACAATTTCCTGATCTTCATCATTTCATTCCTTGTATAGATGGCCAGCGCGCCAGTGGCCCGATTCCTTCGCTTTATTGCAGACTCTGGCTGCAACACGGCCGGGCGCGGACTTTGAATGGTGACAGCCAGTTCCGCCTGAGGCCGTGATAATCGTCACACAAACCCCGACTGCCTAAACATAATTAGCGCCGCCTGCAGCAGGCTTGGGGCGGCATTTGCGGCTGCGTTTGCGCTGTGAAAGCTCGACCAGCAGCCCAACAGATTACGTTAAATAGCTGTCTTTGCGGGAGTTTTTCGCGGCCACCACAGCACTGCTCAGGCAGTCTGCGAGCTACCCGCAAAGGCACCGCGCCAGGCTGTCCATGATAGGCGTATCAGTATGAATTTAAAGTGAAAAGCCGTCGCCTTTCAGCGACATTCGGGGACTTTTTTCAGTTGCGGGGCCAGGGCCCGCCCCTCATTCCGGGGCCTCGGCCGGCTCGCGTTCAGCCGCCGGCGGCTGCAGCCCGTCTGAGTAGAATATTCGGCCCTGCGCGTCGATAACGATACTTTCGTAGTCCGGCAAATCGGCGATCAAACGCAGGCCAAGGTCGACTCCCATTACGAACACCGAGGTAGACAGGGCATCGGTCATCACCGCGTCCGGGCCAAACACGGTGGCACTGTGGACCTGGTCTGCAGGAGCGCCCGTATCAGGCTGGATAATATGGTGATAGCGAATACCGTCTTCGTCAAAAAAACGCTCGTAATCGCCGGACGTTGATACGGCCTCGTCCGCGAGCGGCACCGACATGGCCACTTCGCCATCAATCCGCGGGTCACGAATGCCGATCATGAATGGCCGCCCGCGACGATCGCCAAGCAACCGCGAATCGCCGCCTGCCGTCACGATGGCATTCTTGACACCCCGATTGCGCAGCAAATCCACGCCACGTTCGACGACGTAGCCCTTGGCTATGCCGCCAAGATTGATCCGTACACCCGGCTTGGCGAAGAAAACCGTCTGGGCAACCCTGTCCAGCCTGACCAGCCTGAAATCGATAAGGGCACGTTCTTTTTCCACGGTCGCCGGGTCCGGACGCTTGCGCTCATGAAAATCGTAGTGCTGCCCGACGCTGTCGTAGGTAATATCGAAGGCGCCCCGCGTCAGCACCGAAATATCGAGCGCGCGCTGGATGAGCGTGAACAACTCGTTGCCCGCAAACACCGGTGCCTCGGCGGCGTGCCGGTTGATCTCCGATATCAGGCTCGATTCCTTGTAAGTGCTCATGAGCGCATCGATGCGCTCAGCCTCACTGAATACCGCGTCCACCAGCAGGCGGGCCGCTTCAGGGTCCTCATGCCACAGGTAGACGCTGACTTCTGTTCCCATGAGTGGCCTCGCAGTGCCCACCCATTCGGCATGCGCGGGTCCGGATGGCAAGGAAATCAGCAAGATAGCGCAGCAAAATCCGGCTAGTGAAAAACGGCCGTGGAGGCTATGCTTAGGCTTCATACCATTCGACAAGGAACGGGACATTGACTTCATTCCTGATATTTCTCGCAATCGTGGCCGCTATTGTGTTCTGGGCCATCGGAATGTACAACCGACTGGTCAACGAACGAAATCGTGTGCGCAACGGTTTCGCCCAGATTGACGTTCAGCTGACCCGTCGCCATGACCTGATTCCGAATCTCGTCGAGGCTGTTAAAGGCTACATGAAGCACGAGCGCGAGACGCTGGACGCGGTTATTTCAGCCCGCAATTCAGCCGTTTCCAATTTGGATGCCGCCAAGGCCGATCCGGCAAATGCCGAAGCCATCAAGAAACTCGGTGCCTCTGAAGGCGCGCTGGGTTCGGCGCTGGGCCGGCTGTTCGCACTCTCCGAAGCCTATCCGGACCTGAAAGCCAACCAGAACATGATGCAATTTCAGGAAGAGCTGGCCAGTACCGAAAACAAGGTATCGTTTGCCCGCCAGGCTTTTAATGATGCCGTCATGTCGTACAACAATGCGGTCGAGAACTTCCCCAACAATTTCATCGCTGGCATGTTCAAGTTTGAGCCCGCCAGTTTCCTTGAAATTGAAGCCGAAGAAATGCGGCAGGCGCCGGACGTCAAGTTTACCTGAGTCGGCATCGGACTCCGCTATGGCTAATTGCCAAGGCGCACTGTGAATTTTTTCGCTGCCCAGGATCGCGCCCGACGAGCCACTCGCTGGCTCGTCGTCGTTTATGTCATCGCCACGCTGCTGATCGTCGCGGGCGTAACGCTCATCGTCGCATTCGCCCTGTTCAGCTTTTCAGATCCGGGCAATGGCGCCTACGGCACGGCGTCGCAAGCAACACCGCTGCTGGCCGCCACAGCAATAGGCACAGCACTGTTCATTTTCGGCGCGAGCCTCTATAAGACGTCAATGCTCTCGGCTGGCGGCGGCAAGGTTGCGAGTTCTCTTGGCGGCAAGCTTGTAGCCGCTGATGTCAGCGACCCCTTGCGGCGACGGCTGCGCAATGTGGTTGAAGAAATCGCTATTGCCTCGGGCGTACCCGTGCCCGAGATCTACGTGCTTGAAGAAGAAAGTGGCATCAACGCTTTTGCGGCCGGTTATGCGCCGGCGGATGCTGCGATAGCCGTTACGCGCGGTACGCTTGAATTACTCGACAGGGAGGAGCTGCAGGGGGTTATCGCGCACGAATTCAGCCACATACTGAACGGCGACATGCGGCTCAATATCAGGCTTATGGGGGTGCTGTTCGGCATCATGGTGCTGGGCCTGATTGGTCGCATGATTGTGCGCGGCGGCTACCACGCCAGCATCGTGTCCAGTCGTCGCGATCGGAATGCACCGGTCGTACTCATAATTGGTATCGGGCTCGCGGTACTCGGTGGCATCGGCGTTTTCTTTGCGCGCCTGATCAAGGCTTCCGTATCACGCCAACGTGAATACCTGGCGGATGCCTCGGCCGTACAGTTCACGCGGCAAACAAAAGGTATTGCCAACGCGCTCAAGAAAATTGGCGGCTACAAGGCATCGTCGTATCTAACGGCGACCGATCCGGAAGAAGTCAGTCACATGCTGTTTGGCACTGGCTCGCGCCTGTTCGGCCTGTTTGCTACGCATCCACCGCTGACAGAGCGCATCAAGGCACTCGACCCGTCCTTTACGGAACTGGACTATCCGAACGTCGATGCACGCCTGCGCAGCACGGGTGACGAAAACGCGCGAGCCAGCGGCCAGTTTGAGTCTATGACGTCAGCGTTTGCCGACGGCGGCGTCGCAATTTCACCCGATACCATTGTGGCGACTGTCGGCAACCCGGCCGAGCACCACGTCGCTTACGCGCAGGAACTGCGGCAGCGGATGCCCGAGAGCCTGTACGCGGCGGCCCATTCCAAAGACCTTGCTTTCCTGCTGACCATCGCCCTGGTTCTTGATCGCAGCGGCGCAATACTGCCGCGCCAGTTATCGCTGCTCGAAGAGCGGCTTGGGCGTGACCGCATGCAAGTCACGCGGAAGCTTGCCGTTGACCTGGCGACGACCGATGAACGCTTTCTGCTGCCATTGCTGGAAATCGCGTTTCCGGCGCTCAAGATGCGGCCTGAAGCTGAACTGGAATTCCTTATTGAACTGACGAACCGACTCATCGAAATCGACGGCAAGGTCGAGTTGTTCGAATACTGTTTTCACCGCATTTTGCTGTGCAATCTCGACCAGGCCGTTGAACCGCGCGGACGACGCGCAACAGGGCGCTCCAGCAAGCAGCAGCTGCGTATGGCCTCGATCAACCTGCTGGCCTTGATCGCGGATCATGGCCACGACGATGCAGCCAGCCGCGATGAGGCTTTCAAGGCCGGCGCTGCCCTGCTCGGCGCATGGGCTACCGAGTTCCAGGTACAGGCAAACCGCGACCAGTCAGTTGCGATCCTTGACCAAAGCCTGGATACGCTGCTTGCGCTAAACAGTAAACAACGACAGCGCCTGTTGCAGGCGATTACCGCTGCCGCCACAAGTGACGGTCACATCGCCGTGACGGAAGCGGAACTGATCCGGGTCGTATGCGCCGCACTGGGATGCCCGCTGCCGCCAATACTTGTGTCCATCGCTGCCTGACCGATCCGCATATGAGGCACCGCGGAAATTGGCGTATGATTCCTTCCTTAACCCGTCACCACCACAAACGGACAACCACCATGAATCCCTCCCGGATCATTGCCCTTGCTTTCCTGCTGCTCCTTGGCACGAGCACTAGTTTTGCCCAGACCCGCGAAGAACAGCGGGTTGCGGATGCGTCCGATGTCCTCGACCAGTTCATGCGCATCCCTGAGCAGGCGATACCCTCAAACCTGCTGGCACGCGCCTACGCTATTGCGGTGGTGCCGAAGGTCGTCAAACTGGGCTTTGGCCTGGGCGGACGACGCGGGCGCGGCATTATCGTTGTGCGTCAGTCCGACAACACCTGGAGCGCGCCGGCATTTATCGCCCTGACAGGCGGCAGCATCGGCTGGCAAATTGGCGCCCAATCCACTGACGTGATCCTGGTATTCAAGACTCGCGCCGGGGTGGATGGCATCAGCAATGGCAAACTGACACTGGGTGCCGACGCATCGGTCGCCGCCGGCCCTGTCGGCCGCCAGGCGGGCGCCGCGACAGACTTGCAGCTCGAAGCCGAAGTAGTTTCGTATTCGCGCAACCGTGGACTGTTTGCCGGTGTGTCGTTTGAGGGCTCGGGTGTCACCATGGATCGCCGCGCAAATGCCGCTTTTTACGGGGACCCGAACATGACCCCCGAACGCATTCTGGCGAGCTCACCCGCAATAGCACCGGATGTCGCGCGCCGCTTTGTCGCGCTGCTCGCGGCACAGACCGATGAGTTACCCGTGCAACCGGGCATGCAGGACCGACCGGCAGCACCGCAGGTGATGCCCACCGGCGAGCAACCCGCCACAGAGTCAGGAGAGGTTAAGACCTTTGGCATTCCGGACCCGGACGACCCGGAGGCCGGAAACTACTAAGCACCGGCGCGGCGCTAGTTTTGGCCGTCTTCCTCGTTGCGGCGACGTAGCTCGTCGCGAATACTGCCTAAGTCCGGCGCAGGCTCCTCGGCCGCGGGCTCAGGTTCAGGTGCTGGTGCTTCAGCCGGCCGGGACTCGAACGCCGGCGGCGCGTCCTGATCGCTGCCAGCATCCGCTTGCGGCGGATGCAAATCGATTCCGGGCGCATTACTGCCAACCGCGCTGTTGGGGGGAGCTTCCCTGAGGGCAGGGAGCGTTTCCTCAGGCGCCGCGGGCATAACCACGACGCCCGGTTCATTGCCGGACAGTGGCTCGTCATTGTTGTTTAAAGGAGGCGGCAACTCGCCAAACTGTGCAAGATACTCAGCTTCTTCGCGGCGCTTTTGCTCTTCAAGCGCACGCCTGCGCGCTTCCGCCGCGGCCTGCTGCGTACGCCGCAGGGCCTCACGTTTTTGTTCTGACTGTCTTTCGAGTTCGCTGCGACGCGCCTTCTCTTTTTCCGCAGCGACCCGTTTCACGGCCTCGCGCGCGTTGATGCATTCCGGATCGTAACGGGACTCCGCCCGTGCCTGGGTACAACGCAGCAGCGCCGATTCCAGCAGAATCGGGTCCTGCACGAACTCGCTAACCGACCTCGGTGCAGGCTCCTTGCCACAGGCACCAAGAATAACGGTACAGGTCAGGAGGGTTGTCAGGCGATTGAAATTCATCGACGCTTTAAGTCTTAATCCGGTTGAGTTCAGGTTGCGAATAGCTGATTTGGTAGAAAATACAGTCTTCTACTGCGCAGATAATAGCATCGCAGCTACTTTACAAAACTGTCGCGAGTTCGCACTTTTGGAGGCCCGCGAGCCGGATTATCGCCTGCCGGACAC
The DNA here is from genome assembly GCA_030425905.1 of Gammaproteobacteria bacterium. Taxonomy (GTDB): domain Bacteria; phylum Pseudomonadota; class Gammaproteobacteria; order Steroidobacterales; family Woeseiaceae; genus UBA1847. The sequence goes on from JAUHZT010000059.1 coordinate 9,093, forward strand.
CCGTTTTCGTTGCCCCTGTTACTTTCGCCGCCGGCCGCGGGTGATATAGTGTCGCCGGTCGAACCCGAGAGACGTACGCCTTGTCAGACTTAAGCCAGTTTCGCCTGCTCGGGCAGCGCCGCTTCGCGCCATTCTTTGCAACCCAGTTCCTGGGCGCCCTCAACGACAATATTTTCCGCAACGGCTTCCTGATCCTTGCCACCTTCCAGGGCGTACTTGTCTTCGGCATGAACCACAGCCTGCTGGCGAACGTCGCCGGTGCCCTTTTTATCCTGCCATTTGTGCTTTTCTCTGCAACCGCCGGCCAGATCGCCGACAAATACGAGAAATCCATGCTCATGCGGCGCATCAAGATTCTCGAAATCGTATTGATGGCCATGGCCGCTGTCGCTTTCATCGCTGGCAGTTACGCCCTGTTGCTGCTGGTACTGTTCCTGATGGGCTGCCAGTCAACCTTGTTCGGCCCCGTGAAGTACGCCTACCTGCCGCAACAACTGGCGACCGGCGAACTGGTTGGTGGAAATGCGCTGGTTGAGTCGGGTACCTACGTTGCAATTATCCTGGGTCTAATAATCGGCGGCCTGACGGTAGGCATTAACCCGGAAAACCCGGCCTTGATCGCTCTATGCCTGACCGGATTCGCCGCGCTTGGCTACCTCGCAAGCCGCGAAATTCCAGCAACGCGGGCCGTTGATCCAACGCTGAAAATCTCATTCCGCGCCTGGTCTGAAACCTGGCGCATTGTTGGCTTCGCGCGTGAAGAGCGCAGCGTGTTCCTGTCGATCCTCGGCATCTCCTGGTTCTGGTTCTTCGGTTCAGCGATGACGCTGCAGATGCCCGCCTACACGCTGGATGTTCTGCATGGCAATGAATTTGTTACCACCTGTCTGCTGGCCACGTTTGCGATCGGGGTTGGCATCGGTTCGCTGCTGTGTGAACGCCTGTCCGGTCACCGCATCGAGTTGGGCCTGGTTCCGTTCGGTTCTATCGGCCTCAGCCTGTTTGCCGTCGACCTGTATTTTGCGCAACCACAAGCCAGTGCGGGTTCGCTTTTGACGGTTGCGGAGTTTCTGCGGGAACCCAGCAGCTGGCGCGTGCTCGCCGACCTTACGATGCTGGGCGCTTTCGGTGGCTTCTACAGCGTACCGCTGTACGCGATCATCCAGGCGCGGGCGAAACGCCAGCACCTGTCCAGAATTATCGCAGCGAACAACATTATCAATGCACTGTTCATGGTCGGGGCATCACTGTTGTCGATAGCCGTGCTGAGCGCGGGCTTCTCTATTCCGGAATTGTTTCTTGTAGTAGCTGTCCTGAACGCACTGGTTGCAAGCTACATCTACATGCTGTTACCTGAATTCCTGATGCGTTTCCTCGCGTGGATTGCGATTACATTCGTGTACCGTATCCAGCCTGCCGGTATCGAGAATATCCCTGACGAAGGGCCTGCAGTGGTGGTCTGTAACCATGTCAGCCTGATGGACCCGGTGATTCTCGGCGGCTCTGTTCGTCGTCCCTTACGTTTTGTAATGTATTACAAGATTTTTGATATCCCCTTGCTCAAACACTTCTTCAAAAATGCCAAAGCCATCCCGATTGCCGGGGCCCGCGAGGATGAAGCCCTGATGAACGAAGCATTCGAGAAAGTGGATGCCGAACTCGCCGCCGGCAACATCGTGTGCATTTTCCCGGAAGGCGGCCTGACTCCGGATGGCGAAGTGCAGCGTTTTCGTCCCGGTATCGAAAAAATAATTGCACGCCGCCCGGTTCCTGTTGTCCCGGTCGCGATATGCAGACTCTGGGGTAGCTGGTTCAGCCGGCAGGAAGGGGGATGGCTGAGAAAGTTCCCTGGCCGGCTGTTTGGTCGCGTGCCGGTGCATATCGGTCAGCCCGTACCGCCCGCCGAGGTGACGGCCGAAAAACTGGAGTTACTGGTGCGCACATTGCGCGGTGATGAACGCTAGCCGGCCGCTATTCGCCGAGCCGCCCTCGCCAGTCTGCGAGTAAAGCATCCTGCAGACCGATCAGACCGGGACCGACAGGATCCGAGAATCTAAAACGCTCCATACGTGGCGCACTGTCGCGTGCGACTGGCAAATAGAACTCATCACCGGCCCGGTTACTCGTTCCCGTCCCTTCTTTAATAACGATGCCTGCGCCGTTCAGCGCACGAGGCACCAGCAAGGCATCGAGCCACAGCAAGCCGTGCGCCGAAGAACTTAGCCGATGCACCCAGCGGTCGCCGAGCACCAGCATGCGCGCACCGCTGGCACTGAAACGAATGTCGTTGATACGCCCCGGCAGTTGCAGGCGCAAGTCGCCGGGTGCCGCATCTGCGAGACTGAACTGCAGCAGGCTGTTGTTTTCGTCCGCGAGTACCAGGAAACGCCCGCGCGGCGAAGCCGCCAGCCGGCGAATTGCGACATCACCCTTCCAGACATGGCGCAGGTCCCAACCACCCAGTGCGTTGCTGGCAATCATGCTTAAGGCGCCGCTCTCGCCGCCCACGTACAAGGTGTCATTGCTCGCGAATGCAATGCCGGAATGAGCGCCACCCAGATCCAGGTCCGCCAGTATTTCACCATTCGCCGCCCTGAGAATGACGGCGCGGTTGTCTGCCAGCAAAGCAATCAGTGTCGCATCGGGAGAAAAAACAAGCTGCGAAATAGCACCTGCCGGCAAGCTGGCGATAAACGGCAAAGGCTGTCCGTCGCCACCATCCCAGACCCGCAGGGTATTGTCAGCCGCGACACTCGCCAGCCACTTGCCATCTTCACTCACCGCGAGGTGTCTCACTTCTCTGTTGTGACCGAGGAAGCTGACATCTTCGCTGGCCGTCAGGACCTGGCTGGCCTCACCTGCCGGCGCGTAGAGATGCACGTGCCCGGCTCGATCAGCGATCGCGAGACCGCTTGCATCCGGAAAAGCGGCAACAATTGCGTCGCCCGACGGTGACCATATTACGTGCCTGTCATCCGGCACTGGCGTACTGGCCATGTCCGGTATATGCCACAGGCGCAGCACGTCTTGTACGTTGCCGGTAAGCAGCACATCCTCATTCCGGCTAAATTGCAAAATCGGCTCGCCGCCCAGGGTATTCCCCACATTTGTCAGACCGAGTGCCGGGCCACGCCGCTGCCCGTCCACACTGCTGTACACCTGGTAGCCGGTGCTCGGGCGACCGGCCACCATGCGCGCGCCGCTTGGTGAGAAGGCGAATTGCCATTGGCCTTTGGCGAACTCTTCGAGCAAGGGCTGCTGCGGCGCGTCGATTCGCCGCACCGACAACCCCGAAGTACCGAAAATCGCGGCCAGCGTCTGGCCCGCCGCATCAAGCTGGATCGCTGTAGGCTGCAACGGGAAGTCCATCTGCGCGAGCAGTTCCCCACTCCTGAAATCCCAGGTACGGACCGTGCGATCATAGTCAGCCGCCGCAATCCGCATGCCGCTCGCATCCAGCGCAATCAGCCCTGGCACACCGGCGATCACGAACTCTGCGAGTTTTTCACCACTGGCAAGCTGCCACAGTTCAAAGCGCGATTCGCTGTCGCCACGCACTTGCGCAAACAGATGTTGGCGATCCCGCGTGAGCTGCACCCCGGCGCTGCCGATACCAACTGGCAAACTGGCGACGCGCACGCCTGTCCCGGTGTCCCAGACGTTGACGCTTTCAAGCGTCGCACTGATCAACTGCTGGGCATTTGTTGTCAGCCCGACCAGTTTTTCCTGGGCACTTAGCGACACGGTACCGAGCGGTCGTGCGTACGCAAGGTCCCATACCCGGGCGCTGTCGCTGTGCTCGGCACGAGCGACCGCATAGCGGCCATCATCGCTGACCCAGAACTGTTCGGTCTTGCGCTCGACCGGGTCGGGAATACTGATGCCGCGCTGAAAACCTTCCTCCAGCCCCTGGGAATTCAGGTTCAGGGTCCAGCCGGCCAGGTGCCCGGCAACGCCGATAGCTTCGTCCCGAACACTCAAGCTCCAGGTTCCCGTGAGGCTTTCGCCAACGAGCTCGCGCAGTTGCCCGGCCGGCACCTGGATATCCTCAGTACTTGAAGCACGCTCAAGGCCAAGCTGAATCTCAGCGATGCGCCCCGACGGCGCGATCAGCTTGAGCCGTAAGTCACGAAGCCGCGGATGGCTGATATTCAGGGTCAGCCCGATGCGGCGCGTTGTCCCTTCCTGATCAACGATCACGCGACGGACCAGCGGCGCAACTTCAAGGGCTGTAATGGACCAGGGTGAGCGCTGCACAAGCGCGTCACGCTCAAAAGACCACTGTTGCAGTTCGGCACCGTTAACAGCGCTAAGCAACAGGTTTGCTGAATCAAACAACAATCTCCCCGGCGCATCGGGACGCAGGCTTGCCAGCAGCAACGGGTAATCGTCGGCAACCAGGTTGGCGGCGCGATTGCGGCGCACCGAGGTCGAGTATTCGAGCGCTTCAAGTGACGCGAGCAACGCGGCATCGCGCTGTTCCTGGCGCACGGCATGCAGAACACGTCGGTCCCAGAATTCAGCCTGCATCTGTTCGGGCAGCGTACCTGCGTCAGGCAACTCACGCGCCAGACTCGCGATAGACATGACCAGACCTGCATTGTCCGTGCGCGCCGCCGCGTCGCTGAGGTACGCCCGGTACAGATTATCGGCTGTCTGTGCATGCCCTGGGAACGATCGCAGGTTTCGCCACGCCGACTCGGCATCTGCAATCTCGGTTGTCGGTGCCGCGAGTAATGCAGCATAAGGCCGGGGCAGCCATTGCGTATACCAAAGCGGCAGCAGCAGCACCACGGCAAGCGCCGCCACAAGCAACAACGGCACGCGCCATTGCGTACGCATATTCTCGTTGGCCCACCGCGCTGTAAACACCGCTTCGTAAACACGGTTGCGAATACGCAACTCGCCCGCCTCATCGACTTCAAGCAAACCAGTAGCCAGCAGGCGACGTTGCAAAGGAGAACCGAGATCGGCGGGTACGGCAATGCCCTTGCGGATTTTGCCGTACAGGTTGAGCATGCCTTCGCGCAGCTTGCCGGCATTCATAATCTGCCGGTGGATGTGGCTCATGTGCGGTTCGCTGTGCAACGCCGCTCGCCCCGTGAGTTGTTGCGCCACAATCCGGTCAACCTGCGCTGCAATATCATCAGCAGCAGAGATCCGCGCGACCGCACGCGCGAGCTTCTGCGTGAGGTAAGGCTGACCGCGAGTCCAGTAGTAAATTCGGTCCAGCGCTTCTTTCGCATCGTCCGGTTCGAGATTCAGTTCGGTCGCAAACAGATCCAGCGCCGGCCGCGAAAAATCATCAAGCGGAACGGGTTGGGTCACGTTGAACGGTGACATCTCCGCTTCGTCGATCAATACCAGCGGATCGCATTCACCCAACAGGATGAAAGTCAGGCGATTGAAATCGGGATCCGTTACGCGCGCATTGTGCGCCGAACGTACGCTCGCCAATAGCTGGTCGGCGAACGGCAGCTCGCCAACAATCTGCATTTCGTCGATGAATATCGTGATCTGCTCGTCGACATTGTCCAGCAGCACCTCCGAATAAAACTCCACCAGTCGTTGCCGGTTGCTGAGCATCGACTTGTCCTGCCACCAGGTTTGCAGATCGAAGCGCACGCGCAACTGACGCAACAGCCGGTACGCAACGTTGTAGTACCAGCGCCCGGCATCCGGTGTACCGTCGCGCACACCAATCTGGCTGAGATCGAGAATGGCGACCCGGATATCGTTGTTTTCGAGGCGCGCCGCCGTGGCAGCGATCAGGCTGCTCTTGCCACTGCGCCCGGGTGCAATAACGTGCGCGAAGCGCCCGGCGACGGCCGCCTCGAACAGCAAGTCATCGGCGCGCCGCCGAATGTAACCTGCGCGCACGGCATGCAACGGCGTGCCAACGCTGAAGAATTCCCCAGTCGAATCGGTGCGCGAGCCCGAACCGGGCGGCTTTTCATCGGGAGTATTGCTCACTGTCCAAACGCCACTGCGTAGCTGAGGTATCCTGTGCATTCTATAGAAGTCTGGGCACCGCGGGGCAAGCCCGTGCAGGACTTTGGAATGACACGCGAAACACTCCTGAAGAAAGACCTGTTTGGCGAAGTTCGCTACCGTAGCGATGCCAACGGCGGCACGATCGTGCGCGATGCAAGCTGTGCGCGCCCCTGGCTCGGTTGGCTGGCGCGCCGTTTGCTGCGGCGCGAGGCCAATGTGCTTGCCGCCCTGGCGCACCTCGACGAGATCCCCGAGCTTCTGCACTGCGAGGCCACTCGTCTTGAGCGTCGCTATATAGACGGGCGCCCGCTGCAGCTAGCCAAGCCACAGGAGCTCCGCTTTTTTCACGATGCGGCGCGCCTCCTGCGCCGCCTGCATGCGGCGAACGTCGTGCACAATGATCTCGCCAAAGAACCGAATATCCTGGTGCAAAGCTCAGGCCAGCCGGCACTGATCGACTTTCAGCTCGGCTGGTATGCGCGCCGTCGCAATCGCCTGTTTCGGCTTATGGCTTACGACGACCTCCGCCACCTCCTCAAGCACAAGCGCACCTACTGCGAGCCGAGCCTGACGGCGCGGGAGCGCCGCATTCTTGCAAAGCCTTCGGCGCCGTCGCGGCTGTTCCGCCAAACCGTCAAGCCGGTCTATATGTTCGTGACTCGACGCCTGCTCGGCTGGGCCGACCGGGAGGGCGCGACGGATCGCGGCCACCGCTAACAGGCCGCTGACTCACGGCCGCAACATTCGGTATACTGCGGCCGCCGATCAACAATGGACCAAGCTCGTGGATTTCTATCACCCGCACAATCTCGTCGAACCCGAAAAAGCCATCCAGGAACGCCGTTTTGGCATTCGCGTTACGCTGCCGCCCGGCGATACATTGCGCAATGTGCTCGGCGACGACTGGGAACGCCTGCACTGGTATCCATCGGAAGCAGAACGCGACGCCGCGTTTGCGGCCATGGCTGAACGGCACGGCTACTACCGCAATACCGACACACCCACGCAGGTGCTGGAAAAACTGGTGCGCTAGCGCGGCGTAGCGCCAACGAACAGGTAAAAGTTGTTGTGCCCGCCTTCGGCAAAGCCGGCAGCGAGATACACCGGACCGAAGTACGAATCGACACCGACGAACAGGCTGCCGTTGGTCCGCAAGCCCGAAAAGCTGATCGCATCACGCGACTCCCAGACATTACCGGTTTCCAGCGAAGCCCCCAGGTACACCGGCAACTCAAGCAACCCGCCGGTCAGATTGCCAACACGCCGGTAATAGACAAGCCGCGCAAGGCCGGCATACGGACCGGACAAGGCGCCGCGTTCAAGCCCTGACATGCGCAGGAATCCGCCCAGCGAGAAATGCTCGTGCAAAGCGCTGCGCGCGTCCAGCGATTTACCGAACTGCAAACCCAGCGCCAGCGTATTTCTGCCCCGGCTCCAGGCCGAATCCACGTTGAAGGCCACCGTATCGTAATGCCTGTCCGCCCCCAGGCTGGGGCGCGAGAGGTTCCAGATGAGCTGCGCCTGCGTACCGCTGCGAGGAAATTGCGCATCATCACGCGTGTCGATCCTGACGGAGGCCAGGAGCCCCCCGGTATCCAGTTTGAGGTCCTCTATTCCCGGGTCGCCAACCTTGACGCTGGCGTCACTGTAACCACGGTATGCCCCGATGCGCAGCTCACCGTAGGTGCCGAGCTCGGCACCTGCATCAATTCCAAACGACAGTTCACTCAAGCGCAGTTCTGCCACCGCCTCGCCGGCATCAAACAGGTTCAGATTGCGCTGGCCGAGGCTGATACGCGGCGCAAGGAAAATTCGGGAGTCCGTTCTGAGCGGCTGATAGAACTCCGTTGCGATGAGCGGGTCGGTTCCCAGGCGCAGATCGCTGCGCCATTCGGCGCCCAGCGAATTGATACCCGGCCACCAGAGTCGAGTTGCCATATTGAAAGCTGTTGAACCCGCAAAATCATCTTCAATAGAAAGTCCGAAACGAAGATAGCCCGGCCCCCAGCGCTTGCTCGCTGCGGTGAAGACGACACCAAGCTGATCGCCCTCTTCGAGAAGCTGGTAACCCACCTTCTCGAACACCTGCAGGCCGTACAGGCGATTGGCTTCAGTCGAGAGGCTTGCGGGATCAATTGGATCGCCAACCTTGAGCTGCATGCGCCGTTCGAGCAGGTCCGCGGAGACACGTGCATCATGATTGACGCGTATAAAATCGATAGTCTCTTTCTGTGGCGGTGGCAAGCGCCTCTGCGCAAGCAACTGCTCAAACTCGTCGGCGCTTAGTGCGTAACGTTGCAACTGTGCACCGCGCTCGCGTGTCGCTTCGATGCCAGGCTCGATCACAGACACGCTTTCGAAAAAGTTCGTGGATGGAAAAATGCCCAGGTCAGGCTGGATCAGGATGTCGTCGGGACCCAGCTTGTCGATCTGCCGCAGCGTTTCCTTGCGGATCAAAATGGTAAGCACCTGTTCCGAAATGCCTACGGCGGAGATAAGCTCTTCGCGGTTGTAGAGTGGAAACTCGACATCCACAGCAATAATGATGTCGACACCCATTTCCTGCATGACTTCGACGGCGAGGTTGCCTACGAGGCCGCCATCGACCAGCAGGCGATCTTCAATCTGCACGGGTGCGAATGCGCCTGGTACAGACATGCTTGCACGAATGGCCAACGCAAGATCGCCGCTGCTCATCACATACCGTTCGCCCGATACCAGGTCCGATGCAACCGCACGAAACGGAATGCCGAGATCATCAAAGTCACGGATATGCGAGCTGTCCAGCGTCAGTTCGCGCAATACCAGGTCGAGCTTCTGCCCTTGCAGCACGCCCTGCGGCAACTGCAGCTCTCCTTCGCGCAGGCCGAGTTCAAAGCGGATCGGATACGCGTCTTCGTCCTGCTTGCGACGAAAACTGAGATCAATGCGCTCACCGCGATCACTCAGCGCGTCTTTCCAATCGAGCGTGCCAACCAGTTCCTCAAGTTCGTCGGCCGTCATGCCCGACGCATAAAGACCGCCGACGATAGCACCCATACTGGTACCCACAATGGCGTCGATCGGTACGCGCATGCGCTCCAGTTCCTGCAACACGCCGATGTGCGCAGCGCCGCGTGCGCCGCCGCCGCCAAGCACGAGACCGATTTTTGGACGATCTGCTGCGGCCGCGTCGGGCGGTACAGCGGACTGAGCGGGGAGCGGGAAAGCCAGCGCAAACAACGTAAGTATCAAGATCGCCAGCGAATTTCGTGATTGTTGCAAGTAATTTCCAGGATCAATTTCAGTGTTGCTCATTATAATGGCCGGCTATGGCCAAGAGCACGAAAAAGACGTTATGCGCGCACTGCGCTGCTTCGCCAAGGCAAGGCCAAGCTCAATTTAGACCCAGGACCC
>JAUHZT010000060.1 GCA_030425905.1 Gammaproteobacteria bacterium
GTGCTTGATGTGGTGCCCGTGCACGAAGCGAGTATGAGTACAGCCCGGGAAGCGACAGCCACCATCGCGTGCGATGAGGGCCCGCCGCATCGGCGGCGGGATAGACCGTGAACGCCGACCGATGGATAGCGGCTCGCCATCTTGGTCTTGGCTAAGGTGCACTACCGAGCAATCGCAGGCGATGCGGTTCGCCGTCTCTTCGCACAGACCCGGCCCCTCTTCGATGTGCGGCGTTACCGCGGTAACGTCTGGCTCGGCTTTCTGCTCAGAGGATTCTTTTACCGTAGTGTGAACAATCACCTGGTAGCGATCGGCTGAAGATCCGGAGGATTGATTGTTGTTCATGTAGGTACGGGCGATCTGGCCGAGGGCATCGGCACGACGTGCCGCCATGGGCTCTGCCAGGTTCTTGGTTTCATCCGCCGCTGACGTTACCGCGGTAACGTCATCATTGGCCGCCTCGTCTTCTTTCTGCTGATGATCCATTGCCATTTCAAGGGCTTTGATGAGCAGTGCACCCTGCTCAGCGGGAACACGCGCCTTGATAACAAGGCAGCCGTCATGGTCGTAGTGGTAGTTGAGCTCCCGCTCGCGGTATTGATCATCTGCCAGTTGCGCATCCTGCAAGCGCTGACAGGTTCGAAACCGGGCAATGAGCTTCTCAACATGATGTGCCGTGCCGTACTGGGCAATGCCCAGCAGGAAAGCCTCGTTCTCGGGCGTTGCAACCCGGGTCATGGCGCGAACTTTGGAATAGCTTAATGCGCCGGTAGAAAAACGGGATGATATCTTCGGCAGAACTGCCAGCGCATGGGCCACGCGAACTTTTTCGCGCGCTGCGTTCATGCCGATGCTGCATTTGATGTTGAGCCAGTGAGCACAGGAACAAAGCCCAAGGTCTTGCCAGTATTTTTTCTCGTCGAACTCACGAATCAGTTCGAGAAGGCGTGACTGGGCCGCGTAGATATAGGCACTAAGCTCGGTGATTTCAGCGCCAAGTTGCTCGGCTGCAAGCCGGTCATCGTTAGCGTCAGAACAGGATGCAGAAGACGCATTTGAAGCACTCGTTGCCATGGTTCCCTCCCGGCAGAATCAGTCCGTTTTTGAGGGATAATTATATCATTTGATAGCACCTATTCCGCATTTAAAACAGTGTGTTATGGGCCAAAACAAAACGGACAAACCGACACGAACAGAGCGTGATTTGAATGGCGGCTTCAGGCCCAACAGCGGACGCTCGAATGACCGTGGATGCGTTATACTCGGGGGCAGGAAGTGACCCAAAGCGGACACTGGTCTCCAATTATTTCTATATGAAAGAATCTCAAGAAATTCCTTGGAAACGAATTTTCGTCGAAGCTACGGCGATCGTTGCGAGCATACTGCTCGCTTTCGCCATTGATGCTTGGTGGCAGAATCGCACTGAAAGAATTGTTGAGACCCAATATCTCCAAGCACTGCGCGCGGACCTACATCGTTCTCTTCAACTTCTCGATGAAATTGAAGCTCAGCAGCGACTGCAAGTTGGATACCTGGAATCATTATTGCTGACAAATGGCGACAACGCGTTCTCTGACGAGCTACGCCGTTGGATCGATGACGGGTTATTCAACGTCGGGACCTACAAGCCGCAAATCAGTGCACTTCGTGACTTAGAATCGTCTGGCCAGACGCAGATTATTCAAAACCAAGATCTCCGTCGAGTGCTCGCGTCAATCAGGCAGAGGATGGACGGCTTGGAAACGGTTCAGAGAGATTTCCAGCAATCGCAACAGATGCTTAATCTTTCAGCTTTAATGCCTAACCCGACCACTAGTAACGAGCCTGACTTGTCAATGCTAGGCACGAGCGATTTTCAGAGTAGAGTTGCGTTCAAAATAACTCTGCGCGGCCATGTAAGCCAATCGCAACATGAGGTCAGAGCAGCGTTCAACGAGGCTCTCGAGCTAATCGATACTGAACTCGACACGACTGATGGGTCGTAGAGTCGTTTGGAAAGGCATGTCCGCTTGTGGCCGTTTCGAGTAAGTCGCCTTGCGCATGTGCGAGCGACCGCTCCGCTTCGCATAGCCGCCGGTCGCAGATCGTAGGCTATAATTTCTGTTACTGACCCTGGACAGACTGTCAATTTGAAGGGTGCGTTAATGGTTCTATACGGCTGGTGGTATCTGATTGGCATCGCGATCGTCGTCGTAGTGTATCTGGGCTACATAGCACCATCAGAGAATAGACATTGGAAGCGACGCTTGAAGCTATACGAAGATCGAATCCGTAAGAAAGAAGAAAAGGAAATAGAAAAGCAAGAAATCTCGGACAGACTCGAACAACAAAGACGCGTGTACAGAACGCACGGCCGAGCCCGCCGCAGATTCATTAGGAAACCGAAGTAGCGCATCGTCCGGTTTTGGCCGTTCTGAGAAAGTCACCTGGCGCATGTTCGAGCGCCTGCTTCACGTCACATATCCGCCAGTCGCAGATCTTGAGCTATAATTTCTGCTAATGACCCTCTCCGGAAATTCAGTTCTAGCCCAATCCTCATGTTAGTTGTTCAAGCCACGAGAAGATCGAGTGAGTCAGTTTGAATTTGTAATGGCAATGATGTCGTTGATCCTGGCGCTTGGATTGGCGCAGGGATTGCGCGGCCTGTCCGAGGTCTTGGTCAGTCCTAACCGCTATACGCCACATTTACTATGGGTCATAGCCTATATTGTGATGATTTTACTCGGTTGGTGGAGTCTTTGGGACTTCAATGTCGTGACCCAGTGGCGACTCACGACATATCTCACTACATTGACACTACCAGCAATTCTGTACACCGGAATCCACTTGCTAGTTCCGGCTGTTCGAACCAGCGATTTCGATTGGCGAACTCAATTTCTCCGGGTAAGGCGTCTTTTTTTCGGCCTCGGCATTGCCATGGTATTCGTAGCGGTGTGGGTAAACATTGAGTATTTCGGCACGCCTGTCCTACACCCCTACCGTCTATCGCAGGCTGTGTATCTTGCAATATTTCTTATTGGTTTCTTTGCAGAAAATGAAAAGGTGCAACGGATTCTTCCCGTCTTCTTCATCGTTAGTTTCGTGACTAGTCTGGTGATCGTCCGCATGAACATCGGCGCACTCATTGCAAGTTAGGAGGCCGCTACTGACCGTTTTGAGATAGTCACTTGGCGCATGTTCGAGCGCCTGCTTCACGTCGCATAGCCGCCAGTCGCAGATCTTGAGCTATAATTTCTGCTGTTGACCCAATGCAGCCATCGGCCCTCTCATAAACCAAGTTTTCTCTAGTACAGAATAGTCCAATTCAAACCGACTCCGGGGCGGCGGCACGATAATGATCATCGGAACTCTGGTAGCGCTCTTTCTTTCATGGCTCTTGCTCCGACTGACGGTGCGCGAACCCTTGACAGTACTAGGTATCGTTCCGACCAGACAACGCATGATGGAGCTCGTGGCCGGAATGCTATTCATGGCCCTCATCGGTGTCATCAACTTCACGTGGCAAGCCCACTTCAAGGAAGTCTCCTACCAGATCAATCGTGATTACGGCCTGTTCCAGCTGCTTGGCGGTTCGGGCTGGGTGCTGTCCGCGGTGCTTTACGAGGAATTGCTCTTCCGTGGAGTCCTGCTCTACCTGCTTATTCGTTACATCGGAATTGTGAAGGCGTGCCTGCTCAGTTCCATTGCTTTTGGTGTGTACCACTGGTTCAGCTATGAAGTATTCGGTTCCCGCCTGATACTGATGATCTACATTTTTCTCGTCACCGGAGCTGGTGGCTGGATGTTTGCATTTGCATACGCCAAAACCCGGTCTCTTTATGCACCGATAGGGCTTCACCTGGGCTGGAACCTCGTGGCCGCTGTGGTTTTCTCTTCAGGCCCGATCGGTCAGCAATTGCTGATCCAGCAGGGTGAAGGGGTTTATAAAAGCGAATGGATAACTCTGCTGTTCTTCACGCTTCAGGCAATCATCGCACCCGGCCTGGTAACCTGGTATCTGCAGAGATTCTATCGACCGCGAATGGAGAAGCCGCTGTAGGGGCGCCTCTTTAATTCGTACCCGCCTGCTGATCTAAGACTTTCGCGGCCCTTCATTTGAACTGATGATTCCTCCTTCTGGCCGATTTGAGAAAGTCACCTGACGCATGTTCGAGCTGACCTTCTCCCCAAAAAGGTAGCCAAACTCCGAGAGACTTTTCCCCTAGAATTGACCGACGGGAGGTCTCAGCATGAAAGGCAAGCGTTACACCGAAGAGCAGATCATTGGTATTTTGAAAGAGCATGAAGCCGGCATCTCGGCTCAGGAAGTTGTGCGCAAGCACGGCATCGCCAACGGCACTTTCTACCGCTGGAAGTCGAAGTACGGCGGCATGGAGGTGTCCGAGGCAAAGCGGCTTCGAGAACTGGAAGCGGAAAACGCGAAGCTGAAGCGGCTGTTGGCCGACACGATGCTGGAAAAGACCGCTCTCGAGGACGTCCTCGGAAAAAAATGGTGAGGCCGGCACAGCGACGCGGCATCGTGGCGTACCTGCAGTCGGCCTACCGAATGAGCCAGCGACAAGCTTGCCGTCTTGCCAGACTCAGCCGCAAGGCGGCGTCCTACGAGCCAGTGGCCCGCAATGACGCGGCCCTCAAGGAACGGCTGAAGGCGTTGGGGGAACAATATCCGCGCTACGGCTACCTGATGCTGCATGCCTTGCTCCGGGCTGAGGGCCTGGTGATCAATCGCAAGCGCACGTACCGGTTGTACTCAAAGCTTGGCATGCAGGTCCGAACCAAAAGGCGCAAGAAGTTGGTTCGGCCACGCATACCCATGGTAGTCCCCACGCAAGTCAATGAGCGTTGGTCGCTGGATTTTGTACATGATCAGCTCGCAAACGGACGACGGATCCGGGTTCTGAACATTGTTGACGATTACTCACGCCGATGCGTCGGCCAACTCGTCGACACCTCAATCTCTGGTGTCCGTCTGGCCCGTTATCTCGACGAACTGGCGCTGACGCGTGCACTCCCGGCTGCAATCGTTCTGGACAACGGCCCGGAGCTCACAAGTAAGGCGATGTTCTTCTGGTCACAAAAGAACGGCGTCAAACTCAACTTCATCCAGCCTGGAAAACCGACACAGAATGCTTTCGTAGAAAGCTTCAACGGTCGGTTCCGTGATGGATGTTTAAACCAGCACTGGTTCCGTTCACTGGATGATGCACGACAAATAATCAGAAACTGGCGAAAGCATTACAACACCGTCCGACCCCACAGTTCGCTCGGCTATCAGGCGCCTGCTGTGTTCGAAGCAAAGGCAGCATGATGATATGATTTTTATCTCTCTTGGGGCGGCTACCCTAAGGGGAGAAGGTCAGAGCGACTTCTCGCTTCGTACAGTAACCGCTCATAAATTCTGAGGTAAGATGGCAGATGTTGTCCCGAAGCGTACGGCTGCAAACCATAAAGGATGGATAAAGAATATGCTTCTTGCCAGAGTATCCCTGACCATTTCGGCTTCTCGCTCAGCGCGATTTTCCAATCGGTAGCCACCTACTCGGCTTGGCAGCGATAGGCGACAATTATTGGCTAAGGCGGGCGTGTTCAGTTTTCCATGGACCCGATCGGCATCAGTAGTTACACCATAAAGTACGAAGGTTTCGCGGATCGAGCAAACGCCTCACTCGCACCGTCTGAGGTAGATCCGAGCAATTACAGTGCGGTCTTTATCGGTGGCGGGTATGGACCGCTATTTGACGTGGCTTCTGACCCGGCATTGCTCTCGCTGATTGCTGCCATTTATGAGGCAGGCGGCGTCGTAGGGGGTTGTGGTCACGGACCGGGCGCCTTTGCAAACGTGGTTCTGAGTGACGGTGACTTCATGGTATCCGGAAAAAAAGTAGCAGGATTTCCCAATTCCACGGAAAGAACGAAGTCGTGGGCCAAGCAAGGCGAACTGTTGCCATTTCTGGTTGAAGATCAGTTACGCGAAAATGGCGCAATCGTTATCAACAAGGAAAACATTGCGAACAAGACTGATGTCATTGTTGATCAACGCATAGTGTCCACAATGTTCCTGCCATCCGCGACCTGGGTCGCGAAGGAAATGATTTTGCAGATCGACGGCCGGTAGTCGACAAGGACCAATTACAGGCCAAGGAAGACTATTCGATATGTTCACTTCTGACCGTATAGAGACGCGCATCGGATTCGGTGCAGAATGACGGCTGTTGGCCCACGGTGTGCAAACGAAATACCGTTCAATCAGGGGTATTATCCTGCAATTGTCCTTGGCGTGAGTTTTTGACTTGGCGGCAACCGCAAATTCAAATAAGGCGAAATGCCGATGGTGCTGGTGGCTCTACATCGTGATTATCTGTGCTGTTGGCTACGGGAGAATGGTCGAGCGCCTCGTGAAAGACTCCGGCGGCTTTTGGAGTCAATTTGGCCCGCCAATTGGCGCGATGATTCTAGCCGTCGGGCTGGCTTGCTGGCTTAAGAACAAAGCCGTTTTGAACGTTTGGGCATGGCGCGCTGTGCATGCCTGCGTAACTCTTATCCAAACGCTTGCGTTCGTGTTTTCTGCCTATTTGGCTGGAACTGGAGCTTACGTGCCGGCCGCACTGATACTTTCTGTCTGTTTGATCCTGATACCTGCGAATATTGCGCTAAGACAGTATTCTTACCGGTCACCGGCGTTGTGGAACACTCATCAATGATGAATTCTATTCATTGCTAACGCGCTAACAGGCAATCGCTCAGGGATCTTTCTGCGGTTCACGGTTTAAGGATCAGATTTATGTCAGAAACAAAGTCACACGGTGAGTTTCAGGCGATGACGCGTCGCTTGTATGAGCTTGTCTCTGCCCCGTCGGGGAAGCGGAATTGGGAAAGTGTGCGTGAGCTTTATCATCCGCGTGCCACCCTGGTTCGAACCGGTGTGGACGATGAGGGGCAGGCATTTGTGCTGGCTATGACTTTCGATGAATACGCTCGCAATGTCACTGAGCTGTTGGACGGTGTTGAGTTTTCCGAAACCGAGGTCTGGCAGGAGGCGACGGTGTTTGGAAATGTTGCCCGCCTTGTTAGCGTCTATGACTACACGTACAAGTCTTCTGGCATGACGCGGCATGGGCGCGGGGCAAATTTCTTCAATCTGGTGAACGAAGGGCACGGATGGAAGATAATGAATATCGTCTGGGACAATGAGCGCGAGGGGCTATCGCTGAATGCTTCGGGCTTGCTCGATCCGAATCAATAGTGCTGTGTCAGTTCGGCGGTGTGTAATTAGGACTATTTGCCTTGCGTGCATCTGAGATGACTAAAAAATGATATCAAGTGGCACGAACATTGTTCGAGTCACTTACGTACTTCCAGGCAAGTAACCGTTCGCAGATTGCGGAAAATCTCGATCTCGGCTCGTTGCAGGCCTACAGAATGAAACTCAGGCTTCTGTAAAGTCCTTCAATGCCTTGAGGCGCTTGTCCCACTGGCTTTCAATTTGCGCGATGAAGGCGCGGGCGGCTTCGAGTGTTTTCGTTTCCAGCGACACCTGGGTGGTTCGGCCATGTTGCTCCAGATGGACAAGATTCGCGTTCACCAGCACCTGAAGCTGCTTCCTGGCGCCCTGTCTTGAAACCCCGAGATTTTCGGATAACTCACCAATAGTGCAGGTGGGTTTTGTCGACAATCTGCGGATGATCTCCAGTCGGGTTGGATCGCCCAAGGCTTTGTAAACCTCTGCAACGACCATTTATGAGGTTTCGAACAATTTCTGGAGTCGACCGAGCATGAACTCCCAACCGCCTGAATTTTGCTTGAAGGCGGCTTCCACTGTGTCTGCAGGCAGCGCAGCGAACCCGGATTCGGTCAGCAACACCTTGCATGAACCGTCGGCTTGTTCCTCGATGCGAAACTCGACGAGTGTGTTCGGCACGCTGAGTACATCACCCAGAAAGTGATGGGCGCCGGGAACCCAGCGGTAGGCAAAGTACTCATAGGGCTGGGCAGCCACCACGCAGACCTGGCTTTTGCCGTGTTCACCAAAGCCAAACACTGGTTGCTCGCCCACTGCATAGTTGCCCTCGAGTGTTTCGGGGAACCATTGCGTGACCATCTCGGGGTTGGCGATCGCCTCGTAGATACGCTCTTTTGATGAACTGATCGTTATTTCGCGCTTGATGGAGTCTTGCATGTTCACCTCGCTGATCTGGATTGGCTTGTTTCGGGTACTAAAGCACAGGACTGCCCAATATGCAACCAAATAGTTGCATATTGGGCAGTATGCCTGCCGTCTGCCGGCCAGGGAGTTTATCTCTGTACAAAGCGGTGGCACGCGACTGTGGCTGTAAATGCCTCGGTGTTAAACTGCAGCCGCTCCCGGGAGATAAATTTGCGCGGGGAAGACCGTTGCAAGCACGATGCCAGGACCTCAATGAGCCGGTGTGGCCGTTCGCGAATTCAAGCGGAGATATGCCAGATTGAGTGATGAACCACTAACGGTACTAGGACAAGTCGGGGTGATAGCTGTACTGGGTGCGATTGGGGCCGCGCTGTATCGGCGGGACTTTCATTCAGGTTGGTTCCTCGCGGCACTGGCACTCTACGTTGTCTACGACGGCTTGCTCACGCGCGCGTTCTTTACAATTCCGAATCTACCCGTTGATGCAAACTGGAATTGGCTCGGAAAATTAATGTCGTTCACAGGGATGCTGATTGTTGCGTCCTTGCCAATGTTCGGTCTTCGCAGAGTTGGTCTGACGCTTAAGCAAAAGCCTGGTTTTCGCACACCTCTTATTGTGTTTGCGGGTTTGATGGCGTTATTCGCTTACCTGGCCCTCTCGGACTCAAGCGAGATGGCAGACTTCGAGACGATCGCATTTCAATGGACAATGCCTAGCATAGACGAGGAATTGTTCTACCGTGGTGTCCTCCTGCTGGCGATGAATGAAGCGTTCGCTCGCCGGGTAAGTATTCTGGGGGCCGGAATAGGGTACGGTGGACTTCTTACTTCAATCCTATTTGGCCTGGCGCATGGCTTCGGTTACTCGGAAGGCAGTTTCTATTTTGACGCAGTCACTTTCGCGATCACCGGCGTGCCGTCGTTAATTTTATTGTGGCTAAGGGAACGAACCGGTAGTTTGTTGTTGCCAATGCTTGGACACTGTGCGTCCAATGGATTGTTCACGGTCATATAGTGCGGAGGCAATAGCCCCAGGTGAAAGTAAAAGAAACCGAGACAAGCCTTAGCCGTGAGTCAGTAGCGATGGACAAGCTGCGTGACCGGACTGACGAGCTTGAGTTGATTATCTCAAGCTTGACGATCTTCGCGCTATTTTCAATTCCTGGCTGGCTGTTCGACAAGATTGCCGATATCTATACGCACCTGTCGACGAGTCTGGCTATCGCCGGCATCGTGGGCACTTCTCTACTCGCCGGCACCAGCTACGGACTCGCGGTCTGTTTCCTTGTGCATCTGATGGCGCGCGCGTACTGGGTGGGACTTATTGGACTGCGTTCGGTTTTCCCGGATGGCATCAACTGGAGCAAGACACCGGGGCTTGGCCCACTGAGTCGGCAGTACTATCGGGACACGCTGCCCAACCTTGATACGGTCATCCGCAGCACCGACAGGCTGGCATCGTCACTGTTCGCGGTGATCAGTATGTTAACGCTGAGCATTCTGTGGTTTGGCACGATTCTGGTGCTCATCCTGGTGATCTCTGGTGTGATCGGTGCGCGCTTCGGTTTAACCAACACCGGTATGGGCGTTGGCGCGGTGATACTCCTGGTCGTGTTTCTCTGCGTGCCGTTGCTCGTGTATTTGCTGGATGCACAACTCCTCGCGCGGTTTTCTCGCCTCCGTGAGAACCGCATACTGGTCGGCACTGTCAGCTTTCTGAGGCGCATCGCCGGACTGGCTTACCCCCAGCGGTTGGTATTGCCGGTGCAACTAACATTGCAGAGCAACACACGCCCGGTCGCGTTTTTTATCGCGCTGATACTTAGCACGATGGTTATCGTCATGGTCGGCAATACCAGTGCTGCCGCGTGGCGAAATTTCACGCTCTCCGAAGAGTTCGTGTACCTCGATTCGGCGCAGGTTCAGGGAGGGCTTCGCAGCACTTATTATGAGGACATGCCGAGCTCGCTAGATCGCTTGCGCGGCTGGCCGCGGGTCGACAGCTTTAACCAGGGTGGCAGCTTCGCGCGCTTGTTTCTTCCATACCATCCGCTGCGCGACAACCTGGTACTCGATCAGCTTTGCGGCAGTGCTGAAGAGGCACCGGACAAGATTGCCTGCCTGCGCCAGCTTTGGGCCGTGGAAATTGATGGCCGGGCAGTGTCGCTGGAGGATTTTGAGGCGGCCGAGCGAGCGGACCTGGGTATGCGAGGTCTGATCGGCCTGGTGCCGCTTGGCGGCCTCGAACCCGGACTGCGCCGCATTGAAGTGGTCTGGAACCCGAGTGGTGAGGAGGATGCTGTCGCGCTGGATGATCGCTACACGCAGGTAAACAGCCGCTATGTCATTCCGATTGCATTCTCCCCAAGTTTTGAGATGCCTCTGGATACAAGTGACAAGTAACAACGCGGTCGCATAGCCGCGTTGCAGAGTTGGGAGTCTTGCTATGCAGTTCTCGCTGAAGACGAAAATAACAACTGCGCTCTACCAACAGTCTATCGATTTTTATCGGCAAATATTCGGGATGATTGTTCTCGATGAGTGGAACGATCCTGATGACAAAGGTACGATTCTGGGGTTCGCCGATGGCAAAAGCGAGGCGATGCTGGAGATCTATCTTGGCGACGAGTCTTATGACTTCGCCGGCTTGAGCCTGCAGTTCAAGGTGGAGGACTTAAGCGATTTTGTCGACCGCCTTCCGGAGACAATAGAACGGACCGGTCCCAAGCCCAGACCCTGGGGCGCTATGTACCTGTATCTGCGGGACCCCAACAATATCCTGATAATTGTTTATGAGGGCTGTCTTTAGATCTTTCTTCCGCCCACTATTCGCTCTGCGAATTCCTGAAGGCATCGTCTTTCGCCTGCAATTCGCCCCAGCGCTCGATGCGTGCTTCGAGCAGCTGTTCTGACTCGCGTACTGTTGCCAGTTTTTCCTGAACTACCGCCTGTTCCTGTGCGTAGAAGTCGGGTTGCGAAAGTTCTTCCGTCAGTAGCTTGATGCGTGTTTCGAGCGCTTCAATTTCATCCGGTAACTGGTCCAGTTCGCGTTGGTCTTTGTAACTGAGTTTGCTCGGCTTTCGCTGTTGCCGGCGTTCGGCGGCAACGCGTTTCTTTTCCTCGGCAGCAACCAGGTTGTCTGTCTCTGTTAGCGCGTGGCCCTGGCGCAGCCAGTCTGAGTAGCCACCGACGTACTCCTGAATCTTGCCGTTTTCCTCGAACACGATGGTGCTTGTCACCACATTGTCGAGAAACTCCCGGTCGTGGCTGACAATTATCAGCGTGCCCTGGTAGTCGCACAGTCGTTGTTCGAGTACCTCGAGCGTTTCGATATCCAGATCATTCGTAGGCTCATCGAGTACCAGCAAGTTAGCGGCGTTCGTAAACAACTTGGCGAGGATGACCCGATTTCTCTCGCCGCCGGATAAGGCCTTGACGGGCATCATTGCCCGCTTCGGACTGAACAGGAAGCCCTTCAGGTACCCGACAATGTGGCGATCCTTGCCGTTCAGTTTGATATAGGTTCTGCCATCAGCGACGTTGTAGGCGACCGACTTGTCGAGTTCGAGCGTCTGGCGGAGCTGATCGAAATACCCGATTTCGAGATTGGTGCCGAACTTGATCGTGCCGGACTGCGGCGTCAGTTCGCCCAGCAGCAAGCGCAGCAGGGTTGTCTTGCCGACGCCGTTGTTACCGATGAGACCTATCCGGTCGCCGCGCATCACCTTGATCGAGAAATTGTCAATCAGCGGTTTGCTGTCATAGCCAAAGCACACGTTTTTCGCCCGGATAACCTTGCGCCCGGATTGCTCGGCTTCCTCGATATGAATACGCGCGCTCGATTCGCGCGACATACGCTGTTCGCGCTGGCGACGCATCTGTTCGAGCGCACGCACGCGACCTTCGTTGCGCGTGCGCCGCGCCTTGATGCCCTGACGTACCCAGACTTCTTCCTGTTCGAGCGTTTTGTCGAAGCGCGCATTCGCCGTGGCTTCATCTTCCAGTGCCTTTTCCTTGCGGCGCAGAAAATTGGCGTAGTCGCCCGGCCAGCTTGTCAGTTTGCCGCGGTCGATCTCAACGATGCGGGTTGCGAGTCGTTGCAGGAAGGCACGGTCATGCGTGATAAAAAGCACGGCGCCGGGGAAGCTCGCAATGCGGTCTTCAAGCCATTTGATGGTGGCAATATCGAGATGGTTGGTTGGTTCGTCCAGTAACAGCAGATCGGGGTGCTGAACCAGCGCTTTGGCGAGCGCGACGCGCCTGCGCCAGCCGCCGGACAGCTCACTCATTCGCTTATCGGCGGGCAGGTTGAGTTCGGTAATCGTCGCTTCTATTCGCTGCTCCAGGTGCCAGCCGTCGCGCGCATCGATTCGCGACTGCAGTTTTTCGAGGTCCAGGAGGCCTTGCTGATCGAGATTCTCTGTCGACAGGCGGGAGAATTGCTCCAGCAGGCTTTCGATATGCGCAAGACCTGAACGGACCACCTCACGAACAGTCATGTCCAGTGCGTCCGGAAGCGTTTGCGCGAGCTGGCTGACCACAAGCCCGGTTTGCCGCGTGATATCGCCGCGATCGAAATCCACTTCGCCGCTGATTAGTTTCAGTGTGGTCGATTTGCCCGCACCGTTGCGACCGATCAGGCACACGCGCTCCCCGGATTCGATCGCGAAGGAGGCGTCCGTTAGAATCTTTTGTTCGCCAAAGTCGAGTGAAAGGTCGTCGAAACGAAGCAGGGCCATAGAAGAAAGTCTGTGCAAAAACGCCTAGGATACACCGGAGCGTAGCAGGAGCCGCCAATGAGCGAAGAGAGATTAATCGAAATTGAGTCCCGATTGGCGTATCAGGACCATACCCTTAGTGAACTGAATGACGTGGTGACGCAGCAGCAGGCCACTATTATGAAGCTTGAGCGACTGTGCCTGTCGATGGCAGAACGTGTCTCGTCACTGCAAGAAGCTTTCAGCGAGGGTGAGAATGGCGACGAGAAGCCGCCGCACTATTGAACCG
Source organism: Gammaproteobacteria bacterium (assembly GCA_030425905.1). Lineage (GTDB taxonomy): Bacteria > Pseudomonadota > Gammaproteobacteria > Steroidobacterales > Woeseiaceae > UBA1847. The sequence goes on from JAUHZT010000060.1 coordinate 13,172, forward strand.
GACATAACGACGTAGACGGCAAAACCCGATTCTTGCGTTCATTGCGTTCACGTATAGTGTCGGTCGAAGCAAACGGGAGGGGTTTTATGGCAAGGTTCTTAAGGTTGGCCCTGGTTAGCCGGCGCCTGGTCGCGCTGCTGATCTCGATCACGGCGCTGGCGCATAGCGCCCAAGCCGCAGACGTTTACGTGCCGGACGCCCTTAGTGAATGGCAGGACTGGGTGCTGGCCGATAAAGAGTATAGAAATTGCCCGTTTCTGTTTGATCGTGCGGCAAGCAGCCCCGCGGACTTTGTATGCGCCTGGCCAGGTACGCTGCGGCTTTCTGTAGAGCGCGCGGGCGCGACATTCAGCCAGACCTGGGACGTAAGCGCTGGGGACGCATGGGTGCCACTACCGGGCAACACAGCGTACTGGCCAGATGCCGTTGCAGTCGATGGCAAGGCCGCTGCGGTGGTCCTGCACGACGGTGTACCGAGCCTGCGATTGTCGCCGGGCCGCTACCGCATCAACGGGCGCTTCGAGTGGGATCAGCGTCCCGGCAACCTGCCGGTGCCACCTGCCAGCGGACTCATTGCACTGACCGTCGACGGCCAGCTCGTCGCGCGGCCGCTTATCGACCGCAACGGTATCTTCCTTGGCGATCGTGAGCGGCAGAGTCAGGCGCAGGACCAGGTGACGGCGCAGGTTTATCGCCTGGTCATCGACGATGTCCCGACTTTGCTCGTCAGCAATCTGCAGTTGAACGTATCCGGTGCTGTACGTGAGGAGTTGTTTGGCCCCTTGTTGCCCGAGGGTTTTATACCGGTTTCGATTCAAAGCGCGTTGCCAGCCCGGCTGGAAGCCGATGGCCAGCTCCGTGTCCAGGTGCGTCCGGGGCGCTGGGAGGTCTCACTCACGGCACGAGCTGCCGCGGTGCTGGATGAGGTGCCCTTGCCAACCGCAGAGACGAACCTGCCCGACAGTGAAATATGGAGCTATCAGTCGAACGACAAGTTGCGCGTTACGTCGCCGGAAGGCCTGACGCCAGTCGATCCGCGCCAGGTTCAGGTGCCTGGCGCATGGAGCCAGCTCGCCGCGTTTCGTATCGGGCCGGGCGAATCACTGCGGATAAACGAGCGCAGTCGTGGCCAGGTTGCCGCAGACAATGACCTCAACCTCGTACGTAAGCTATGGCTAGACTTCAGCGGCGACGGATTCCTGCTGCGTGATCACATTGAGGGCAGTATGCGGCGCGACTGGCGCCTCGATATGCAGCAGCCGTTCGAATTACTTAGCGCCGAGGAAGGTGGCGACGACCTGTTGATTACACGCGGCGCGAGCGCTACTACAACCGGGGTGGAGTTGCGACGGTCGGACCTCGACATCATGGCGCTCGCTCGCAGCGAGACTCGCGGTGCAATGCCCGTGACGGGCTGGGATGCCCGTTTCACCAATGTCTCAACTATGTTGTATCTGCCGCCCGGCAATAAATTGTTGCTAGCCCCTGGCGCCGATACAGCCGAGGGAAGCTGGATTGGCAAGTGGCGGTTGCTCGATTTCTTCCTGGTCCTGATTATCACAATTTCGGCTGCGCGCCTGTTCGGTCGTGCCGGTGGCGTGGTCGCGTTTTTCGCTATTGTCCTGAGCTTTCACGAAGCGGGTTCGCCTGCCTGGTTGTGGCTGAACCTGCTGGTCGCGGTTGCGCTGCTGAAGGTTGCACCGGTTGGTCGATTACACACGGTGGTGAAGTCATACCTGGGACTCAGCGCGCTGATACTTGTCGTGGCGCTGGTGCCATTCGTAGCGCAACAATTGCGCATCGCAATCTATCCGCAACTCGAAGCACAATACTGGCCCGGCATGTCAGGTAGCTCCTTGACAGCATACGATCTTCGGGCACCTGCGGCGGCCCCGTCGGTGGATATGCTCGAAGATGAGCTTCTTGAGAATAAGGCACGTGCGGAACGGTCGGTGCAAAAAACCATGTCGCGGGTTCCGATGGAGGAGATTGTCGTGACAGGCGCGGCCAAGCCATCCAGCTTCGAGCGCTACGCACCCAATGCCATTGTGCAGGCTGGCGCTGGCATACCGTCCTGGGAATGGAATCCGTACCGGCTTGGCTGGAGTGGCCCCGTGGATGCAGGCCAGAGCATGCGACTCGTTATCCTGCCGCGTTGGGCAGTGAGCCTGTTTCGCTTTGTCGAAGTGGCGATGCTGCTGTGGTTCGCGGCCGTGATCGCCGCCTCTGTTGTAAATCGTCAATGGCGTTTACCGGGTGGCTTTACGCTGGGACGTGCGACATCGGCAGCCGCTTGCGCGGTGCTCGCTGTGAGCCTGTTGATGAGCCCGAATGCACAGGCCGAGGTGCCCGGACCGGAACTATTGCAGGAGCTCCAAAATCGCTTGTTGCAGCCACCAGACTGCGTGCCGCGCTGTGCAGAAATATCGAGCGCCACAGTCACAGTCAATGACGCAGAAGTACGCATCCAGATGACAGTCGATGCACTTGAGACCGTTGCGGTGCCGCTGCCTGGATCCGCACGCGGCTGGCGACCCGAACTCGTCGTCGTTGATGGCTCAACCGACGCCGCTATTGTGCGCGGTAATGATCAGCTGCTTTGGCTGCGCCTTGCTGCGGGGCGGCACAACGTCACGCTTGGCGGCGCAACCACGACAGCGGACAGTATTGAGATAGCGTTCCCGGCACCACCGCGAGTGATTCGTGCGAGCAGCGATGGCTGGCTGATCGCGGGTATCAAGGACCGCCAGTTGTTGGCGGGTTCATTGCAGCTGACACGCCTGCAGAGCGCGGCTGATGATGAGGGTGTCGTGCGTTGGGAAAGCAGTCGTTTTCCGGCCTTCGTGCACGTCAGTCGGACTGTTGAACTCGGGCTCGACTGGCGTGTGACAACAACCGTCCAGCGTATCGCTCCGGCGCAGGGTGCGCTGAGCCTGCGGTTACCGCTATTGCCGGGCGAGTCGGTCTTGACGGACAGCATGAATGTCAGCGACGGTCGTGCCCTCGTTTCAATGAATCCGGCACAGGCGTCGGTTACCTGGCAGTCCACGCTGCCACGGCAATCGCCGCTCACGTTGTCGGCCGCGGCCGGTGAAGCATGGAAAGAAACCTGGTTTGTGAACACGGGGAGCATCTGGCATGCAAACTTTAGCGGTGTTCCGGAAAGTGACGCCGGGCCTTCTGCTTCAGGCATTCGGACTGCCGAATTTCACCCGCGCGGCGGTGAGACGCTGACCATTGAGGCAAGCCGGCCCGAAGCGGTCGAAGGCTCAACGCTGGCGTTCGACAATATTGCTATGACCGTAGCGCAAGGGGCTCGCTCGCGTACGACCAGTCTTGAACTCGACTATCGAAGTACCCGCGGCGCGCAACATCTCGTGCGCCTGCCGACTGACGCCGAGGTAACGGCCGTGTACATCGACGGTGAAGTCGAGCCGCTTCGAGCACAGGATGGTGAACTGGTTATACCTATCTTGCCGGGCGAGCACGATGTGGAAATCGAGTGGCGCGAGGAAGGCGAGGTCGGGTTCGCGACGCGTACCCCGCAGGTTGATATTGCAGCACCGGCGAGCAACATAAAGTTGACGGTGGACTTGCCGAAGAATCGATGGTTGCTGCTAACGCGCGGTCCGAGTCTCGGGCCAGCCGTACTGTACTGGTCCGAACTTGCGGTGCTGGTCCTGTTCGCCGCCTTGCTGGCACGCATAGGCTGGACGCCACTGCGCTTTCACCACTGGCTGTTGCTGGGACTTGGCTTCAGTACGTTTAGCTGGAGCGTGCTCGCATGGGTCGTGGTATGGCTCGTCGCCGTTAGCGCACGGGACAAATGGCGCGTGGCCGGCCCCTGGTGGCTTTACAACCTCATGCAGGTGGGCGTCGTTGCGGTCACGGTCATTGCCATGTTCCTGATAGTGACTCAATTGCCGCAGGGCCTGCTGGGCACCCCGGACATGCACGTTATTGGCAATGGTTCCTGGGGCAATCACCTGATCTGGTTTGCGGATCGCGCAATGGCTGCGTTGCCAGAGGCTGTCGCGCTGTCATTGCCAATGTGGGTGTACAAGGTACTTATCCTTGCCTGGGCCTTGTGGTTAAGCCTCGCGCTGCTAAAGTGGTTGCCGTGGACTTGGCAATGTTTTGCGCGTGACGGGTTCTTTCGCAGCCGCACGCAGGCTAACGATGAGTCGCCGGCCTGAGGCCGGCCAAGGATAGGGTGTGCGAAAAGGAGCAATTATTTGGGCATTGGTGTTTGTCGCCGTCCTGCTGTGGTCGGCGATTAACCCGCATGATTACCCGACCTGGGGTCTGGAAGTTGCGCCAGCGCTGATAGGCGCTGCGATACTGTTCGCGACGCGCAACAGCTTTCCCCTGACAACGCTGACCTATGTGCTGATCCTGATTCATTGCATCATCCTCATTGTCGGCGGTCATTACACGTATGCGCTGGTGCCGCTGGGCGAATACGCGCGGGAACTGTTTGACCTGTCACGCAACAACTACGACAAGCTCGGGCACATTGCACAGGGTTTTGTGCCGGCGATCATCGCGCGCGAATTGTCGTTGCGCTTACGGGTCTTCAAGTCGCGGGCATGGATGAATTTTTTCATAGTCGGTCTGGTTCTCGGCATCAGCGCGTTCTATGAGCTCATCGAGTGGTGGGTGGCGCTGCTGTCGGACGATGCGGCGGACTCGTTCCTCGGCACCCAGGGCTATATCTGGGATACACAATCCGACATGTTCATGGCGCTCGTCGGCGCGCTCGTGGCTGTTACAGTTTTGGCTAAGTGGCATGATCGCCAAATCAATGCCCTGGAACACACGGAAAGTGCGCACAACTAAACTGCTGCTGATCGGTTTGCTCGGTCTTGGCGGCTACGCGCAGGCGAGCGAATGCGTTGTCTTGCTGCATGGCCTTGTGCGCAGCGCCTCGTCAATGCAGACCATGGCCGATGCGCTTGCAGAAGACGGCTACCTTGCGGTCAATGTGGACTACCCTTCGCGTGACTTCACAATAGAAGAGCTGGCGCCGATTGCGATCGAACAGGGGCTTGCCGATTGCCATGCACAGGCCGACGTTGAACGTATTCATTTCGTGACCCATTCGCTGGGCGGCATTCTGGTGCGGCAATACCTCTCGCAGAAAGCGATTCCCGAACTCGGCCGGGTGGTCATGCTTGGTCCACCGAACCAGGGCAGCCTGGCGGCGGACAAGATGCGCGAGGTTCCCGGCTATGACTGGATCAACGGACCGGTTGGGCAGCAGCTCGGCAAAGGCGAAGAA
>JAUHZT010000197.1 GCA_030425905.1 Gammaproteobacteria bacterium
CGCGGGCTTGAAGGGATGCAGGTGTGTCACTCTTGTCTATTGGAATTCGGCCGGCGAGCACGCGTGGCCCACCGTCGAGTTCTTCGGTTACAAAATGTACCGTACTGCCGTGATGAGTATCGCCTGCTTCGAGCGTGCGTGCATGCGTGTTTAGTCCCGGATAAAGTGGTAGCAGTGCCGGGTGAATGTTAAGGATCCGGCCTTCAAAATGACGTACAAAGGAAGCACTCAGGATACGCATGAATCCGGCAAGAATGACGAGATCGACTCCGACCGCATCGAGTTCGTTAGCAACGGCCTGATCAAACGCTTCACGGGAGTCAAAGTCACCGTGCGGGATACAAACGCACGGAATGCCCGCTGCCTGTGCGCGTTTCAGCCCGTAAGCATCACGCCGATTCGCAACGACCAGCACGATCTCGGCAGGGAGTTTGCCGTCCCTGACCTGGTCGATAAACGCCTGCAGATTTGTCCCCGAACCGGATATAAGCACTCCGATCCGACAACGCGAGGCTTCGGTCGCAAGCGTCAAAGATAAACGACCTCGTCACCGCCGGTGGCAACCTTTCCGATCTTCCAGGCTTTTTCTCCGCTCGCAGTCAGAGACTCGATGGTCGCATCGGCATCGTCGGGCGCCACAACAACTACCATGCCCACACCGCAGTTGAAGGTCAGCCGCATTTCATCGGTCGCAATATTGCCTTCGGTCTGCAACCAGTCGAACACCGGGCCCTGCTGCCAGCTCTCGGTATCGATTTCTGCATGCAAGTCGTTACTGAAAATACGCGGCAGGTTTTCGGTGATGCCGCCACCCGTTATATGCGCGAGTCCTTTGACGTTTACAGATTGCATTAGCGCCATGATCGATTTGACGTAGATACGAGTCGGTTCAAGCAGCCGTGCGCTCGCGGGTTCTCCGTCTATCTCTGTGTCGCCTGCGCGCTCGAGCACTTTACGGATTAATGAATAGCCGTTCGAGTGCGGGCCGCTCGAGGCAATGCCGATCAGCGCGTCGCCAGCCGCAATGGCAGTGCCATCGATAATCTCCGCACGCTCAACAACACCAACGCAGAAGCCGGCCAAATCGTACTCACCGACCGGGTACATATCGGGCATCTCGGCAGTTTCACCGCCGATCAGCGCGGCGCCGGCCTGGGCGCAGCCTTCGGCTATACCGGCGACGACGTCGGCGGCTGTGTCGACCTCCAGTTTGCCGCAGGCGAAGTAATCAAGGAAAAAGAGGGGCTCAGCCCCTTGTACGAGTACGTCGTTGACGCACATTGCGACCAGGTCGATGCCAATGGTCGAATGACGGTTCAGCGACTGGGCCAGCATCAGTTTGGTACCGACGCCGTCGGTCCCCGAAACCAGCACAGGCTCCTTGTAGCGAGCCGGATCCAGCGCAAACAGGCCGCCGAAGCCACCAAGCCCTGACATCACTTCTGCGCGCTGTGTCCTCGCAACCAGTGGCTTGATGCGGTCGACGAAGGCATTGCCAGCGGCAATATCGACGCCTGCATCTTTGTAAGTTAGTGGTTTTTCGCTCATTTGGGCCCGTGGTGAGGTTTTAAACTGATGGTCGCATTGCGCGGGGGCGATATAATAGTCGCTGGGCACTCATGGGGAAACAACGGGAATGAAGTTTTGTTTGCTGGCGCTGCTTGGCGCCCTCGCCATTTCGACCGCGAATGCCGTCGAGGTGACAGCGCTGTACACCGCCCAGGTAGCTCTTGATCAGGAACAAAGAGACCCGCGGGCAGCCGCCTACAGCGAGGCGCTGCGGCAGGTCATTTTGCGTGTTTCAGGCTCGGAACTGTTGCAGGACGAGGATTTGTACGAAGCGTTGTTTCCGGATCCGTCCGTGTATGTGCTGCAGTTTCGCCCCGGCAGTGACGACACCCTGTTTGTATCCTTCGACGGTAATGCGATTGAGAACACCTTGCGCGCAGCCGGGCAGACAGTCTGGGGGGATGATCGCCCATTAACGCTCGTGTGGCTGGCGGTCGACTGGGGGCAGGGTGAACGCGAGATCGTTGCGGCCGCTGATTCGGAACAGAGCATTGATGCCGCGCGCAGTGTGAATCGCAATCGGCAGCTTCGCGAACGTATCCTCGAGATAGCCGACAGTCGCGGTTTGCCGGTCCTGTTCCCGCTGCTCGATAGCGAAGACATGGCGAACGTGGAGTTCAGCGATATCTGGGGCGGTTTCGATGAGCGTGTACTTGCCGCTTCGAAACGCTATGACGTCAATTCTGTCCTGATCGGTCGCGTGCGTGCGAACGGTACGGAGCAAAACCGCTGGACCTACCTGTTTAGCGATGTGCAGCGCAACTGGACAGGCGAGCCGGAATACGTCATCACCCAGGTATCGGACCTGATGGCCACGCAGTTCGCCATTGGCGGTGACGAGCCATTGCGCGCCGTCGATCTGAGCATCAGCGGTGTGCAAACCGTCGAAGGTTACGGCGAGGTGCAGCAGATGCTGGCCAATATCAACGTAATTGAAGCGCTGGCGATTACCGAAGTGGCCGGCGACCGGATTCGTTACCGCGTGACTGCGCACGGCGGGGCGGAGCGCCTGGCCCGCGCGTTACGCTTTGAGGGGCTCATTGAACAGGATCGAATTGCAATGGGCGGGGCTGACGATGGCCCACGGATGTCGAACGAGTCCCTGGAATTCTTCTACCAGCCCTAGGGCCGGCGGCGACCGCGATGCAACTCCACTGGATACCCAATGCGATCTCCATGATTCGTATCGTGCTCGTCGCGCCGGTGCTCGTGCTGTTGCTGCGCGGCGAGTTCGGCTGGGCGTTGCTGTTGTTCTGGATCGCGGGCTTTTCGGACGGGCTGGATGGCTACCTCGCCGTACGTTTCAACTGGCAGTCGAAGCTAGGCGCATTGCTCGACCCGGTAGCCGACAAGCTGCTGGTCGCGGGCATGTTCATTACCCTGTCATACATACACCTGATACCCGTGTGGCTGACCGTCATCGTTATTCTTCGTGATGTGGTGATTGTCGGCGGCGCATTTGCGTATCACTATCTCATCGCGCCGGTTGAAGGCCAGCCGACCAACATCAGCAAACTCAATACGACCTTCCAGTTGCTGTTCCTGCTGTTCGTCCTGAGCCGTGCAACCTTTGGCTGGCCAGAGCAGATATCGGTCACGGTGCTCGGTGCGGCCACGCTGGTGACTGTTGTAGTCAGTGGTATCGATTACGTATTGCGCTGGTCCAGCCGGGCGCGCAGAGAGGTGGAACAATGAAGTCGGATGTCCGCATAGCCTGGTTGATTGCATTCGCGATTGGCGGCTGGCTCCTTTACATGCTGGCGCCGGTGCTGACGCCGTTCATTGCTGCGGCCCTGCTTGCTTATATCGGCGATCCACTCGCCGATCGCCTGCAGAAACTGAAAATGCCCCGAACACTGGCCGTCGTCTGCGTCTTCTTGCTCACTTTCGTGCTGATAGGTGTACTGGTGCTGCTGGTCGGGCCGCTGGTTCGCCAGCAGGTCGGCGCGCTGTTCTCTGCATTGCCTTCAATTGCGAGCCAGGTTGAGCAGGTCTGGCTGCCGAATGCAGCGGAGTTGCTGGGCGTTGATCCGGGCGAGGATTTCGGACTCAGCGCGTTTCTCGCTCAGTACAGCGACATGGCCGGTGCGTGGGCAGGCAAAGCGTTGTCGTCGGTAACCAGTACCGGCAGCATGCTCGCCGCCGCTGTCATG
>JAUHZT010000198.1 GCA_030425905.1 Gammaproteobacteria bacterium
CCGCATTTGCGAACAGCTGGACATAGCGCGCAAACAGCGCGATGGCGTCGTCGCGGGCAGGGAGTAGCCAGTAGCGCCCTGAACGATGTGACTAGCGTTCGCGCTGCCAGAGAACCTCTGCGCCGTTTTCGATGCGTGACAATTGACGCGCAATAACGAACAACAGGTCCGACAGGCGATTCAGATAACGGATCACTTCGGGCCGAACCGTTTCAACCCCGGCCAAAGCGCTGGTCCGGCGCTCCGCACGCCGCACGATCGTGCGCGCCAGGTGGCAACTGGCCGCCGCTGGTCCGCCGCCTGGCAGAATGAATTCCTTGAGGCGCGGCAGATGCTCGTTAAAGCCGTCGAGCTGTGCTTCGAGCCTGTCGATGAAAGCGGCTTGCACCGCGCTGTGCCCCGGAATGCACAGTTCGCCGCCGAGTTCGAAGAGATCGTGTTGCACTTCCACAAGGCAAACGCGGATCGGCTCTGGAACGCTGTCGTGCGCGAGCACCATGCCGATAGCGCTATTGGCTTCGTCGACTGTGCCATAAGCTTCGACGCGCAAACTGTCTTTGGCAACCCGAGTGCCGTCGCCGAGCCCCGTCGTGCCGTCGTCGCCGGTACGCGTGTATATCTTGCTGAGCCGATTGCCCATCATGAACCTTCAGTTTCGCTGGCAAGGCCTGCAATCCTAACCTAAACGCCCGTGCCGGTTCGCACGTCTTGTTTCTTGCGGAGCTTGCCGCCATAGTGCGGCCTTTCCTGTACACGCGACCGAAGGTCGATCGCCACAAAGTCTGTCTGATGCCGAATTACGATCCAGAGAACAGTTCCGAACACCTCGTGGTTGCGCTGGCCGCTGCCAGAGAAGCGGCTGCAATCAGCCGCCGCTACTATGCGGGCAATTTTACCGTGACCACCAAGGCTGACCGAACGCCTGTAACGCAGGCCGATGTCGAGTGCGAGGAAGCGATCCGCAAAACGATTCTCGAGCGCTTCCCCGAGCACGGGTTTTACGGCGAGGAGACCGGCACAACGCAGGCCGATGCCGACTACCTGTGGCTGGTCGACCCGATCGACGGAACCAAGGGGTTTGTACGCCAGTATCCATTCTTCTCCACCCAGATTGCGCTGCTGCACAAGGGTGAAATTGTGCTGGGCGTATCCAGCGGCACCATGATGGATGAACTGGCCTGGGCCGAAAAGGGTAAAGGCGCGTGGCTCAATGACAAGCCGCTGTCGGTCAGCAGCGAAGGCGACCCGGAACGTGCTGCGGTCTCCACGGGCAACCTCAAGTCGCTCGCGCGTTCCGAAGGCTGGGGGGCGCTGGCCAATATTTTAGGACGTGCGGATCGCACGCGCGGCTACGGTGACTTTTATCACTATCACCTGCTGGCGGCTGGCAAGATTGAAGCGGTTATCGAATCCGATGTAAACATCCTGGATATCGCCGCTTTGTCAGTGATCGTGCAGGAAGCGGGCGGTGTGTTTACAGATCTGAATGGCAAAGCACCGGACCTCGAAGTGCGCTCCGTGCTGGCGGCAACCCCCGCGCTGCACGCCGCTTACCTGCCGCTCCTCAAGGGCTTTGTTGCTTAAACGCCGCCAGTGGCGATGAACAGTTGCTGGTCACGCCAGGCCAGCGCTTCCATCGGTGTCCCGTAGAGTTCGCTCAGGCGTGCGTCAGTCAGGATGTCACTGCAACTGCCGAGCTCCCAGCGGCCATCGCCGTACAGCAGCAGGCAGCGATCCGCGAATCGCGCGGCGAGATTAACGTCGTGCAGGCTCGCGACAACACAGGATCCACTCCGGGCTTTTTCGCGGAACAGTTGCAGGACATCGAGCTGGTGCTGCGGGTCAAGATGATTCGTCGGTTCATCAAGCAGGTAACAGTCCGGGTCCTGGGTAAGGATTTGCGCAATTGCAAGGCGGCGACGTTCGCCCCCGGACAAGGTCAGTACATCACGGTCGGCCAGCCCGGCAATGTCCACTTGCTGCAGCGCTGCGGCGGCGATTTCCCGGTCGCGCGGCGACTCCCATTGCCATTGCCCGATATGCGGGTGACGTCCGATCAAAGCGGTCTCCAGCACCGTGGCCGGAAAAATATCGTCGATTGTTTGAGTGAGCAAGCTAAGCGCCTGCGCTATTTCGGCTCGCTTTAATGCCGCCAGGTCTTGCTGCCGAAGGTTAACCGTTCCGGTGTCGGGCGCTCGCAAACCCGCGAGGGTGTGCAGTGTCAGTGACTTGCCCGCGCCGTTCTGCCCGAGCACTGCGACAAACTCGCCAGGCCGGAACGCGACCTCCAGGTCAGCAACCAGGGTACGGCCCGGCACGTTGACGGTTAGCTCATGGGCGCTGAGGATGCTGTCTTGCGGAGGCATGCCGGAAGCGTACCGCACGGAGCCACGGCTTAGAAAGGCGCGTTCAGTCTGTCAGTCGAATTTCGCGGGCGGTCAGATCGCCGATGACGGCATACTTGAGACTCTTTGGAATAACGGCATCGTCCGCTGCCAGCGCGACGCGGCCGCCCATGATCTCGGCGTAGCGCTGCGGATACAGCGGCTTGCGCTGGGGTTCCGCGAGGCCGTCCGGGTTCTGCGGCTGGCCGCTGCCGGGTTCGTACTTGTCAGTGCCGCCGAGCGTGTGGATCAGTTCGTGCGCAATGATCACGTTATTGGTCCCCGCGTAGCGCCGCCCTGCGTAGGCATTGACGATGCCGTACATTCCTTTTTGCACACCCAGCGAGTTTTCGAGGCGGATCTGGCCGCCCTCGGAGTGATAGCGTACGAACATGCTGACGTCAGGTTCGATGCTGTCCTGGTCACTGGTCGCGCTGCTGACCCACCAGCGCATTTTCAGCGACCAAAGCATGACGCCGAAGACACTGGCATCCGGTTCAATCTTCGGTGGCTGGTCGCTTATCGGCTCGCCCAGGGCAACACGAACCGGGCGCTCAAGCGAGCTGCCGTAGCGCTCGGTCTCCCTGCGCATAAAATCTTCAATGTCGGCAAAAGTGTCGTGCGACAGGCTCGCGATATAACGCGCCGTCTCAGCGCTGCCATCCGCGTTGATCGGATAGACTTTCATGCGCAGGCTGTTATTCCAGTCGGTGCTGCGTTTTTGCGTTAACCAGGTGTTCAGGACGACAAACAGCAAAACGAGCAGCAGGATACTGATGCGGATGGCTTTAAACATGCTTGCATTAAGCCGCAATGCGCAAGAGCAGTTCCTTGACGGGTTGCGGGTTTTCGGGTTTTGCGGCTCTTACGGGTCCAATTCTGTGACACCGTTCAGGCGCCCCGGCGGGCGCCGGGCCTGCTGCGCCTGTTCGAAGGCAAACGCCATGCGAATTAGTTGTTCCTCGGTGAAGGGCTGGCCCATGAGCGAGAGCCCGACAGGCAGGCCGGCGACAAAGCCTGCAGGCACCGTCATGTTCGGATAGCCGGCAATTGCGGCGTACGACGAACTGCCGATGCTGTAATGGTCACCATTGACGTGGTCGGTCTTCCACGCCGGTCCATTCGTGATCGCGATCAGGGCGTCCAGTTCATGGTCCTGCATGAGCTGATCGAGCCCGTCGCGGGCAAGTTGCCGGCTGGTATCGAGCGCGGTGTGATAGTCCGGGCTATCGAGTCCGCCCATGGCATCGGCAACCAGCAGGTTCTCGTGTCCGAATAGCGGCAGTACGTCATCAGCGTGTGCGTCATTGAATTCAATGACCTCAGCCAATGAAGC
>JAUHZT010000061.1 GCA_030425905.1 Gammaproteobacteria bacterium
TCGGGTAAACGGCGAGTCGTGGCCAGCCGCTGCCCTCAGGGATGGCGTCGCCCATGCGCATGCCGGCGCGCGGCAAGGAGCCGACGCGGCCGCGCAACGACCGTCGAGACTCGTCAAGTGCGATTCGCCCGGCCAGCTGCGCATGGTCGATAACTGGCCCGGTTTTTTCGATCCAGCCTCGATTGACCAGCAACAGGGGCTCGTCGGCAGCGGTTTCGACAGGCGTGATCACGTAGTAGCCGTAGCGGCTGTTGATGATGATGTTCTCGAGCAGGAACTGACGCTCACCCAGCAAGCGCCCCGTCACGCTTACAGGCTGGTACGGCCGTACTTCCATGCCGTTCTGAAAGCTGACAACCGAACCGCTGGCAGCAAATGCATCCCGTTGCTCAAGCTTGTCCATGCCGCGGCTGATCTGCCAGACACACAAACCTGCAAATTGCACGACCAGCAAGCCGCCAAGTAAAAACGGCAGCCACCATGGCAAATGCTTTTTCGTATCGGTGTTCACGATATACTGTGTCTTCAATAAGCCAACGAAACGTCCATGAAAGCCATCGTATTGCTATTACTCGCGGCCATCGTCATCAGCCTCGGTTCCGGGCTGTTCTACATGACCGGCAAAAAACAGGATTCAGCGAAGCTCCTTAAAGCGTTGAAAGTCCGGGTCGCGCTCTCAATTGTCCTGATTTTGTTCCTGACGAGCGCATTCTACTTCGGTGGGATCAGTTAAGCAGTCCGCCCGCTAATACCGCCAAGCGTACGACCGCAAGACGACCGATATGGCTCCGCACGGCGGCAGCGCTCTGCCTTGTGTTGCCGTTGAGGATTCCCCCTCGCATTCGCCTCGGTAACGCCGGGCAATGCAAGCTGGCTTCTCACGAAATTCACAAGCGGCTGGGTGAGGGGGACCGTATTACCGAAATAAAGCGCAGCGCCACGCAAGAGGCGCGAGCCATTTGGCAAAACAGGCACCGCAGCGCAGACGCCTGGCGTAGATGATTCCTTACCCGGCTAGCATCGCCTGGTTGCAGGGCCGGATCGAAACATTTGCTTGGCTCGCTGCCTGAACCCCTACATCCAGTAGACGAATACGTAGAGACCCACCCAGACAACGTCAACAAAGTGCCAGTACCAGGCCACGGCCTCGAACGCAAAATGCTTGTCAGCCGTAAAGTGCCCCTTCATGACGCGCAGCCAGATAACCAGCAACATGATGGCGCCGAGCGTTACGTGCATGCCGTGAAAACCGGTCAGCATGAAGAACGTCGAACCGTAGATGCCTGTAGTCAGCTTCAGGTTCATGTGCTGGTAGGCCTCAATGTACTCCTCGCCCTGCAGGAAGACGAAGATGAAGCCGAGAATGAAGGTCATTGCGAGGAAGGTCTTGAGGATGCCGCGGTGGCCAGCGAGCAGCGCATGGTGTGCGATCGTAATGGTTACGGAACTGGTCAGCAGCAGCGCGGTATTGATCAAAGGCAGACCGAACGGGCCCATTTTTTCAAATTCGCCGCCCACACCCGCCGGGCCGTTGGTCGGCCAGGTACTTTCCCAGCCAGTCCACAACAACGCGTTAGTAAAGAAGTTGTTGCTCTCGCCGCCGAGCCACGGAATCGACATGTTGCGGGCATAGAACAAGGCGCCAAAGAAGGCCGCAAAGAACATGACTTCGGAAAAAATGAACCAGAACATGCCCATGCGGAAGGACTTGTCGACCTGCGCGTTGAACATGCCACTTTGGTTCTCACCGATAACGGTGCCAAACCAGCCGGTTACCATGCCGATGATGGTCAGAACGCCCGCCATCATGACGTAGAAACCGATGTCCGCGCCGTTGAGCCAGGTAGATACGCCAACCATCAGGATCAAAAGACCGATGGAGCCAACAATCGGCCATGGGCTGCCGTGCGGTACGTAGTATTTGTCGTGAGCGTGTGATGCCATCTTGGTTCTCTTTAAGTCACAAACCTCGTCGTCGCGACGAGGAAAATAATGAATCAGTCCTTAGCCGACACACGTAGCGTGTCAAAGAAAGTGTATTGCAGCGTGATTGTGTCCACGTATTCGGGCAAGTCGGGATCAACGATGAACTGCAGCGGCATCGCTCGTTCCTCGTGGCCGGCAAACTCCTGGCTGGTAAAGCAAAAGCATTCGATCTTCTTGAAATGATCAGCCGCCGCTATTGGTGCGACGCTCGGCACCGCTTGCGCTACCTTTGTCTTGTCAAGCAGGTTCTTCGCCGTGAACGTGGCGTAGTACATCTGCCCCGGGTGCACTTCCATGCTGTTGCTGTCGGCCGAAAACTCCCAGGGGGCGTACTCGTTGACCATCGTGTTGAATTCGACGCGCACGGTGCGGCTTGCATCCGGTGCTTCGGTTACCTGCGCGGCCTCAGTGTTGGTGCGTCCGGCAAAGCCCGTGATTTCGCAGAATACGTCGTACAACGGTACCAGCAGGAAACCAAAACCAAACATAGCCGCGGTCAGCACCAGCAGGCGCAAGGTCAGCGACCGGTTGTTCGTCGGGTTGTTGTCCGTTTCGCTCATTGGCTCAGGATTTCAAAACGCCCATCATGATAAAGCCGAAATAAAAGGCAAGCGCCACCAGCGTCAGCAAGATAGCCGTGCGTCGTATGCCTTTGCGTACGCTTTTATCGGGTTCAGTCATTGTCTTTCGGGAACGCAACCGTCCGGTCAACCGGCGGCGGCACATCAAATGTGTGGTACGGCGCCGGCGAAGGCACGGTCCACTCGAGCCCTTTCGGGTTGTCCCAGACCTCGGCCGTCGCTGGTGCACCCTTCTTGCAGGTCAGCAGCACATACAGGAAGACTAGCTGCGACATACCGAAGCCAATGGCGCCGATACTCGCGATCAGATTGAAGTCCGCAAACTGGGTCGAGTAGTCGGGAATACGCCGCGGCATGCCTGCCAGCCCGAGGAAGTGCATCGGGAAGAACGTCAGGTTCACGAAAATGGTCGACAGCCAGAAATGCAGCTTGCCGGCCCGTTCGTTGTACATGTGACCGGTCCACTTGGGCAGCCAGTAATAGGCGGCGGCCATCAGGGCAAACACGGAGCCCGGTACCAGCACATAGTGGAAATGCGCCACGACAAAGTAGCTGTCATGGTATTGCACGTCGGCGGGCACGATCGCGAGCATCAGGCCCGAGAAACCGCCGATCGTGAACAGGAAGACAAACGCGAGCGCGAACAGCATCGGTGTTTCGAAGGTCATGGCGCCGCGCCACATGGTGCTGACCCAGTTAAACACCTTCACGCCCGTCGGCACAGCGATCAGCATGGTGGCAAACATGAAGAACATCTGGCCTGACAGTGGCATGCCCACCGTGAACATGTGGTGCGCCCAGACGATAAACGACAGGAAGGCAATAGAGGCGGTTGCGTACACCATTGAATCGTGGCCGAACAGCGGCTTGCGCGAGAAGGTCGGCAGAATTTCGGAGACCACGCCGAATGCCGGCAGGATCATGATGTAAACCTCGGGGTGCCCGAAGAACCAGAAAATGTGCTGGAACATAACCGGGTCGCCGCCACCGGCCGCGAGGAAAAAGCTTGTGCCGAAGAACTGGTCGGTCAGCAACATCGTGACCGCGCCCGCGAGTACCGGCATCACAGCGAGCAGCAGGTAGGCCGTGATCAGCCAGGTCCAGACAAACATCGGCATGCGAATCAGCGACATGTCCGGCGTGCGCATGTTGATGATCGTAACGATGATGTTAATTGCGCCCATGATCGACGAAATGCCCATCAGGTGGACCGAGAAGATCAGGAACGGAAACGCGTCGCCGGTTTGCAGCACGAGCGGTGGATACATCGTCCAGCCGCTGGCCGGGCCGCCGCCGGGCATCAGCAGGGTTGAAAGCAGGATGCCGAAGGCAACCGGCAGGATCCAGAAGGACCAGTTATTCATGCGCGGCAGCGCCATATCCGGCGCGCCGATTTGCAGCGGCAGCATCCAGTTCGCAAGACCTACAAAAGCAGGCATCACAGCGCCGAAGACCATGATCAGCGCGTGCATCGTGGTCATGGAGTTGAAGAACTCAGGGTGCACGAACTGCAGACCGGGTTGCGCCAGCTCCGAACGAATAATCAGCGCCATCGTGCCGCCGATGAAGAACATCGTCAGGCTGAAAATAAGGTACATCGTGCCGATGTCCTTATGATTGGTCGTGAACAGCCAGCGGCCGATACCCTTGGCCGGGCCGTGGTCGTCGTGTGCCGCGTGTGTGTCTGCTACTGCAGTGGTCATACTCTTAACTCCAGGACGTGCCTTCTAACTGGCGCGCGTTTCGATTCGGTTTTATTGGGTGCTGGCGAGGGCTTCTACACTGCCGCCTTGCGCGGCGACCCAGTTCTCAAAGTCATCGGCTTCGACGACTTCGACCACGACCGGCATATAGCCGTGATCCTTGCCACATAACTCGGCACACTGGCCGCGGTAGGTGCCTACTTGCTCGGCACGGAACCAGACTTCATTGATGATGCCCGGAATAGCATCTTTCTTGATTGCGAGCTCCGGTATCCACCAGGCGTGCAGCACGTCATTGGAGGTCAGCAAAATGCGAACCTTCGCACCCACAGGTACGACCAGCGGGTTGTCGACGTCCAGCAGGTAGTTGTCGACCGCAAACGGGTCAATAGCCGAGCCGAGCTGACGAGCTTCCAGGCTGGGCCGGGCCAGGGTCGAGTAAAACGCGAGGTCCTGATCCTGGTACTTGTAATGCCATTTCCATTGATATCCCGTTACGACGATCGACACGTCAGGGTTACGGGTGTCTTCGATCTTGATCATGGTTTCGGCCGCCGGAACTGCCATGACGATCAGGATCAGCACAGGAATCGCCGTCCAGCCAATTTCGGCGGCGGTGCTGTGCGAAAACTTCGCGGGCGTATGGCCCACAGACTTGCGGTGTTTGAACAGCGCGATAATCATCACGCCGAAAACGAGTATGCCAATGGCTGTGCAGACCCAGAACGCCATCATATGCAGGTCGTAAGTTTCGGCACTGAGCTCAGTCACGCCCTGCGGCATGTTCACGGCCCAGTCAGCGCTGGCTGACGTTGCCCATACGAGGCCGAAGAGGCCCGCTAAGGTTTTTCGAATCATTGATTGTTCACCCTGCGCGTAAGCTCCGGCCTGCGCACATTACTTAAATGTCACCCGTGCCGTGCAGAGGCAAACTGCCAAAACCACGAGCCGGGGCTGTGATTCCAGTCTGGTTTCTCGGGTGGTTGATCAAGGTGCCGGCAAAGCAACGCCCACCGGCTAAAAAGCGACCGCAGTGTACTGAAACGAAACCCTGCTTGCAATCCTTGCAACGCCGAGCTACGAAACAAAAAACGATATTTTACAAAGGTTTAGTACTGTGACTTCAGGGTCTTAAGATATTTTTTCTCGACGGCAAAAATTACCTGCGCCGAACAGGTATTGCGCCCGCATCGATGCGGACATCGGTAGCAGCACTTGCCGGCCCCCGGCCCCAGCAATGGCCGTAAACCAGCTCAAGGTCCAGTTGCAGGGAATTACGCTCAGCGAAACGCCAGAGTTCGTCCTGCATACGGGCGAAGGCCTGTTTGCCCGTGAGGCTTTTTCTCTGCGCAGTCAGTGCGTTGCGGCCGCCGGCGGCCTTGAGGTCGCGATAGAGTGCTGCGCTGTCCGAGTAACTTACCTGCAGCCGGTCGACGTCCAGTACCGGATCACGCAAGCCCGATTGCACGAGTGCATCGCCAATATTGTGCATATCCGGAAACTCGTTCACGTGTGCGTAGTTGTCGACGGCTGCCCACGCCGCGCGCAGTTCACGCAGGCTGTCGGGGCCCAGGCCGGAGAAAACAAACAAGCCGTCTTTGCGCAAAACCCGGCATACCTCACGCGCGATGGCCGCCGGGTCGTCGATCCAGGGCAGCAGGAGATTGGCAAACACGAGGTCGACACTGTGATCGGCAACGGGCAGCGCCCGGGCATCGCTGTGCACAAACGACAGGCGCGAAAACCAGCCGCGGTGCGCCTGTGCCTTTTGCAGCATGTTCGCCGAAATGTCGACACCCACGATACGGGCGCGCCGAAAGCGCTTTTCGAGGCGCGGCAGTGCGGCACCGGTCGCGCAGCCCAGGTCGAGTACCTGCCGGGCATCGAGGCGCATTGGCTCCAGCCGAGCGAACAATCCGTCCCGGGTCACCTCATGGACGAAATCGGCTGCCTCGAAGCTCGTGGCGGCGCGGTCAAAGTGGCGTTGTACGCTGCGCGTATTAAGTAAGTAGCGCGGTTTCAATGGCTGAGCAGTTTTAAGTACCGGGAAGAGGCGCTGTACGTTAGCACGCTTTGTGGGCAAACGGCCCGCTTACTCGGGCGAGTGTCCGCGCGCCGATAGCGCACAATCCAGGCATGAACCAGTTGCCTTTCTACGCTGCTTTGAGACGCAAGTTCTCGCGCCTTGCCGGCGCCCTCGAACACGAATTGATGCCGCGCCGTTGTGTGTTTTGTGGCGCGCTGGCAAAAAGTGGCGAAGGCTCAATATGCACCGGTTGCGCCGGCGACTTGCCGCGGCTTCACAATGCCTGTGTTCGCTGCGGGATGCCCCGCGATGCCGCGAGTCTGGCACCGTGCATTGAATGTCAGATTGCACCGCCTCCCTTCTACAGGCTCAGCGCTGCGCTGGCCTATGAGTTTCCGATCGATGCCGCGATCAGGGCCTTCAAGTTTCATCGCCAGTTATTCTATGTGCCTGCCTTTACCGAATTGCTGCTGGTAACCCAGGAAATACTGCCCGTGGATATCGATGCCGTACTCCCGGTGCCGCTGCATCGATGGCGCAAACTCAAACGCGGATTCAACCAGGCGATGGAACTGGCGCTACCGGTTGCCGAGGCGCGCGGCATTCCGATTTTGCGAAACATTCACCGGATTCGTCCAACCCCGTCCCAGTCAGGGCTTGACGCGCGGGCGCGGCAAAAAAATATCAAAGATGCGTTCGTGCTGCGCGGCCGGGTACGCGCGCGCCACGTGCTGCTGGTAGACGATGTGGTGACGACAGGGACAACCTGTAAACAACTGGCAACGCTGTTGCGAAAGAAAGGTGTGCCGCAGGTCAGTGTGCTGGCACTTGCCCGCGCCGTTGGGCCCGCTTAAGCGAGCGTCGGCTTGAACGTGTAATCGAGCACGATGCCAACAAAGACAACGAGCCCGATGATGTGATTGCGCTGGAAGGCTGCAAAGCAGCCGGCCGGCGTCCGGTCGCGCGCGAGCCACTGGTGATAAGCCATGAGACAGGCTGAAGCCGCTACAGACAGGTAGTACCAGAGCCCCAGCTCTGCGCGCAGACCAATAAGTACCAGCGCGACGAGCATGATGACCTGCAAGCCGGCAATGACAAACAGGTCCAGTTCACCGAACAATAACGCCGTCGACTTGACGCCGATCTTCCGGTCGTCCTCGCGGTCAACCATTGCGTAGAACGTGTCGTAGATGATGGCCCAGATTAAAGCGGTGCCAAACACCAGCCAGGCCAGTTGCGGTGTGTCGCCTGTTTGCGCAGCGAAGGCCATTGGTACGGCAAGGCCGAAGGCGGCGCCCAGCACAAACTGCGGTACAGAGACCCAGCGCTTGATAAAAGGGTAAACGATCGTCAGCACGGCGCCAGCGATGGCGAGCAATTGGGCCGGGCGATTCAGCATCGTGGCGAGACCGATGGCGATGAGCCCGAGCGCGGCAAACAGCGTCAGTGCTTCGAGGGGTGCGACGGCGCCCGAGGCAATCGGCCGGCTCCGCGTTCGCTCAACATACGGGTCAATTTTGCGGTCAGCAAAGTCGTTCAGGACACACCCGGCGGAGCGCATGACGATCACGCCGAGTACAAATACAACGAACAGCCCCTGGTCCGGGTGCCCTTCGCCGGCGAGCCACAGTGCCCACAGCGTCGGCCACAACAACAGCCAGATGCCAATTGGCTTATCAAGGCGCATGAGCTTGCCGTAGTTGCTAAGTTGTGTGCGCAGCTGGACTGGCAGGATACCGGCAGGATTTTTCATGCGGCGAAGTTTACGTGACTTGCGGCCGCGGTGGGAGTGAAGCGGTTCGCCGGCAACGGTTGCGCAGCCCGCCTGCCGCTATACCTTGCCGTAGCGATTTGCATCAGCAAGCCAGCGGCGGACGATTGCCGCGGCGCGGTCCGGGGCCTCACGCTGTATAGATTCGGCGGCCAATTGCACACTCGGCATCAGCCCGGCGTCGCGCACCAGGTCCGCGACGCGGTATTCGGGCAGCCCTGTCTGCCGGGTGCCGAGCAATTCGCCCGGGCCGCGCAACTCAAGGTCGCGCTGCGCTACGAGAAATCCGTCATTACTTTCCCGCAACACGGCAAGCCGACTCTTGGCAAGCCTGCCGAGCGGCGGTTTATACAGCAATACGCAATGGCTCTGTGCCGCGCCACGCCCTACCCGTCCGCGCAACTGGTGCAGTTGCGACAGGCCCATGCGCTCCGCGTTCTCGATAATCATCAGGCTGGCATTGGGCACGTCCACACCGACTTCGATGACGGTGGTTGCAACCAGAAGCTGAATGACGCCCTCTTTGAAAGCGCGCATGCCGCTTTCTTTCTCGGCCTGCCGCATCCGTCCATGCACGAGACCTACGCGCACATCCGGCAATGCTTCGCTCAGCATCGTGTAGCTTGCCTCGGCCGCCTGGTAGTCGAGCAATTCCGATTCTTCTATCAGCGGGCAAACCCAGTAAGCCTGTCCACCGGCGGCACAGGCCGAGTGCACGCGCGCGACGATCTCGCTGCGACGCGTCTCCGGAATGGCGACGGTCGTGACCGGTTGCCTCCCGGGCGGCAATTCGTCGATAACCGATACGTCGAGATCGGCATACGCGGCCATCGCCAGCGTCCGCGGTATCGGCGTGGCGGTCATGACCAGTTGATGCGGTTGTCCGGCTTCACCGCTGCCTTTTTCACGCAAGGCCATGCGCTGATGCACGCCGAAGCGGTGTTGTTCATCGATCACCACAAGGCCAAGATTCTGAAACTCGACACCGTCCTGAAACAAGGCATGCGTGCCCACTATCAGCTGCGCCGTGCCACTGGCAATGGCCTCAAGCGCTGTGCGCCGTGCAACTGTTCGCTGGCTGCCGGACAGCCACGCCGGTTCAATCCCCAGTGGCCTGAACCAGTCCGAGAAACTGCGAAAGTGCTGCTCTGCGAGCAGTTCGGTGGGCGCCATGATGGCGGCCTGCGCGCCGTTTGCGATGGCTTTCAGGCAGGCGATTGCCGCGACGACGGTTTTACCCGAACCAACGTCACCCTGAATGAGCCGCATCATCGGGTGCGGTTTGGCGAGGTCGCCAAGGATCTCGTCGACAACGCGTTGTTGCGCGTTGGTTAACGTGAATGGCAGGTCGTCGACAAAGTTTGTTAGCTCGGCCGCGCCAGCGCGCATTGGCGGCGCCGGTTCGCTGACGGCAAGGGCACGCAGGTTCTTGAGGCTCAGGTAATGCGCGAGCAATTCCTCGAACGCCAGACGCTGCTGGCACGGGTGCTGGCCCGCGAGCAGCAGGTCAACGTCGGCATCCGGCGGCGGCCGATGCAGGTAGGCGATGGCATCCGCGAGCGAGGGAAGATCCAGTTTTTCGAGTATCGACAAGGGCAGTAACTCGGCAGGCGGCGACTGCTGCATCCGCCGCAGCGCTTGCTCCGTGAGGTTGCGCAAGCGGCCCTGTTGCACGCCCTCGGTTGACGGATAAATGGCCGTGAGAGAATCATCCACGGCGGTGCCCTGCTTGCTGCGCAGTATCCGGTATTCCGGGTGAATCATCTCAAGCCCGGCCGGGCCTTTGCGCGCTTCGCCGAAACAGCTCACCTTGACGCCCGGCTGGAACTGCGCCTGCTGGCTGCGGGAAAAGTGAAAGAATCGCAGCGTGAGTTGTCCGCTGTTGTCACTGATTCGCACGAGCAGATTCCGCCGTCCGCGAAACGTTGTTTCAGACAGCAGTACTTCGCCAGTGACCAGGCAGCGCTGCCCGGCCAGGAGCGCGCCGAGTTGTACAAGCTGGGTGCGGTCCTCGTAGCGCAGCGGCAGCAGGAACAACAGGTCTTCGATGCGGTAGATGCCAAGACGCGCCAGTTTCTTGGCGAGCGCCGGCCCCACCCCGGTCAGGTTCGTAAGCTTGGTTGAAGGTTGTGCGTTGTCCGGCATGGGTCTTGTTCGCGCCTGGCGGTGCTGTGTCGGCGTGGCGCGAGCCAAATCAGGAAAGCTTACAGGGCCAGGATCGCGTCGGCCTCGACGTCCACGCCTTTTGGTAGAGACGCTACACCCACAGCAGCACGCGCCGGAAAGGGCTGCGCAAAGTAGTCTTCCATTACTTTGTTAACCGTTGCGAAGTTACCCAGGTCGGTGAGAAACACCGTCAGTTTTACGACGTCGTTTAAATCACCACCGGCAGCTTTGGCGACGGCGGCGAGGTTGTCGAATACCTGCCGCGCGCGTGCTTCGAAATCGCCGGAGACCGTTTCCATGGTGGCGGGGTCGAGCGGGATCTGCCCCGACAGAAAGACCAGGTTGCCGGTCTTGATAGCTTGTGAGTAGGTGCCAATCGCGGCAGGCGCCTGATCGCTGTGGACAGCTTCTTTGTTCATGTGTACTCCGGTTTGATGTTATGCGCAGTCGCGGGTGACGCGAATGACATTGGGCATTTTGCGCACATTGCGCATGATCTGGGCGAGGTGTTTGCGATCGCGCACCTGGAGCAGGAATGACAGCATCGAGCAGTCTTCGTGCCGGCCGAGCACTTCAACCTGCTCGATGTTCGAGCCGCAATCGGCAATCGTCGCGGCGACTTCAGCGAGCACGCCGGTCTTGTTGCGCGTGTCTGTTTGTATCTGGCTGGAGAACTCGCGCGCGATGTCTTTTTCCCAGGTAACCGAGATCCATTTTTCCGGCTGCTTGCGGAAATTAATCAGGTTGCCGCACGTGGTTCTGTGCACCACCACGCCCCTGCCCGAACTGAGGTAACCCATAATTTCATCGCCCGGAATCGGGTAGCAACATTTTGCGTAGCTAACGACCATGCCCTCGGTGCCGGCAATGACCAGGCTCGCTTGCGCCGGCCCAGTTTCCTCGTCGTCAGTGCTGCCCAACAGGAAGCGAGCGGTTAGCGGCGCCAGGCGTTCGCCAAGGCCAAGTTGTTCGAACAGCTCGGCGCTATTGTTAAAGCCGAGTTCTTCCAGCGCTTCGTTCATGCGCACCTTGCCTACCTTGCGCAATGATGAGCCAAGGTCTTTTAGCGTGCGGTCGAGCAGGCGCTTGCCGAGATCAATCGACTCGTTCGAACG
The DNA here is from genome assembly GCA_030425905.1 of Gammaproteobacteria bacterium. Classification (GTDB taxonomy): domain Bacteria; phylum Pseudomonadota; class Gammaproteobacteria; order Steroidobacterales; family Woeseiaceae; genus UBA1847. Next base: position 11,349 of record JAUHZT010000061.1, read on the forward strand.
CAGGTTCTTCATGTAGTGACGAATAGCGGTGCGCGCTTTCGCGGTACGCACGAAGGTCAGCCAGTTCGGGTTTGGTGTTGCGTTCTTGCTGGTAACAATCTCGACCGTCTGGCTGTTGGTCAATGCGGTGCGCAAGGGCACCAGCGAGCGGTCGACTTTTGCGGCAACCGTACGATTCCCTATGTCGGTGTGCACCGCGTAGGCAAAGTCGACCGCGGTTGCGCCTTTGGGCAGCGGCATGATGTCGCCCTTGGGCGTGAATACGTAAATCTTGTCCGGGAACAGGTCAACCTTGACGCTTTCCAGGAATTCTTCTGACGAGCCCGATTGCTGCAATTCGGCCAGGTTGGCGAGCCACTCGCGTGCGCGCCGTTGCGGCGTCGCATCGACCCGGTCTTCGGCCTTGTACTGCCAGTGTGAAGCAACGCCCGACTCGGCAACCCGGTCCATCTTGCGCGTGCGAATCTGCACTTCGAGCGGCATACCCTTCGGGCCGAACAGGGTTGTATGCAATGACTGGTAACCATTGATGCGCGGAATTGCAATGTAGTCCTTGAAGCGACCGGGCATGGGCTTGTACAAACCGTGCACGATACCGAGCACCTGGTAACAGGTACTCACTTCGTCCACGATGATGCGAAACCCGTACACGTCGACCACATCGCTGAGCAGTCGCTTTTTCTCGGCCATCTTGCGGTAGATGCTGTACAGGTGTTTTTCGCGGCCGATGACGTCAGCCTCAATTTCTTCGCTGGCAATCGCGTTGCCAAATTCGGCGGAGATCTGTTTGACGATTTGCTTCTGGTTGCCCTTGCTCTTCTTGCGCGCCTTGTTAAGCACGCGGTAACGCATCGGGTAAAGGTAACGAAAGCCCAGGTCTTCCAGTTCCACTTTGAGGCGATTGATGCCGAGGCGGTTTGCGATCGGTGCGTAGATGTCGAGCGTTTCCCGGGCAATGCGCCGGCGTTTTTCGGGCGGCATCGCATCGAGGGTTTTCATGTTGTGCAGACGGTCTGCGAGTTTGACCAGGATGACGCGAATATCTTCGATCATCGCCAGCATCATTTTGCGAAAACTCTCGGCTTGTGCCTCGGCGCGGCTGCGGAACTGGATCTGGTCGAGTTTACTGACCCCGTCTACCAGCGCCGCAACGTCGCTGCCGAATTGCTCGCTGATCTCTTCGAGTGACGCGTCGGTATCTTCAACGACGTCATGCAGAATGGCGGCGGTTATCGCCTGCGCATCGAGATGCATGTTGGCGAGTTCCTGTGCGACAGCCACCGGGTGCGTAATGTAAGGCTCGCCGGTTTTGCGCGTCTGGCCTTCGTGCGCGGCCGCGCCGAAGTGGTAGGCGCGCATGATCAGGTCGATCTGCTCGCTCGGCAGGTAGGACTCAAGCGTGGTGACCAGCCGCTCAAAGCCCCGGTCGCGCCTGAGCGCGGCCGGCAACTTGGCTAACAATGTCGCTGCATAGTCCATGCTTCGATAATACCGATAAATTGCGCGCTGACGACCCGGGCCCGCATGGAAAAAGGGGTCAGAGCCGTTTTCGTCCGGTTCTGACCCCTGATTCTTAAGCTTGTGAGGCGGGTGCGTCTAGTCGCCGATCGAAATGCCGCGGTGCGGCAGGATGTCTTCGGCAAGATCCGGCTGTAACAGATCCTCGGTGGGCGGCTGTTCAATCTCGTCGAGAATCGCCGGCGTCACGTGGCCGGCAGCAATCTCGCGCAGCGCGATCACGGTAGGTTTGTCGTTCTCGAGATCGACCATGGGCTCAGCGCCGTGCGCAACGCGTCGAGCGCGCTTGGCGGCGACAAGCACCATTTCGAAGATATTGTCGATATTCTTGAGGCAGTCCTCAACGGTAATGCGTGCCATAGTCGTGTGTCCTGGTAAGGGGCTGGCGCCACGGCCAGCCAGTCAATAGCTTGCGACAGAGGCTAGCGCTGGCAAGGGTTGCGAGCCAGCGCTTATAACCAAACGTTATTAAGAGAGGATGCGCTCAACCGCGGTTCTAAGCGCCGGGTTGCAGGTGGATGTGGTCTCACCCGTCCCTTCGAGCACATCGACCAGGTCGGCGACGGCCGTGTCGAGATCGTCGTTAATAATGACGTGGTCAAATTCCTGCCAGTGGCTCATGTCGCTTCGCGCGTCTCGCAGCCGGCGCTCGATAACCTCGTCGCTGTCCGTGCGCCGGTCTCGAAGTCGCCGCTCAAGCTCGGCCAGTGACGGCGGCATGATAAAAATAGTCACGCATTCAGGCATTGATTCGCGCACCTGTCGGGCGCCCTGCCAGTCGATCTCAAGGACCACGCTGTGGCCCGCATCGAGGTGTTTTTCGACCTGTTCGCGGCTCGTGCCGTAGAAATGGTCGAATACCTCGGCTGATTCGAGCAATGCCCCCTGCTCGCGCAAACTGACAAACTCGTCGGGCTCGACGAACAGGTAGTCGACACCGTTCGCTTCGTTGCGCCGTTTCGCGCGCGTTGTGTACGAAATAGAAAAGCGCAGGTCCGGGTTATGCGTAACCAGTGCGTGCACGAGCGTCGTCTTGCCGGCCCCGGAAGGCGCGGCGATCACAAACAGCCGGGTTTTCTCGTCTCGCTTATTCAATGTTCTGGATCTGTTCGCGCATTTGTTCAATCAACACCTTGAGCTCCACAGCGGCTTTGGTGGTTTCGGTATCGGCCGACTTTGAGCCGAGTGTGTTTGCCTCACGATTCAGTTCCTGCATCAGGAAATCGAGCCGCCGGCCCACGGGCTCGTCTTTGCCCAGCGTGTCGAGAATTTCACTGACGTGGCTGTCAAGGCGGTCGACCTCCTCGTCAACATCAAGCTTTTGCGCGACCAGCGCAAGCTCGACCTCCAGTCGCTGTGGGTCGGCTTCGACCTGCAGTTTCTCGATGCGCTCGCGCTGCCGGACGCGCGCAGCTTCGAGTACTTCCGGCATGCGCACGCGCACGGCCGCAGAAATCTGGCTGATCTCGGTACAGCGCGCCTGGATCATGGCCTCGATACGCTCGCCTTCACTGCGCCGCATTCCGTCGATTGCGGTAATGGATCGCTCGAGCAGTGCCAGCGCTTCCTCAAACAGGGGTTCGCTCTTGATCTCGGGTTGTTTGATGACGCCGGGCCAGCGCAGGATGTCCACCGGATTGATCTCATCCGCGTCGTCGAGCGTTGCGGCAATCTCGGTGAGCCTTTTCCCGACCAGCGCGACCAGCGCCTCGTCGAGTTGCAGCGCCTGGCTGTCGTCGAACGCACGCCTGAAATGCAACGCGCACTCGACCTTACCGCGTTTGAGCACCTCCCCGACTGTCTGGCGCAACTGCTGCTCATGGGGACGCAGTTCGTCCGGCATCTTGAACTGTAAATCGAGGTAGCGGTGGTTCACAGCCCGGATTTCCCAGGTGAGCGTCCCGATGGATGTCTCCGCCGACTCTCGCGCAAAGCCTGTCATACTGTGTAACATCTGATTCTTTATCTCCACGGTGGCGGATCGGTCACGCTTTTTGCGCCACCGGCACGGCATATTAAAGAGACACAAGGCAGAACGAAACTCCATGCACGTTGAATACGCGAAAGTCTCGGCTCTTGGGGACCGCCAGGACAATCAGGACCGCGCCGCAGTCGTGGTCGCCGAAGAGGCGGCCATGATGCTGGTATTTGATGGCATGGGCGGGCATTCGGACGGCGCACGCGCGGCTGAAACGGCGCTCAAGGTCGTACAGGAGCAGTTTACTGCCGCGCGGCTGCCAATTTTCGACCCGCAGGGCTTCCTCTACACGGTACTGGCGCGCGCGCACGACGCGGTGGTCGCCCTCGGGCATGACGTAGCCATCGACTTTCGGCCCCGTGCCACCGGTGCAATCTGCCTGGTTCAGGAAGGCGGGTCATTCTGGGCGCACATTGGCGACAGCCGCATCTACCAGGTGCGAGACGGCCGCGTCCTTGGCCGTTCCCGGGATCACAGTCATGTTGAGGTGCTGATCCAGGAAGGGGCCATCAGCGAAGAAGAGGCGCAGGACCATCCGATGCGCAATTTTGTTGAATGCTGCCTTGGCGGCGACGCGCCGGTGCCGGACATGAGTATCACGGCGAAGTTACCGCTCGAACCCGGCGACGTACTGCTCGCCTGCTCGGACGGCTTGTGGTCGGGTCTTGCCGACGCGGACATGGCCGAAATCGGTGCACCGGGCGAAGACAACCTCGCCGAGAATCTCAAGGCACTCAGCCTCAAGGCACTGAATGCCAATTCACCCTATAGCGACAATACAACGGGCACCGCGTTGCGGTGGCTCGGCCCCTAAACTCTCAGGAGATACCGAATGCGACCAAGCGGCCGCGACGCGGGCGAATTGCGCTCCGTTCAATTCATACCCGATTTCACGCGCCATGCCGAAGGCAGCGTGTTGACCGAGTTCGGCGATACGCGCGTGCTGTGCACTGCGACGGTTGAAGACCGCGTGCCCGGCTGGATGCGCGGCAAGGGCAGCGGCTGGGTAACCGGCGAATACGGTATGTTGCCGCGCGCAACGCACACGCGCTCCATGCGCGAGGCGGCGCGTGGCAAGCAGGGAGGCCGGACCATGGAAATCTCCAGGTTGATTGGACGCTCCCTGCGCGCCGTGGTGGATCTGAAAGCACTCGGCGAACGCACCGTGACACTCGATTGCGATGTGTTACAGGCAGACGGCGGCACGCGCACGGCCTCCATCAGCGGCGCCTATGTTGCGCTCGCCATCGCGATGCAGCGTCTGTGCGCGGCCCGTAATCTGAAAAAGAATCCGCTGTACGGCCAGGTGGCGGCTATCTCAGTTGGCATTTACCGCGGCATGCCGGTACTTGACCTCGACTACGCCGAAGACTCGGAAGCTGAAACCGACATGAATATTGTCATGAACGAAGCCGGTCGTTTCATCGAGGTACAGGGCACGGCCGAGGGCCATGCCTTCACCGACGACGAGTTCGCGAGCATGTTGAAACTGGCGCGCAATGGCATCGACCAGATCGTGACCCGGCAAAACGACGTCATTGCCGCTACGGTCTGAGTCGGACTGGCCAGAGATCATGCCCGCACCTGTTACCATCGTTCTTGCCAGCGGCAATGCCGGCAAGATTCGTGAGCTGGCGGCGCTCCTGCGGCCGCTCAATGTCACTGTCGTACCGCAGTCTGACTATGGCGTTACCGAGGCGGATGAAACGGGCCAGACCTTCGCGGAGAACGCCTTGCTCAAGGCGCGGCATGCGCATGCGGCTACCGGGTTGCCGGCCATCGCCGATGATTCCGGGCTCTCGGTTGCGGCGCTTGATGGCCGCCCAGGCGTGCGTTCAGCGCGCTACGCTGGCGAGCAGGCCAGTGACGACGAGAATATTGACAAGCTGCTGGCAGAACTCAACGGCGTTGCGGATCGACGTGCCGCTTTTCATTGCGCAGCCTGTTTCGTTGCTGGCGACGACGACCAGCCTTTAACCGGGCAAGGTGTCTGGCACGGCGAGATTCTCACGGCGCGGCGCGGTACCGGCGGTTTTGGTTACGACCCGGTGTTCTTTGATGCGGCCTTCGGCCTGAGTTCGGCTGAACTGACCGCCGAGCAAAAAAACGCGCGCAGCCATCGTGGCCAGGCCTTGCGACAGCTTGCCGAGGCACTGGCGTTGCGCTATCCGGGATGACGTCGCCGCCGCTCTCGCTGTACGTGCACCTGCCATGGTGCGTGAAGAAATGCCCTTATTGTGATTTCAACTCTTACTCGCTCGGGCAGGCAGACCCGCGCAGTCGTTATCTCGATGCGCTAACGCGGGATCTTGCGCTGGAAGCGGCGCGTGTTCCGGACAGGCCACTGACCAGTATCTTTCTCGGTGGCGGTACGCCAAGCCTGTTTTCTCCGGCCGAGATCGGCCGCGTCCTTGACTGCGTTGCGCAGCATTACCGCCTCGTTGATGATATTGAGATAACGATGGAGGCAAACCCGGGGACCGTGGAGTGCGGAACGCCAGCCGGCTACCGGCGGGCGGGCGTTAACCGGCTTTCAATCGGCGCGCAGTCATTTTCTCCTGCGGCACTGTCGTTGCTTGGCCGTATACATTCGAGCGATGACATCGTGCGGGCGTTCGGTGAGGCGCGGGATGCCGGCTTCGAGCAAATAAATCTCGATGTGATGTACGGCTTGCCACAGCAGGGTATCGACGCGGCGCTGGCGGACATCGAGCAGGCACTGGCGCTCGAGCCGTCGCATTTTTCCTGGTACCAGCTAACTCTCGAGCCGAACACGGTCTTTTACGCGCGACCGCCGGCGGGCTTGCCGGACAACGACTTGAGCCTCGAACTGCAAATGGCAGGGCAGGCCCTGCTCGCGAGCCGCGGTTATGCGCAGTACGAGGTGTCGGCCTACGCAAGGCCCGGTGCGCGCTGCCGGCACAACCTGAACTACTGGCAGTTTGGCGATTACCTGGCGGCCGGTGCCGGCGCGCACGGCAAGCTGACGGTCGACGGTGCGGTTCGGCGCTATGCCAAGCCCGCCAATCCGCAAGCCTACATGGCGCTGCTGGAGGATGAGCAAGCCGCGGAGCCCATGGAGCTGGCGCCGCCACTGAGCGACCGGGACCTGTGTTTTGAGTTCCTGCTGAATGCGCTACGACTGGCCGACGGTTTCGACGAACAGCTGTTTGTTGAGCGCACGGGCCTGCCCGCCACGGTGCTCAGCGAGCGGGCTGGCCGGGCCCTGGCACGCGGCCTTATTTCGCGCAATGACGCTGGCATCTGGCGGCCGACAGAGCGTGGGCGGGACTTCCTCGACGACCTTGCAGGCGAGTTTCTGGATTGAGGGCTTATGCACAAGATGCGGCACGCGCCTGTATTCTTA
>JAUHZT010000199.1 GCA_030425905.1 Gammaproteobacteria bacterium
GTAACCCGGCATGCCGCCGGGGCTGGTCGCTGCGACCAAATATGGGTGCCAGGTAACAATTATCGCCGCAATTCATGTTACGGTTGTAACCACTACGGGTCTTCGCTGCTATTACAGACAATAAGATACCCGGGCAGCGAGCCGCACAGGTCACCCCAAAAGAGTGCTGACAACAGCACCGGGGTGATTGTCTGAACAGCGCGTTGCTATAGGGGAAAATCAATGTCGAGTATTAAGCACAGGGGGCTCGCCGTTCGTGCCGCAGCCTTCGTCGCCGGTATCGCCGTGTCTTTAATGGCCGGTACCGTTTCTGCAGCCAGCAAGAATGAAACGGTTTCTGCAGATCGCATGGACAGAATCGAGAACCAGCGCCTCAGCCAGGCGATCAGGCTGGACGTCAACTACGCCAGCTTGCGCAAGATTGATCCTGCGCTATTTAATGAGCAGGGTACGGTCGAGGTCCTGATTAAACTCAAGGGCGAGCCTGCCGCGTTAGCGGATGTCGCCAGCCCGGGTTCGGGCCCCGGGGCCAAGTCTCGCATCATGGCTGACCAGTCGAGTTTTATCGCGCGCGGCCATGGCAGCTCCCGCTCATTCAGAGTCACGGGTAAGACGCAGGTCGCAATCAATGCCGTTTTCGCCAACGTTGATACCTCGGACCTGGCCGGTCTTGCTGCCGATGCTGAAGTGGAACGCATTACGCTGGTTCGTCACTACGAGATGGACCTTGCCGAGACAGTGCCGCAAGTCGGCGCCGCCTATGCGCAACGGCGAGGCGTAACCGGGCGCGGTGTGAGCGTCGCCGTACTCGATGCCGGCGTGGACTACACGCACGTAGCGTTTGGCGGCGCAGGCACAGCCGAAGCTTACGAGGCGGCTTATGGGCCGATCGATGGCAGCGGTGCCGAGGCGGCCAGTCGCGACGGCCTGTTCCCAACGGCCAAGGTCGTTGAAGGTTTCGACTTCGTTGGCGAGCAGTGGCCCTTTGGCGCACGCAGCGAAGACGATGATCCAATCGCAGCCACGGACATTGGCAATTTTGGCGGTCACGGAACACACGTTGCCGATATCATCGGTGGCATTACGCCCGGCGCGCCGGGTGTTGCTCCCGGCGTTGATCTTTACGCCGTCAAAGTCTGCGCCGCGTTTGCATCTTCATGTAACGGTGTCGCGTTAATCAAGGGCATCGAGTATGCACTCGATCCCAACGGCGACGGCGACACGCGCGATCATGTCGATATCATCAATATGTCGCTGGGTTCCGATTTCGGCCAGGCATTTGACGATGACCTTGCCTATGCCACGAATATCGCCTCGGCTGCCGGCGTTCTCACGGTCGCCTCGGCCGGTAACGGTGGCGATTTCCCGTACATAACCGGTACGCCGGGGGCGGCTTCAAGCGCTTTGTCTGTCGCCCAGACGCAGGTGTATTCAGCGATTAACCCGACCGCCATGCAGGTGCTCGAACCAGCCGCACTTGCGGGCAACTATGAGGCGGTCTTCCAGCCCTGGTCGGCGCCGTTAAGCTCGGTGATGGAAGGCGTCGTAACCTATGGCGACCCTGGCAATGTGGGTAACCTGAACGGTTGTGCCGCATTTTCCGCTGCCGTGACCGGCATCGTCATGGTGGATCGTGGCGGCTGCAACTTCACCGCGAAAATTGCCAACATTCAGGATGCCGGCGGTGCGCTTGGCATCATCGGGCTTGTCACGCCGGATGCACCGTTCGGTGGTGCTGATGGTGGCGATTTGCCGGCCAGTGGCAGCTTTGATATCAGCGGCTTCATGATCGGCCAGGCCGATGCCGACATTCTGCGTAGTGGCAGCGCGGTTGTGCGCTTTGACCCGGATGTGCAATTCACCGATTTCGAAGCGCGCATGGTCAACTCTTCATCGCGCGGACCCGGTTATTTCGGTAATACCCTGAAGCCTGAAATAGGCGCTCCGGGGGCATCAGTATCTGCCGCGTCATCGACCGGTACCGGCACGAACGCATTTGGTGGCACGTCGGGCGCCAGCCCGATGGTTGCCGGTGCTGCGGCGCTCATGATGGACGCTTACCCATGGCGTCGGCCTGCCGAGATCAAGGCGGCCCTGATGAACACCGGCGAGGTCAACGTCGTCAACAGCCCGGCGGGTGACCTGGCCGCGATCAGCCGCATCGGCGGTGGTGAAGTGCGCGTCGACGCAGCACTCGCATCACCGGTGGCCGCGTGGGACAAGGAAACCAACAGCGGTGGCTTGTCGTTTGGCCAGGTAGACGTCGATGGCAGCATGGTCATCGAAAAGCGCGTGAAGATTCGTAACTACAGCTTTGAGCGCGTGAAGTACATGGCAGAAGCGATGTTCCGCTTCGAGAATGACGCGGCAACCGAAGCCATCGAGATCGATGTGATCCCGAAGAGCATCGTGCTCAATCCGTTTGCAACGCGCACGGTGAAAGTGCGCATGCGAATCGATGGCAGCAAGCTGCCTGCGAATGCCATGAACGATGGCTCGGGTGGCGGCAACCCCGATAACCTGACCTTCAACGAGTTTGACGGTTATATCCACTTCCAGGCGCGCTCCAAGAGGAAGTTCTCCTGGTGGCCGTGGGGCGGTCACCGCAACAGGCATCACGGTGGCTGGAAGTTCCCGCGTTTCGACCTGTACGACAGTGGCCAGTCCTTCTCGATGCCGTGGCACATCCTGCCGCGTAAAGCCGCACACGTAGAAGCGGATTCGAACGTGCTGGTGACGGACGGCGGATTCGGGGCTATTGGTCTGACAAATTCGGGCGTTGGTACGGCGCAAAATGACATGTATTCATTGTTGCATCTTGCGGATACGCAGCCAGCCCCGGGTCCCGAGGGCGGTCAGAATCCAAACCCCGACATCAAGGCGTTTGGCGTCCAGACCTATGCCGTACCGGATGGCTTCTGCAGTGCTCCTGACGGCAACAACGATTACCTGGTGGCATTTGCCTATCACTTCTGGGAGCGCCAGTCGCTTGCCGTATACCCGGGGCTTGCTGGCATCTTCCTCGATGTTGACGGTGACGGCGTTGATGACTTCGATGTCTTCAACCTGCCGCTCAACTTCCTGGGTACACCGGGTGATTACAGGAATGTCACTGTGGTGCAGGACCTCGTAGGCGCCGGTGGTTCGACGGCCTTCTTCTTTACCGAGCATGCCACCAACACCGCGAACCAGGTCCTGCTGGTCTGTGATGCGCAGATTGGTGCGCCGCCGGTGTTCGAGCAGATCGACAGCACCGTGTACGTGCAGGATGCGTACTTCGGAAACTCGTTCAATCTGACGTCAACAAGCTGGGCACCGTTCGGCGAACGTTACTTTGCGTTCAACGGTGTGCCTGACTTGCTTGAAGGCGACACAGGCGTAGTCGATATCTTCGACTTCGGCGCCGCCGGCAACAATCCCACGGAAGTGGGGGTTATGTTCTTTACCAACGGAGATCGCGGCGAAGGCAATCGAGGAGGCGCGACCGAGGAAACGGAAGCCGTTTTCGTAGTCGCTCCTGCCGAGTAGGCTCAGGCCGAAAGCCGGGCAGTGAAGCGGGCCCTTCCGCAAGGAGGGGCCCGTTTTTTTTGGGGTTACGGTGTTACTGGGCTGGAACCGGTTTCTTCATGAGCGGCGATTCGCACAGAATAAAGCGGCCGTTCTCACCGGCGCGGTAGTCAAACTTCTGCAGGCCCACGCTTGCGATGACGTGGTAT
>JAUHZT010000200.1 GCA_030425905.1 Gammaproteobacteria bacterium
ATGCGAGTAGCCAACACTGAAACCGCCCCAGTTACCGAACTGGCGCCCGATGGCGAACGAGGCCCTTGCTGTGTCTGAGCCGAGCTCGGCGAGTTGCAGCCCGTTCCCGTCGAAGACCGCTGATCCCGAACGCGCCAGTTCGAGTTGCGGGTTTATAAACCACTTCGACGCATAGTCGAGCGGCTGGAACCATTCGGCGAAGAAGCGGGGCGTCTTGCCAACCTGAACCTCAAAGCGCAGCTCGCCGCCCAATGCATTCATCTCGGTGCGTGTAAGCCTGGCAGCAAGGTTGTAATTGCTATTGCCGCTAAAGTCATCTTCAAGATTGATGCCGAAACGGACGTAGTTTGGTCCCCAGTTTTTCTGCGCGGCTTTAACCATCAGTGTGTTCTCGCCCGAGTCCCGGAACACGTTATAGGTGACCGTCTCAAACGTATCGAAGCCATAGATGTTTGTCAGGTCTGCTTCAAGCTGGTCGACATCGAGCGGCTTGTCTCGCTGGTCCGCAAGTCGTTCTTCTATGACCTTGGGCGCCAGTCGTGACTGGTTTTCGACAACCACGTTGTCAATAATCGGTGCATCACGACGGCCTGACTCAACGTGTTGCCGGAAGGCGTGATACGCCGAGTCGGGCAAGGACAGCGGCGCAAGACGCTCGGCAGACATCTGTGCCGCCTCCAGCCCCAGCCCTAAGGCTTCGCCCAGGCGGCGAAAATCCTGCGATTCCAGGTTGCCAAGCTGAGGCCTTATCAGAATATCGTTTTCAGAAAGCAGCTCTATTTGTTCCTGCGCTCGACCATTGATCAGGATCGTGAGCATTTGCTTGGTGAGCGCCAGTGCAGAAGTCAGGTCGCCTTCTTCAAGCAAGGGAAAACCTGCATCGACCACGATGAGTATATCCGCGCCCATGTCCTGCACAATTTTCACGGGCAGGTTGTTGGCCACTCCGCCATCCACGAGTATTTGGCCGTCCCGACGGACGGGTTTGAACAAGCCCGGCACCGACATGCTTGCGCGCATCGCCTGTGCAAGATCACCGGAGTCCAGAACCACGGCCTGACCCGTCACAATATCGGTTGCTATCGCACGAAACGGGATGGGTAGCTGATCGAAATCATCAACGGCAATAACCGGCAACACAAGACGCTTCAGCGCGAGTTCCAGCTTCTGCCCCTGAATGAAGCCCTCGGGAAAAACAATACCGGACTTGTTGGCGCCGAGGTCGTAGTCGACCATGAAACCGACGTCATCACTCTTGCGACGAAATGAGCGTTGCCCCCTGGGTGGCCGGTCGGTTAGCAAGTCGGGCCAGTTCACGGTATCAATAACCTCGACCAGTTCGTCCGCACTCATACCCGATGCGTACAGCCCACCAACGACGGCCCCCATGCTGGTCCCGGCGATAAAGTCCACGGGGATCTGCAGGTCATCCAGCGCTTTGATGACGCCGGCATGCGCAGCACCGCGAGCGCCGCCACCGCTCAGCACCAGCCCGATTGTGGGCCGCGCGGTTTGGTCTTTTTCTTCAGCAAGAATGTGGTCCGGGGCTAGCGTTAACAGCGCCCAGAGGCAGATCACAGAAAGCCTGGTATGCACCTTTGATGAACTCTCGAGCATGGATCCTCGCTAGACGACGCCCTTCCGTGCATATCACTGTGCGTTGTCAAAGGAGCCCAAGTGTAACTTTAACCGCGCGAAATTTACTCCCCGAAACCAATACGCACTCCGGCGTTCGCAATAAACCCTTCCAGCGGCGACCATGCATCCACGGTCCAGCGACCGTCGGGAGCGCGCGTTGGCCGTAGCAAAGAGTCCTCGCGGGTCTGGCGAACGTCCAGTAGATTTTCAAGATTCAGGAACAGGCGATAGCGTCCGAGCACGATCTCTCCAAGCAGGCCGATGTGAAGGTACGGTTTGCCCTGTTCGCGGTAGGGGTTATCTTCGAGAGACTGCGTGCCCGTGTAGTAAAGCTCGAGTCCTACCCGGCCGCGGTCATGCTCCTCCCACATCGCTACGATGCCCGCCGAATGTCGCGGCGTCAGTGGTACCGACCGGTAGCCGGCTGTATCGACCAGCGGCTCGCTGGCATCGAGGTAGAGATAGCTGGCAGTTATAACGTAGGGCGCACGGCGCCAACGTAACAGCGCCTCGACACCACGGGTGCGGGTGACCCCGTTCTGATTGACAAGTTGCACTCGATCCGCAGCGACAGTTTGCAGTCGCATCGCGTCATCGATGTCTGAGGCAAACAGTGTCAGGCCGGTTTCGAGGGCGCCCGATGCGTAGCCGATATCGAGCGACAGGGTATCGGCCGTCTCGGCGACAAGACCTGTGAGTGGTTCCAGCCGCGACAGGCCGGCGGCCTCGGTTTCCTCTAAGAACGGCGTGGGTGCATAGAAACCTCGTCCCCATGATGCACGGATGGTCCAGGGTCCCGGGCGATAAAGGAGCGACAGGCGCGGACTGAATTGTCCACCGTATTCACTATGATCATCCCAGCGTGCGCTGGCGGCATAACTCAATTCAGGTCCGAGGTCCTGATCCACCTGGACAAAGAGCGCGGGTGCGTCGTAGTTGTAGTCGAAAACCGGGAAGGTGTCGGAATCGTAGCTGTCCGCCTGGTACGCGAAGCCACCAACCCAGGACACGGATGATGTTTCGCCACTTAGCGAGGTTTCGACAAGCATTGTCTCATGCTCGTCTTGCTCGAGCAGCGTGCCGAAACGATGATCATGGGATTGTTGAGTACCGGATGCACGCACTTGTGCGTATCCCCAGTTGCCAACAGGTCGCTCGATAACAAGACCGGCATCGACACGATTCGTGTCCTGGTTCTGTGGAAAGGGATCCCCGTCCGGGGCCAGCCCGCCTTCCAGCGTACCGCCCCGCCTATCCTCGGTCATCGCGCCAACGGTCATGTAGATGCTCAGGCCATCCTGTCCTTCGTAGAACAGCCGCGGCCTTGCCGAGAAACGCTCGTAGCCCGGCATATCGATCCAAGTGTCATCGTCGAGGTCCTGCACCGACTGCCGGTTGTAGCCAGCGAGCAGGGAGCCACTCCAGCCACGACCCAGGGGGCTCGCAAGGTAGACCGACAGGTCCTGCGCGTCACGCGTGGTCGCGTTGAGAATGACTTCACCCTCCGCGTCCGTGCCCGGGCGCTTCGAGACGAGATTGATAACACCGCCCAGTGCCTGCCCGCCATAGAGGGCCGATGCGGAGCCCTTGATAATCTCGACCTGGCCGAGGTCGCTCGGTGGCACTTGCAGCAAACCAAGCGATGAGGCCTGCCCACCGTAAAGCGGCAAGCCGTCGGCCAGCAATTGTGTGTAGCGCCCGCGCATGCCATGAATTCTGACATTGGCCGAGCCCAGTGCGGGAGATGTCACCTGCACGCGCAAGCCACCCGTTTCATTCAACATCATCGAGATATTGCCCGGACGCATGAGCAGCTTCTCTTCGATCTCTTCCTGCCCGAGCGCTTCGACTCGCAATGGCTCATCCTGGATGCGGCGTCGCGACCTTGTCGCCTGCACGACAATTTCTTCAATCTCCTCGGCGTGATCGTCATGCCCATCATCATGATCCTGGGCGAGTATTTCGGGCGAGATTGTCAGCAGGATCAAGGTTGCTAGTGCAGTGGCAGGTAAACGGTAGAACATACTGTTACAGACTCTTTGTTTCTATGAGA